>CAKPLT010000001.1 GCA_934167755.1 uncultured Clostridia bacterium
ATTATTCCTGTAAATAAATATTCTCCTTTTTCATTTGTTTTTGTTTCTGCTTTTTCTTCTGTTGTTGTTACTGTTCCAGCTTTATTTACTGTTAGTTTATATAATGTTACTACCTTTACTTTTCCTTCTGCATCTTTTGCTATATGGTCTGATGCTGTTTCATCATATTCTAATAATTCTACTTTTACTCCTGATATTCTGTTAGTATCTACCTTTGCATAGCTTCCTTTTCCTCTATATTGTCCTCCTGTATGTAATATACCATCTCCTAATCTTTCTTGACCCGGATGTGTTGTATCATCATTATGTAATGAATCTTCATCTTCAAATACTGTTCCTGATAGTCCTCTTGTTGGGGCACTTTCTTCAATTCCTAACACTAATGATGGTGCTAAATCTGTGTCATCTTCATATAGCGTCTCATCTAATGTTTTTGTTTCTATTTCATATTTTCTTCCATTTAATGTTGTTTTTGCCGTTTTATTTTCTTTCAGTATTATACTTTTTATACTTCCTGGATTTGAATCTTCGTCTATACTTGCATATGGTACCCATGTTCCATTTTCTTGTGTTTTTGTTGAAAATGCTGCTATTTCACTTACATTGTTTAATGTTGTTTGTTTTTCTATTAATGCTTTTACTGCTTCTGGTTTTAATTTAAATTTGATGTATACTTCTATTTTTCCATTTGCTGGTATTGTTATATTTTCTGTTGTTTTTGTGTATCCTGCTATATATCCATTTTGATTATAACTATTTCCATATTTACTTTTACTCGTCCAGCCTTTTGCTCCTACCTGTTGAGTACTATTTCCATTTAATATCCACGAATCTGCTATTTCATATCTTGAATCATAATAATTTACTAATTCATTTGCTGTTGTTGTTAAACTATTTGATTGATTTTTTACTGTTATTTTATATGTTACATATATTTGCATTAAATTTGTATTACTTGCATAGTTTTGATTATATTTTGCTAAATCTGATTCATAGATTCTTCTTGTATACATTTTTAAGCCTCTATTACTATAACTTGTTTCATATTTGTTTCCAAATTTTACTTCTGCTCCAAATCCATCTTTGGCTGCATCATAATTGGTTTTATTTGGGTTTTGCTCTTCATAGTCTTTTCTGTTTTCATATGTATAGGTATTTTCATAGTTTTGTACTATTACATTCATATTACTTATATCTGTTGCTATAGCTAAATCCGCTTGTTCTCTTCTTTTTATTCCCATATTCAATCCTGATAATAGTTCTGCCCCAGTATTTCCACATTGTTTTTCCCATGCACTCTTTAGTTTAAATCCGGATGTTTTTGTTGAACCAATTATTGTATAATCATTTGATGGTGTAACTTTCAATCTTGTTTTATTGCTGTTATATTGGTATCCCCAATGGTCTTTATATGTTGATATATGATTTGAATAATCATATTCTAAGTTATATACTTCTTTTCCATTATTTCTTGATTTTCCATTCGTGATTTCTGAGAAGTTTGCATTTATTCTTTGTCTATCTTTATTATCTCTTCCTCCACTTGGAATTTCAGTTGACTTTGATGTAGTAGCATAATTTGCACTTGTATATGATATATCTGCTTGTACTGTTGTATATCTTAATCCATCATATTCAAATTCTATATGATATTTGTCTAAATCATCAATTTTTAACCTTTCAAATGTATATTTACCATCTGAATTTGTTGTTGTGCTTGCTACTAATTTATTATCTTTGTATAAACTTACTTTTATTCCTTCTACTAGTGCATCTGTATTATTATATAAGTTATTTGTATAATTATTTTTTGATGCTGCTATTTCTTCCCATACATATCCTTCTACATTAATATACACTTGTATATTGGGTGCTTGTATATTTGTGCCTAATGCTTGGTAATTTGATGAATAATTTGCTTCATACATAATATTAGGATTACTTGTTTCTACAAAATTGTATTTTACTTGATCTGCGCCATTACTACTTGAAGGTAAGTCCTTTATGCTTATTTGTCCAGCTGAATTGGTTACAAATTTAGTTGCCGAATTTATATCTGTAGTATATCTTATCCCAGTTACAATCACTTCACTTGTAACTTTTGTTTGCCAACTGCCTGATGCATATATTTGTATATATTGTTTATTGTGTGATGATAATACAACAAATTCTACATTAGCCAACTTTTTATTAGTATTTCTACTATCCACTTTTTCTAGACTTATATTTCCTACTTGCCTCTTATTTTTTGCATACAAAATTGTAGCATATGCATCATTTACTAATGAACCATTAACACCTGTATTGTTTGCCGATTGTGCACCTATAAGCACATTAATAGTATTTCCTGTTCCTGTTGCTGCACCACTCCAAGAAATGTTATTATTATGTAATATATATCCATAATGATTTCCTACTGATATTTCTTTAACTGTATAAGTTCCTACTATTAAATTATGAATTTCTATTATTCCATTACCATCTGTTACAAATTCCGTCGCATTTGCTTCTGATACTGTTTGGAATGATTTTACATTTACAATTCCTGTTACAGATGTTTGAGCTTTATTATTATTGTCTGTTATTTTTAAATATCCTGCTGAATTACTAATTTTAAACTTTACTCCTGATAATTTTGTATTTGTATTATCTGCATCAGATTTTACAATTCTAAGGTTTCCAGCAGTATCAAAATTAATTGTTACTGTTTCATTTTCATAATATCTTTGCGCTAAAACAATAATTGCTTGTTCTTGCTTACCACTCGAATTCGTTTCTGTGTAATAATCTGCTTTTGTTTTCATCTTTTTAGAGTTTATACTTAAACTACCACTTCTTCCTATTTTACTTTTGGCTATTTTTATATAAAACTCTCCACCATTATTGTTAGGGGTGTCAATTGCTTCTCCTTTACCATTACAAAAACTCCAATCGCTTACATCTTTTCCATCTATTCTTAATCCTGCTCCTGTATATCCCGCAAATTGAATTACTTTTTTATCACTATTTGTGTAGCTGTTAGATGCATATTTTACTTTAAATGGTCCTATTTTGTAATTATTTGAATCTAATTCTGTAACTCTCACAGTTGTATCTTCTTTAGACATTGGATTCTTACAAGCATCTGATACAGCAAAATTCCCATATGCCTCAGCTTCATCTATAAGCCATTTTGCTTTTTTTTCATATTTATCATAGTTTACATTTCCTTTTCCTGTATCAAATTCTGTTTTACTTTTTAGTTCTTTCCAAAATGTAGGAATTATATCCCATACAGCTCCTTGAGTACCATTTTCAAGACGAATGCCTGCGCCTACTTCAGTATTTATATGACTAAGTATATATGCAAATCTTGCACTATATTTAGAATTATCTAATGTTGATACCTCTTCGCCTTTATTCTTTTTTATTTCCTCTTTTGCTTCTTTTGATACAGCTGCAACAGTTACTTTATTTAAGTCAATTGACATTTTGAATTGTATTGCTAAATGTGAATCAGCAAATTCGTCGTCTGATTTTTTATTATGTTGTAAGCAAAGATTTCCTCTTGTTTTATCTAATTCTGATTTATAGCTTTCTTTACTATATCCGCTTGGTCCTATATGTATATTTTTAGCAGTTCCTTGTTTTGTAACAGTTGCATATTTTATACAGTTAGTTGAATGTTCAGGGTTTTTAGTATGGTTACATTTTGATGCTGGCAATTCAAATTTCATTTCATCCTTCCAAGCCGCTAATGACATATTAGGAATTAATATGCACATAAAGCAAATAGTAAATATAAACATAATTTTTTTTACTTTACTCATTATTTTCCTCCTTTCCTAAAATATTTTTCTTTATTATATAAATTCCAAACCCTATTATACATATCATAATAATAACAAATGTTGTATATGTTACTGCTGTACCAGTTCCTACTGCTATTATTAAACTAGCTGATGACATATCATCTTCATCTTCGTCTTCATTTCCTGGTGTTGAATCTATATCGCTAATAAGTTTTTCATTATAATCTTCTGATATTTCTGCAGTATTTGTTATTGTTGTAAAGTCGTCTTCTGTTAATTTTTTAGTTAAAACTAAATTTAGTGATGCTGTTTCTCCTGGTTTTATTAATGTTTCAGATAGACTTGTGCTTGTCAAATTTTCATCCATCAAGTACCAATCACTATTAAGTTCTGAATTGAATTCAAATTCTTCTGGCATATAATCTACTATTTCTTGTGCATATCCAGCAACTTCTCCTTCGTTTGTTACACTTATTTTATATTCAACAACAATAGTAGTAGAATTTGCAGTCTTTCTGTCAATTTCAACTTTTGATGTTTTTGATTTTTGATTTGCAAATTCATATGTTTTTGTTTTTTTGCTATTTTGTACAATAACTTTACTAATTGTTTTTTCTAATTTTAAATCAAATATACCATTTTTTATAAGTCCAATATCAATATTTAAAGCATCAGTATTTGTTAATGAAATAGTATCTGTAAGACCTACTGTTTTTTCTTCGTCATTTTCTTCTATTTGTGTTTCTAATGCATCTGAATTTACATTTTCACTTACACCATTTTTTTGATATTCTGTTGTAGTATATTCATTATTATCATATAAGAATGCAACAACATAATCTCCTTGTTTCAAATTTGAAAAGATATATTTTCCGTCATCACCTGTAGTTGTTGTAATTTTCTTTCCATTAGAATCTTTAGCTATTTCTCCACTCTCATAATATAAATTCACTTGCATTCCTGAAACTAATTTTTCATTCTCCTCTCTGCATCCATTTTGATTCTCATCTAGCCAAGCAGTACCAGATATATTGTATCCATCTTTTGAAACATCTGGTGTTGTCGGATTATCTGATGGATTATCTGATGGATCGTCTGTTGGATTATCAGTTGGGTTATCTGGATTTGTTGGATTGCTTGGATCTTCTGATGGGCTTGAAGCTTTTTTTAATATTACATTTACAATTTCATTTGAAGTCATTTCATTAATAGAATATGAACTTACTTTTACGAAATTCTTTACTTCTAATTTTTCTACTCCATCTGCTAATTCATCTGCTAATACAGAAATTTTAGCTGTGAAAGTCTCTCCTGGTTCTAATGAGAATGACAGATTTGCTTCTTGAGAAATTGTTAAAGTTTGTTCTATTCCCCCTTGTACACAGTAATTTGCTTCTAATCCTTTTATTCCTTTTGGTAATTCATCAACTAAAATTGCATCATCTATTGTTATATTTCCTGTATTAGTTACAGTTGCAATATATTGAAATTCATCACCTTCATAAACATATTTATCTTTTAAATTAGTTTCTAATTTTACTTGACCTTTTCCTTTATTTAATTCTATAATCTCTTCTTTATTAGAAATATATTCTTGGGTATTTTCTGCTTTTACAGATGCTGTGGTTGTTACAATTCTTGTATCTTTATTATCTTGTATTTCATTTAGTTCAATTTCAACCATAACGCCAGCTTCTTTTCCAGCTTCAAGTGTTCCAATATCCCATATTACATTTTTTTTACTTTCTTCATAGTTTTTATTAATATATTCATCTGAATATTCTCTTACATAACATTTTGCTTCTTCATCATATTTTAAATACAATGCTTCACTAAAAGTTGCCTCTTCTGGTATTACACTTGTTATAGTTACTCCTGTTAGTGTTTCATTTGTAATATTTTTTGCAACAATTTTATATTTAATTTTTGTACCTGCAGTATATAGTCCATCTGTATTTGTTGTTGCAACCATATCTATTTGAAATTTGCTTTCTTTTATTGTGTTTTCTATTGTATTTGATTCAAATTTTTCTGTATTTCCGTCTATTGTTGCTGTTGCTTTTGATGTTACTGTTTTTCCTTGTATTTCTTGACTTTGTTTTATTCTTACATAATATTCAAATTTTGTAGTTTCATTTGCTTTTAGTTTTTCTATTTTATTTTGATAAATTGTTATTTTTTCATCTTCAACATAATCATTAAGGTTTCCTTGGTCTCCAACTACACTTGCATATATAAATTCTGTTGGTATTTCATCTTGTAAATTAATATTTGCTATATCTGTATTTGTATTATTTTTTACCGTCAAAGTTATTTTTTGTACTTGTCTTTCATAAATTTCTTTTTTGTTACCTGCAGAAATATCTTTTGTAACTGTAATAGTTGGAGTTTTATCTTCTGTTGTTGCTTGATATAAATTCATATCATTATTTACAATTTTGTTTAAAAGTGTAACTTCCTTTTCAGTACTTTCTGTTGTTCCAGTCATTTCATTTGAATATGTACATTTTATATTTTGAGTTTTATTTTCTAATATTTTTGTTAAACTTATTGTAGTTGGTATTACAATATTTACACCTTTAATTAAAGATGTTTTATTATATGTTGTTTGCTCTCCTTGTAATTGTATATTTATTACCTTATTTCCATTATCATTTGTAGCAACATTTGATGATACCACCTCAAATGTATTATTATCATACATTATTTCAGGTGTTCCAATATCAACACTTTCCATTTCTTTAGGCATTTCTATTGATATATTAGGATTTTTAAATAAACTGTATTTTGGATTGTCCATTCTTAGTGTAAGTCTTATATCTGTATTATTTGGTTTTACATTCGCAAATGCATTATTAGTTAATTTTAAATCAATATTAGAAACTGCTGATTTTATTTGTACATCATTTTGTTCTTGTCTTTCATATTTTGTAACATCTTCTGTTTGAGTTATTTCCTTACCTTCTTCATCTTTTGTTTGTGTTGTTATTGTATTTATTCCTTTTATTTCTACTTGTGTTGTTATAGTATTATTAATTATTTCAGCTGTTGGTTCTATAATTCTTGTATTTAATATTTCTATAATTCCTTCTTTTTCTATATCATTTAATTGTATTGTTAAATTTTTAATTTTATTTTCATATGTAAATTTTATTTTTCCATTCTCATCTGTTTCACTATCTTTATTTATTGTCTTTATAATATTAGCACTTTCATCTAATATATCTATACTTCCTTTATCTCCGAGTATATCTAGTATTTTTTCTTTATCAATGCTTGCATCTGTATATAATGCTATTTCTGAAAATTCTTTTACTTCAATCTTTGGAGCAATATCTTTATTACTTACCATTATTTTTAGTCTTTCATTATATGATGTTTCGTATTTATTTTCACTATTTAATTTATTTGCTTTAATATATCCATCATAAATGTCTCCTGTTTGATGTTCTGTTGATATAACCCCACTTATATTATCTTTGCAAGTATACTTTTCTTCTAATCTAGCTGTAATAGTTGTATTTTCTTTATCATCTAGAGTTTCTTTTGTACTTAATTCAACTCTTAAGTTATTTTCTTGATTTTCTGTATAGCACTCACTTCTATAAATGCATATTATTTCATATTCATCTCTTGCATTATCTACTCTTTGAGTATAATCACTATTTTCTGCAGTTATTGAAAGGATACCTGTACTAGAATGGTATGTATACTTAGCATCTTTTTTTCCGTTTGTTGCTTGTGTTGATTTTATTATAACTTCAACTCTTGATGGCACAAAATTTCCAATCCAAGGTAACGCAATGTTTGTAGTAGTCTCTTTTAATGGCTTATATTCTACATCTTCTGCAAATTCAATTCCTGTTTTAAAGTTAAATTGCACAAGAACCCCTTTGTCACCACCTTTACCATCATCTGTAATAGTATTATAATTATCGTATTTAGTTAAATTGATTTCTGCTAATGCTTTTATTTTTTGTTTTTCATTTTCATTTTTAGCTGTTTCAATCGCTTCTGAAATCAAAACCATTATCGAACTATTTAATAAAAGTATTATTATCATTAAAATACAACACAATTTTTTCTTCATTGTTTACTCCTCCTAATTTGCATATGTATATATATTTATGATAAATTTTTTTAAAATTTTAGTCAATAACTCTTTAATCGTAATCATTGGAACCATTTCTTTTATTCTTACGGTTTTTCATTTTTCTGGAATTATTTCATTTTTATTACATTTTCTTATCTTTTTTGCTACAAATTTTGTCATAAATACTTGTTTTTCTTAGGGAATACGAAGAAACAGAAAAAAAGGAAATTACGTACCCGGTACGTAATTTCCCTTTTTTATTTTATAATTTTTTTCTTAATGAAATATATTCCGCCTACTAAAGCAATCATTGCAATTACTGTTGCTGTTATAATAGCTATTGTATTTTCTGTTGTTCCTGTTGGTGTTGTTATTATTAATGTTGTCATATCATCATCTAGTTCATTTGGAGTTTGTGTTTTAGGATTATAGTTTCCTGGTATTGAACTTTTTATTGATCTTACTCCCATTGTTTCTATAATTTCTACATGGTTTTCTGCCCTTGTTCCTTTTTCTGATGTTGATATTACTTTATTTCCATATATTTTTATTGTTCCTACTTTTCCTACTCCTATTTCTTGACCTGGTTGATAGAAATGTTCTGTAACTGCTATTACATATCCTTGTTCTACTGCATTTCTTACATCTTCTGATATTAATTGCTTTTTGCTGTTATTATTGTCAGCATCTTTTGTCCATTCATATAATTCACTTGCTTTTACTTGTGTCCATCCCATATTTGCATTTTGTTGTTCATCATATGAAATTCCATCTTCCATATAGTCTGCAATCTTTCTTATTACTGTACTTGCTTCTTCTTGTCCGTTTTTTCCATAGAAATAATACTCTTGATTTCCTTTGTATTTAAAATCTTTTTCTGAATTATTTCTTATAGATATTGTATATTCTACATTTAATGTTGCCCCTTGAAGAATTTCACTATCTATTTCTGCTGTTACTTGTCCTGGTAATGCTTTTACATATGGTAATGGTTTATCAGAAGCACTTTCTAAGTTTTTCCAGTATTCATTTACATTCGTAATATCTTCTGGTATTTGCTTATATGGATTTCCTTCTATTAATACTTGTCCATTTGCCAATGTTATTTTTAGATTTGATATTCTTTTATTTACTTCATAATCTTGTCTTGCTCTTTCTATTATACCAAAATCTTGATATGGATTAACTGCATAGAATGTATCTATTACTTTTAATTTTCCATTATTATCTAAAACTAATATTTTACCATCTTTTAATTGATATTCGTCTGTATAATTTGTGTATGATATTCTATTTGCAAATCCAGCTAATTGTTTTACTTCACTATATTCTACACCTACATCAAAAAATGCTGTATCTGATGTCATTTCTGCATTATTTCCATATGAACCATAGTATAAATCGTCCATTTCTTCTCTTTTATTTAAGTCATCCGTTGCACTTGAATATCTTATTAATTCACTTGAGTCTTTGCTCTTACTTTTTGCATCTGTTGTATAATTATCATTATTTGGAATATTATCATATTTTAGTATCCAGTTTAGGTCTCCTTTTCTTTCGTCTTCTGATGAATATTTTTTATTTAAGTTTAATGCCACTCTCATTATATCTGATGTTACTACTGTTGATTTATAATCTCTTACATTTATTTTTTCAATTTGTTGTCCATTTCCATTTACTATATAACACTCATTGTTATATGTATATCTTATTAGATATCTTCCTGGTATTATTCCTGTAAATAAATATTCTCCTTTTTCATTTGTTTTTGTTTCTGCTTTTTCTTCTGTTGTTGTTACTGTTCCTTCATTATTTACTGTTAATTTATATAGTGTTACTATTTTTGCTTTTCCTTCTGCATCTTTTGCTATATGATCTGCTGCGTTTTCATCATATTCTAATAGTTCTACCTTTGCTCCTGAGATTCTGTTAGTATCTACTTTTCTGCCTTCTCCTCCTGTATGTAATATACCATCTCCTAATCTTTCTTCTCCTGGATGTGTTGTATCATCATTATGTAATGAATCTTCATCTTCAAATACTGTTCCTGATAGTCCTCTTGTTGGGTCACTTTCTTCAATTCCTAACACTAATGATGGAGCTGAATCTGTATCATCTTCATATAAATCTTCATTTAATGTTTTTGTTTCTATTTCATATTCTCTTCCATTTAGTGTTGTTTTTGCTGTTTTATCTTCTCCTAATGTTATATTCTTTATACTTCCTGGGTTTGAATCTTCATCTATACTTGCATATGGTACCCATGTTCCATTTTCTTGTGTTTTTGTTGAAAATGCTGTTATTTCACTTACATTGTTTAATGTTGTTTGTTTTTCTATTAATGCTTTTACTGCTTCTGGTTTTAATTTAAATTTAATGTATACTTCTATTTTTCCATTTGCTGATATTGTTATATTTTCTGTTGCTTTTGTATATCCTGCTATATATCCATTTTGATTATAACTATTTCCATATTTACTTGTGCTTGTCCAGCCTTTTGCTCCTACCTGTTGAGTGCTATTTCCATTTAATATCCACGAATCTGCTATTTCATATCTTGAATCATAATAATTTACTAATTCATTTGCTGTTGTTGTTAAACTATTTGATTGATTTTTTACTGTTATTTTATATGTTACATATATTTGCATTAAATTTGTATTACTTGCATAGTTTTGATTATATTTTGCTAAATCTGATTCATAGATTCTTCTTGTATACATTTTTAAGCCTCTATTACTATAACTTGTTTCATATTTGTTTCCAAATTTTACTTCTGCTCCAAATCCATCTTTGGCTGCATCATAATTGGTTTTATTTGGGTTTTGCTCTTCATAGTCTTTTCTGTTTTCATATGTATAGGTATTTTCATAGTTTTGCACTATTACATTCATATTACTTATATCTGTTGCTATAGCTAAATCTGCTTGCTCTCTTCTTCTTATTCCCATATTTAATCCTATTAGTGTCTCAGCTCCTGCTTCTCTACATTGTGCTTCCCATGCACTTTTTAAGTTAAATCCTGCTGTTTTTGTTGAACCTATTATTGTATAATCATTTGATGGAGTTACTTTTAATCTTGTTTTGTTATCATTATATTGATATCCCCAATGATCTTTATATGTTGATACATGATCTGCATAATCATATTCTAAGTTGTATACTTCTTTTCCATTATTTCTTGATTTTCCATTTGTAATTTCTGAAAAATCTGCATTTATTCTTTGTCTATCTTTATCATCTCTTCCTCCACTTGGAATTTCAGTTGATTTTGATGTAGTACCATAATTTGTACTTGTGTATGATATATCTGCTTGTACTGTTGTATATCTTAATCCATCATATTCAAATTCTATATGATATTTGTCTAAATCATCAATTTTTAACTTTTCAAATGTATATTTACCTTCTGCATTTGTTATTGTACTTGCTACTAATTTATTATCTTTGTATAAACTTACTTTTATTCCTTCAACTAGTGCATCTGTATTATTATATAAGTTATTTGTATAATTATTTTTTGATGCCGCTATTTCTTCCCATACATATCCTTCTACATTAATATATACTTGATGGTTCAATGCTTGTTTAGTATCTGTTCCTAATGAAATATATCCTGATTCATAATTTGGTTCATATAGTGGATTTGGATTATATACCTCTATCAAATTATATTTTATTTCATTTGAACCATTACTACTCTTTAATAAATTTTTAACACTTAATTTTCCTTCTTCATTTGTTACAAACCTTGTTGCCTCCTCTTTATTGTCTATGTACTGTATTGTTGGATTGTTTTTTATATCATTTGTATCATCAACTGTTACTGTTTCAACAACTTTTGTTTTCCATTCACCAGATGATTTTATTTTTATGTATTTTTGATTGTATGATGATTGTATAACAAATTCAACATTAGATAATTTTTTATTTTGATTTCTATCATCTACTTTTTCAATATTAAGTTCTCCGACTTGTTTTTCATTTTTTATTGTCACAGTTTTTTCACTTAAAATTTCATCTGCATTTGTTTTGGTTTTTACCATTTTGGTATATCCATAATTTCCATTACTTACTTCTGTAAATGTATAAGAACCATATTGTAAATTCTTTATTGTTACATTTCCATTATCATTTGTAATAAATTTTGTTGCATTATTTGATGTAGCATTAAATTGTATTGTATATCCATCTGTTCCATCAATTTTTGCACTTATTGCATCTGTAGATACAAGTGAATTATTAGTAAGTTCTATTACACTTGCAGAAACTTCATCTACTTTTTTACCGTTTTTTGCTATTGACATATATTCTTTAGAATAATTTTTTCTTTGTAATATAAATACTGCATTTTTTAATTTTATATTTGTATTACTTGAATCGACTTTATCTAATTTTATATCTCCTGTTACAACCCATGGTCCTGAAATATCTAATGACTTTTGTTTACTTATTTCTCGTGACATTGTTACTTTTTTCTTTTCACTACGAGCCATATTTTGTGTTTCGCCTCTACTTATACATTTATCATCTGATAATTGCCATGTATTATATACATAATAATGTTTCTCTGTTCTTGAACCTTTTTGTGTAACTTTGTATGATGCATCTACTGTTATTTTATCTATTTGTATTACATCATTTGGTATTTTTATATAAAATTCTTTATCCCATCCAAAATCTATAAGTTGAAAATCAGTTTCTGCTTTTGCTGCAACTGTTTTTACTTGTCCATTTTTATTTTTATATGTTATTTTTATTGAATTATTTGCATTACTTACATTACATTTTATTTTAAATGGTCCAACTTTGTTATATTTTGAATCTACTTTAGAAAAAGTAACATTTTTATGGTTTGTTTCATCTTTTAATTCTATATCTCTATCATCCACATTGTCCCATTGTTCATTTGAATATGTTGTTTTATGTTTTATTAATTTTGCACCATGTTGCTTCTCACAGAACATTTTTCCTTCCTCAACACAATGATATCTTTTTCCATCTGTTCCTATTGCATATACCATATTAGAAGAACCTGGTGGATTGAAAACACCTGTTATTTTTATATTTTCATCAGGATTTCCAAATGATGCACCATAAACTTGTTGAGTATTTCCTATTAAGCACAAAGCTAATATGGAAACAAATAATGCTCCTTTTAATATTTTTCTGTTTTTCCAAATTAATACCGCTAATGCTACTAATATAATAAGTACTCCAATAGTTTGAACTTTCCAATTCATTATACCTGTTGATACACCAATAATTACTTGTGCATTTGAAGAATCATTTTCTGTTTTTATATCTTCTATTGCTTTACTGTTATTACTTATTCCAATTGATGCATTATTTATAACAGTTCCAACATTGTTGCTATTTACTTCTTTAGTTAATATTAAACTAACTTCTTCACTTTCTCCTGGATTTATTGTTTTATCAGATAAACTATTTGTATATAATTGCCCATTACTTTCATACCAATCTTTATTTAATTCAGATTTAAAATTTAATCCACTTGGTAATTGGTCTATTAATTGAGCAATATTTCCTGCAACTTCTCCTTTATTTGTAACTACCATTTTATATTCTATTATAACAGTTGCTCCATTTATCTTTTTTGAGTGTATTTCTACTTTTGCAAATTGTTTATTGTTATATGTATATGTTTTTGTTTTTCCATCATTTGTTTGAACAGTAATTTTATTTATATATTTTTGTAGTTCCATATCAAATTCTTTATTTTCTATTAGCCCTATATCTATATTTTTTAAGCTTGAATCTGCATTTAATGTATTTGTTAATCCAGCTGTTGTTGTACTTCCGTCTATTTCTATTGTTTTTGTAATTGCATCACAATTTTTACTATCAATTACATCTTCTTTTTGATATTGGGTTAATTTATATATATTTGTATCATATAAAAATACTACAATATATTGACCTTTATCCAAATCATCAAATTCATATTCTCCATTTGAATTTGTTTGAACTTTTTTGTTTTGTCCAT
The DNA here is from genome assembly GCA_934167755.1 of uncultured Clostridia bacterium. GTDB lineage: Bacteria > Bacillota > Clostridia > TANB77 > CAG-508 > CAG-269. The sequence continues at coordinate 13,892 of CAKPLT010000001.1, forward strand.
TCTCTTTTACAAATGTATTATTTTTATAATCATATAACATAACAGTCATATTATTATATGTTTTTTCATCTGTTGTTCTTTTTCCATCCTCATTTTCATCAATCCATGCTATACCAGATATTGATATTTTATTATCACTTGGTGTACTTGGATCTGTTGGGTTAGTTGGATTTGTTGGGTCTGCTGGATCTGTTGGTGTTGATGGATCAGTAGGATTTGTTGGATTTTCTGGGTCTATTGGTTTTGTTGTTTCTTCATAATTATAATTTAATACAGTATTTGCTACACTTGCTGTTTTAGTTTTTATATTTTCTCCAGTAACAGTTATTGTATTAGTAATATCTGTTTTTTCAGAAATCATTTTTGCTTTTGCCTTTATTGTCATTACAACTGTTTTTCCTTCTGGTATATCTATATTAAAGTCTATATTTGGTGCATCTGTTTCATCATATCCATCTTTAATTTCTAATGTTGACAAATCTTTTGTTTTTTCTTGTTCTGTATAAGATTGTACTTCATATTCTAATTGAGAATCTTTTTCATCTTTTATTGTTTCTTCTTTTATTTCAAAATCATTATATGTAACACTAATTGGTTCTAATTCTCTTGGTATAATATCTTTTACATTTATACTTGTATATGTATCAAATCCACCAAAAGTTTTTCCTATATTTTTAATACTAACTGTATATGTTATTTCTTCATCTCTTTTTAGTGTTGTTTTGTCTGATTGTATATTTGTATCAACTGCTTCTAAATATCCATTCATTCTTGTTTCATTTGTTACATATTTAGAAATATCATCTCCATAAATTGTCGCTACACCATTTATTTCATATCCATTATATTTGCTTTCATCAATTTCTCCAACTTGTCCATCTATGTAAAATTCTGCGTATCCTTCTTCATATCTTCCTTGTTCATCTTTTTTAATAGGTTTTAATGTATCTATTGTATAGGTCCATATATTTTCTCCGATTTTCCCTACATTTTCTCCTTGTAAGTTTTCAACTTTTTCTATATTAAAAAATGAAGATGCTACAAATGCAATATTTACATTTTTTAGTTCTTGATTTGTCAAATTTGTAACTTCTAGTTTATATACCCATTCTTTTCTTGAGTTAACACCTAATAAACATTTTAATTTTGCACTTATTTTTGTTTGTTTTACTGTATTTTGTATATTATATTGTGATACACTTCTTCCATCAACCTTTAAATCATTCTTTATAGTGGTTGTTATTTCATCTACATTATCTTGTAAATCATTTACCTTTAATTCTATAAAATTAGATTTTGTTTCTCCTGCATTTACATCTATATCGATTGTTACTTGTTTTTCATTTTGTGCCTCATATTCATATTTATCACTATATACATAATATCCTTTTTCTTCATTTTTGATATATCCACCTGTTTGTAATTTTACATATGTCATTTCTTCTGGTATATCAATTGTAAGAGAAACTTTTCTCGCTGTTTTGCCATTATTAGTAACATTTAATTTTTGTTTTACAATTTGTTGCTCATATAATGTGCTATTATTACTAATTGCTGTATTACCAGTTTCTTGGATAATTTCTGCTTTTATTCCATCTTGCTCATATATTGATGTATTAGTGTTTATATTTTCTGTCCCGTCATTTCCAAGATTTGCTATTTGTTCTTCACTTGGAACACTATTCACAACTTTGTTTAAAAATGTTACTTTCATTTCTTTATTTTCAATAGTATTTGTTCTTTCATTAGTATAAGAAATCTTAATTACATTAGATTTATTTTCTAGTTGTTTTGCTAATTTTATTGTTAAAGGTATTCTAATATTTGTTCCTTCTATTATAGAAGAATTCTCATAAGAAGTCTGCTCTCCTTGTAATTTTATATTTATAACTTTATTTCCTTCTGCATTTTCGCTAACTTCTGATGATACTATTTTAAATACTTTACTATCATACATTATCTCTGGTGTACCAATATTAAGATTTTTTACTTCTTTTGGCATTTCAATAGATATTGTAGGATTTTTAAATAAACTATATTTAGAATCATCTGTTTTTAATGTAGCTGTAAAAGTCACATTATTTTGTATATTATTAACTAATATATCCTTACTTAATTTTGTATTAATATCAGAAATTGCAGATTTTATTTGTACATTATTTTGCTCTTGTCTTTCATATTTTGTAATTTCATCTGTTTCTGTTGTAGTTTTATTGATTCCTTTTATTTCTATATTTGTTGAAATTGTGTTATCAGTTATTTTAGTTGTAGCTTCTATAACTTTTGAACTTTCAATTTCTATAATTCCTTCTTTTTCTATATTATTTAGTTGAATTATTAAATTCTTTTCTCTATTTTTATATGTAATTTTTATTTTTTCATTTTCATCTGTTTCACTATCTTTATTAATAGTTTTTACAACATTTAAACTTTCATCTAATATATCTATACTTCCATTTTCGCCAATAATATCTAACACATTATTTTTATCAATACTTATTTCTGTATATAATGCTGTTTCAGATGTTTCTTTTACTTCTATTTTTTGCGCAATATCTTTGTTACTTACCATTATTTTCAATTTTTCGTTGTATGTTGTCTCATATTGATTAGCATTGTTTAGCATATTTGCATTTATATATCCATCATAAACATCTTCTGTCTCGTGTTCTGTTGATATAACTCCACTTATTGAATCTTTGCAAGTATATTTTTGTTCTATATTTTTAGATATTGAAGTTTTTTCTTCATTATTAAGTGTTTCATATGTATTCAATTTTACTCTTAAGTTATTTTCTTTATTATTAGAATAACACTCACTTTTATAAATGCATATTATCTCATATTCATCTCTTGCATCTTTTATATTTTGCGTATATCCATTGTTTTCTGCAATTATTGAAAGAATTCCAGTACTTGAATGATATTCATATTTAGCACTTTTTTCTCCATTTGTTGCCTGTGTTGATTTAACTATAACTTCAACTCTCGATGGTCTATAATCACCTATCCATGGTAAAGCAATATTGGTTTCTGTTTTTTGTATAGGTATATATTCTTCACCTTCTGCAAATTCAATTCCTGTTTTAAAATTAAATTGTGCAAGAACTCCTTTACTCCCACTATTTTCACCTTCTGTGGTAGTATCATAATTTTCATATTTAGTTAAATTAATCTCTGCTAATGCTTTTACTTTTTCTTCTGTAGTTGCAATTGCCTGAATAGTATCAACTGCTTCTGATATTATTATCATTAATGAACTATTTAATAAAAGTACAATTAGCATAAAAATACAACACAATTTCTTTTTCATAACTCATACCTCCTGTTTTGGTATATATATGATAAAATTTTTTTGTGTTGTAGTCAATATATCTTATTTTCTTATAATTGCAATGAAATTTTTTCTACTTACGGTTTTTCATTTTTCTGGAATTATTTCATTTTTATTACATTTTTGTATCTTTTCTGCTACAAATTTCGTCATAAATAATCATTTTTCTTAGGGAAATTCTGTACCCTGTTCCTAATGATCGTGGGCAATTACGTACCCGGTCCCTAATTATCAATAATATTTTTTATTTTATTTAATTCATTTTTTAAAATCATATATGTTGATTGTCCTATTGATTGGTCTTTACCATTTTCATAATTAATTAAAACTTTTTCAATATCTAATACCTTATATTTTTTTATACTTGCTGTAGCTGATTTATACATATATATAGGTATATATTCAACTTTATTTAAGCTTGTCTGTCCTGTTTCTCCATTTTTAGTTATATCTATATTTAATATTATGGAACTTCTTGTGTTTTCTTTAGTTTGTCCTGACATGAAATTTCCTAATGAATAAATTACAAAACAGTCTTTTGTGGTTCCATCTTCTAATGTAACAGTTTGTTTTTCCATAGGTTGCAATACATGTGGATGACTTCCTAATATAATGTCAACTCCATTATTAAATAATAAGTCTTTCAATTTTTCTTGTTCTTTATTTTGCTTTAATTGATACTCTATTCCCCAATGCATACTTGCACATATTAAATCTGAATTTTGTTCTTTTGCTAATTTTATTTGCTTTAAAATTAAATCTTCATCTATTAAATTTACTGCAAATTTTTTATCTGATGGAATTGGTATTCCATTTGTTCCGTATGTAAAAGATAGAAATGCAATTTTTATTCCTTTTATATCTTTTATCAATATTTCATTTTGATTTTCTGCTGTTTCATTTGTTCCTGTATGTGCAATCCCTGCTTCATCTAAATATTTTAATGTACTTACAAGTCCTGTATAATTGGTATCCATACAATGATTATTAGCTGTTGATACAACATCTATTCCAAAATCTTTTAAATTTTTTGCTAATTGTTCTGGTGTATTAAACCTTGGATAATTACTATATCCTCTTTCTTTACCTGCAAATGTTGTCTCTAAATTTCCTATAGCTATATCAGCTGAACTTATATATTCTTTAATGTCTGAAAAAACATATGAGAAGTCATATGTTTTTGTCACTGAATCATACGCGTCTTTGTATTGTGAATTATGACACATTATATCTCCAATAGCTGTCATTCTTATATTTGTGTCTTCTTTTATTTCTTCTTTTTTTATATTAATTTGTTCTTCTTCTATGTCTAAATTATTTTCGCTTTCTTTTGATTCATCGCTTTTAATTTCTTCTTGAAAATTATTGTTTTTCATATTATTACTTTTAATTCTTTGATTATATATAAATAAAGTCATAAATGATATTATTGCTATTATTAAAAATATTATAAATTCTTTTTTATTTTTCATTTAAGCAACATCTCCTTTGTTTCAAATTTATCATATTTCGACTTTTTTTTCAAGAATAAAGGGAAATCTTGGACCAGGTCATTAGGGACCGGGTACATAATTTCCCTTTAAAATATATTTAGATTATTTCTTGATAATCTTTTTCTTTATTAAAATTATTCCTCCTGCTACAACTATTGCTCCAACTACTGCTGTAATTATATATATCGTTGTATATGTTGTTATACCTGTTGGAGGTGTTACTACAATTCTTACTCTATCATCATCTTGTTGATGTAAACCTTCTTCTTCTAAAATAGGATTATCACTTACATGCATTGATGATAATTTTGGAATATAATTACCTGATTTATATGCTTTTACAACTTGCTCTCTTGTATCATCTTTTACAGAATTTATAGTTCTTGCTGTTTTGCCATTTATTCCGATGATTTCTGCATGATTATCATATGTTGAATTATTTTCTTGATTTGCTAAAATTGTACTTGCATACATTGTACTTGTTTTTGTTCCTCCTGCTGGTTTTACATCTGCAAATGTTTTTGTTGCAAGAATCTGCAATTTTTGTTCCTTTATAGTGTCATAAGTTTTATCTGATATATATCCATTATTTTTCAAATAGTCTCTGTCTATAGGAGTTGTTCCATCTTCTGCAAATTTGAACCATTCTTTGTTTTCTGAACCATCTACATCACAAATTATTTTTTCTGACATATAGTCTACTACTAAATCAGATGCTCCATTTATTATGTCTAATCCATTTTTATTTCCATAATAGTAATAGTTTGCTTGTGTATCTGTTGTTATATAATTTAATTTTTGTGCAGAACTATTATCTGTATTTCTAATTATGTCTGTATAGTCTTTTTCATATTCATAATCTACTTCACTATTATTTGTTACTGTTATTGAATACCATACTTCTAATTTTGCACCTTGTAATAGTTCAGAGTCTATTTCCATTGTTAACATCTTATCATCAACTTTTGAGAATGTTGCAATTTCTCTGCCATTTTTATCTGTATTTTGTTTAAATCCAATTGCTTTAACATAACTCATCTTGTCTTTTCTAGGATCTCCATCTATTAATATTTGTCCATTTGCAAGTGTTACTTTAATTTTTGAAATTGTTTTATTAATTACTATATCTTCTCTTGGTCTTTCCATTATACCAAAGTCAAATGCTGAAAAATCACTTTGGAATTCTCCACCATTGTTGTCAACCTTTGATGTTGTTTGTTGTGTATATTGAATTTGTACTTTAACTTCTTTGCTGTATGCTGACATATTTAAACCATTTTCGTAATTTGAATATTTTAATTCTCCTATTTCTAGTCTTTGTTTTAAATCATCTACTGCAATTGAGTTATCTACATTTTCATCCATATTTAAATACCATATTTCAGTATTATTTCCTTGCATTGCATTTTTAACATTTGCTTCTGTAATTATTGTAGATCTGTAATTTCTTGCATTTATTACATTTCCATTTATCTTAGTTTCACCTATTGTAGCTCCATTTCCATCTTGTTCTTTATCTGCATTTCCGTATGTGTATTTTATAATGTAATTGTCTGCAACTACACCATAAGTTTCTCCATCCCCAAATGAATATTTACCATTTGAATCTGTATATGTTATAGCTAATTTTCTATTTGCCCCAGTTGTTGAAGATGCATCTTTATAATATAAATATGCTGTTTCACCTGTATTAGGGTCTATTAATTCAGCCTTTACATTTTCTACACCTTTTTCATTTCCGTCTTTTTGTCCATTTCCTAATCTTTCACTATCCTTTTTACTTTCTGCAGTTTGAGTGTCTTCATAAACAATTCCAGACATTGTTTTATAATTTGGATCTTTTAATAATAAGAATGATGGTGCTCTATCTGTATCATCTTCATAAGTATTTAAGTTTCCTGGTGTTGCACTTCCTGGTGTTGAATCTACATCTAATCCTGCATATTGTTTATTGGTAAATCCTTTTGCACTAGCTGTTTCTCTTTCTGCACATATTGTATTTTCTCCATAATATGTTGTAAATGAGAATATTTCAGAAACATTATATAATGTTGCATTATTTTCTAATAATCCTTTTATCCTGTCTTGATTTACTTCAAATTCTATCTTTATAATTTCTGATTTAGTTCCTGGTTGTAATTTAGTTCCATTTAATGAATTATTATATGCAATTTTGTATCCATTATTATTTTCTGATGTTTCTGTCCATCCTGATGATGTTGATGTTCCTTGGCCTGTATATATTGTATAATTACTATCATAGTAATTTACTATATTATTTATGCCCATTTGCAATGTATTTGATTGATTCTTTAATACTATGTTGTATGTTACATATACTTTTAAATCATCACTGTTGTTATAATTTACATATGCTATATCTGCTGGATTTATAGGTCTACTATAAGTTTCTGCATATTTATTTCCAAATTTTACTTTATAATCAAATAATTCTTCATTATTTTGTATTCCTCTATTTCCATATATATATGTATATTCTTGATTTTTCATTACAACTCTAACTTTTTCTATATCTGATGTTATAGCTGCATCTGGTTGTTCTCTTCTTACTAAGCCTAGATTCATATTTTTAATGTTCCATTCATATGTTCCTTCTACACTTTTTCTACAATCTCTGTGTGTAGGTCCATCTTTTTCTTCTGCAGAATAATAGTGACTTTCACTACCTTTTGCAGTATTGATTGCGTCTCCCATTATTTCTTTCTTTGATCTTTTATAATCATCTGACCAATGTCCATTTGGATCATGTATATCTACTTTACCATTACAATATATTTTTATGTAATTGTCTCCATATGTTTCTTTATAAACTATATGTGGTCCTTCTCCAATTTCACAATGATCTGCACAAAATGTTCTCTTTTTTGTCCATCCGTCATTTTCTTCTGTTGTTTTTAATAAATTTCTAATAATATTTTGAGTTGAAGCTGTTACTGCATATTCTTTCGCATAATTTGCATCTGAAATTTGTGTATTTGGTAATCCTGATATAATTGCACTATTTCCATCATATACTGCCCTATTTTCAACCCTATCAAATTTGTTATTTAATGCTGTTCTTGAATTTATATTTTCTTTACTCTTTGATGTATCACTACCAGTAAGATTTCCATTATATGCTACAGTTGTATATTTGAATCCATTATATTCAAATTCGATATAAGAATTATTTATTTTATCATATTTTTCTTTATCTTTTATTCCATATGGATGGTTATATAAATCAATTGTTGTTGCCAATTTATATGAGCCATCTTTTCCTGTTGTTGCTGAGGCAATCTCTGAACCATTATTAGCTTTCCAATGAACTTTTATTCCTTCTAGTCTTAAATCTCCTTCTTCATATTTACTATTTATTGTATTATTTTTTGAATTTGTAATATCTTCCCAAACATATCCACTTATATTTATATATCCTGTTACTGTTGTTTGATTTGGCTCTGGTTCTGGCTCTGGTTCTGGCTCTGGTTCTGGCTCTGGTTCTGGCGTTGGTGTCGGTGTTGGCGTCGGTGTTGGTGTTGGTGTTTCAAATACATCAACTAGTATTAACTCTTGTGGATTTGTTGCTGAATTAGAATGTAGTAAGTATATCCTTACTTTATATTCTTTCTTTTTGGCTGCATTTCTTGCAGTGTTTATATATGAACTTGCTTGAACATTTGAATTTGCACTATCTGTTTGAAATCCATATTGTCCACCAACACTATTAACCCATTTATTCCAAAATCCATATAAAGCTAATTGTGATGGTGTATAATATCCCGTTATTCCATATCCTCTATTTGAAAAAACTCCACCTAATATTGCTGCTATTACTTCATTTTCTTGGCTATTTCTTGATAATTCTTTTCCTCTTGATGTAATTCCTTGAGCATGTTTTCCCTCAATATCTACATAGGCAATAGCTTTAAACGAACATGTCCCACTAAATCCTTTACTATGAGCTACACAATATACATTGTCTGAGGCTTCCATATCTGCTAGTGATAAATTTATCGTTTTTCCAAGTTCAATTTTTCTTGTTGTCTTTGCAGATACTTTAGTTGTCATTCCAAAAATCATTGCAAATGTAATAAATATTATCATTAATAGTAATTTTTTCGTCCTATTCATAAGATTACCTCCTTTCCTTTTTAATTCTTATTATTTTATTTTTAATCATTAGTTTAATTGCTATAGCAATTAATACAGTGTTTACTATAATTAATATTATATATGCTAATGTTGTTCCACCTGTTGATACTGCTATAATAACATCTGCTGACCCCATATCATTTTCACCTGATATATTATTATTTGGTGTTGAATTTATATCTTTATTTCCATATTCATTATAGTCTTCTGCAATTTCTGCTCTATTATTAATTACACCTGTATTATCATTTGTCATTGTTTTTGTTAATACTAATTTAACTTCTTTTTCTTCTCCTGGATTAATTGGTTCATTAGCAAATTTACTTGTGTATAATTCGTTTCCAGATAAATACCAATCTGGGTTTAATTCTGAACTAAATGTTAATCCATTTGATAAATAGTCTACAATATTTTTAGCATATCCTGTTATTTCACCATTGTTCTTTACTTTAATTGTATATTCTAATACAACAACTGAACCTTCCATTTGTTTTCTATGAATTTCTACTTTTGCAAATGTAGAATCATCATAGTCATATGTTTTGGTTCCCTTACTATTTTGTACTGAAATTTTACTAATATATTTATCTAATTGTAAATCAAAGTCTAATTTTTCTTTTAATCCTATATTAATATTAGAAATATTATCTGTTAAATTAATAGTATCTGTTACTGCATATGTCTTGTCTTCACTATTTATCGAAATAGTGTTTATTACAACTTTTGAATTTATACTATCATCTATTCCGTCTTTCATATAATAAGTTGGTTCATATTTATCTGTATCATATTCAAATAAAACTATATATTGACCATCTGGTATTTTTGTAAATACATATTCTCCATTCTCATTTGTTACTGTTTCTATAATTGTTCCATTTTCATCTTTTAAATAATTATTTGTAGAAACATCATATATTCTTACTTTTATTCCTTTTAAAGGTGTTTCATCACTATCTTTTGCACCATTTACATTTTGATCTAACCAAGCTTTACCATTTATTACATTTTTTACATTTTCTGATGTTAGTTTCAATATATGTGTTACTTCTTCTGATGTCGATTTTGTCATTTCATTTATTTTTGCATCAGCTTTATTTGTTATTGTTTTAGCATCAATGTTTTCATCTACATTTTTTACTACTGCAACTATTTTCATTGTTGCTTTATTTCCTGCATCAACTTTTACATTATATGAAAAATCATTTGATATTTCAGAAGTATATGTGTCTGTTTTTGCTGTTTCCATTGATTGTAATACAACAGCTCCATTTACATATATTTTTTGTATTTCTAAATATTCTGGAACTTCATCTGCAACTTCTATTGCTTCTTGTGTATTTCCAGTATTTTGAATATCTATATTATATTCTACTATATCTCCCTCTTTTATATAATTTCTATCTTGAGGACTTGTTAATGAAATTTTTGCATCAACTTTTTGTAATGTATTATCTAGTTTATTTGATCTATATGTATTTCCAGTTGAATCTTTTGCAACCGCTAATGCACTTACTTGTTCTGCGTTTGCGACTGTATTTCCTTCTACTTTAAACCATATATTTCCATTTGCAGGTATTTTATCTATATTTATAATTTCAGGTATTTCATCTTCTATTAAATATAAGTCAAATCCTGAAGATAAACATGTTGCTTTAAAATTGTTGCTTATTAATTGTAGTTGTAAATTTGTCATCTCTTGATTAGATAAATTATCTACAATTATCATATATTCCATTGTTCCACCTGATATAAGTGTTTCACTTTCTTCTACTAACTTTTTAAGTGTAACCCTTATATTTGATGGCATAATTGTATTTTTTAATTCTGTACTTTCTATTTTTGTTCCTTCACAAGTTGCGATTGCTTTATTTGATATTTGTTTTTCTGCTGTTATGTCATTTTTCGTTCTTACTTCAAATGTTTTTGTAAATGTTTTTCCTGCTTCCAAAACTGGAATTGTTTCTTTAACTTCTAATACATCTCCTTTTTCTGTATAATATGTCGTTCCTGAATGTTGATAATTTTCTTCCGGAATTACATATACTGTTCCTTCTGGCACATTTGATTTTAATTCTACATTTTCTAGTTTTTGTGCTCCATTATTCTTTACGGTCATTGTATATTTAATTACTTCTCCTGCCTTTATTGAATCCCCATTATTTATGGTGTCATTTCCTATTTGTGCTAATATACTTGTTTCTAATTTTATCTCTGTTGGAGTTGCAAATCCTATTGCCGTAGATTTTGTTTTTATGTTTTTATCTGTATTTGCATCATATATAACTTCATATTCTGCATATGAGACTGCATCTTTTTGTATTGGTTGTGGAACTTGTATACTATAAGATGCTGTATAACTGTTTTCTTTAGCTAACTGGTTTAATACTATTAAAAATACTTTTGCATTTGATAAGACATTTGTTGTCCATCCATTTGTTACATCATTTATATCTGTTGTTGCATTTGCATTTTCACTATAATATATAGTTGAATTTGGAGCAATTACTCCTTTTAGTGTTGTTTCTAATGTATTTGCATTTTCTTCTCCTGTTATTTTATTTTCCTTTGTTGGTAATTTACCAAATATTTTTATATTATTCGCATCTTGTCCAATATTATTTACTAATGCTAAATCAAAATCAATTTCTTTTCCTGCATCTTTATTTTCTATTTGTACTAATTTTTTTTCTTCGCTTATTCCTTTTATTCCTACTATATTATATGTATTTGAATTATGCATTGTAATTAGTCCACTTGGTGCAGATATCTCAATTTCTTTTTCAATTATACCATTTCCAACTGTTTCACTATCAAATTGTGTAGCGTTCTCATTAGTGTAAGTCATTGTAATTTTGTCTTTTTTACTTGATGCTAATTTTGATAATGTTACATCTATATCTATTTGTAAATATAATTGAGTTGCTTCTGTTTCAGCATGAGCTGTTTGCTCTCCTATTAATTTTATTTCTAAAGTTTTACTTGTATTATTATAAATTGAATTTACTTTAAATTCTTCTGCATATAATGGTGTTACACTATTTATAGTTACATTTTCTACTGTTGATGGTAATTGAATTTTTATTGTTGGATTTTTATATAAATCATATTGTACTCCATTAGTGATTAGTTTAACACCTAACACTACATTTTTATTTGATGTCATTGTTGATAATGTATCTTTATTTACTGTAAATTCTGCTTTTGATACTGTATCTTTTACTTCTATACTTGATTCATTAGAATTTTCTACAATAGTTTGTTCGACTCCATTTATTTCTTCCATTGCAGTTATATTGTTTTTAGTTTTTAATATTTTAATTTCATTTAATTGTGCTATTGTAAAATCATTTTCTGTAATTACTTTTGTATTATTAATTTCTAATATTCCTGTTTTTTCAGGTTTGTTTGTTATAATTGTTATTTCATTTATTGCATTTTCATAATTTATTATTATATTTCCATTGTCATCTGTTTTTGTTTCTTTATTTATTATTGTTGATGTTACTCCATTTTTTATTGTAATATTGGCATCTTGTCCAAATATTTCTAATAATCTTTGTTTATTTATTTTTGTTGATATATATTTTGTATTTACCGCCAATTCACTATTTTCTGTTGCTAATATATCTGGCTTTTCTACAATTGTTATTTTTTCTGGAATATCTGTATTTGTTATTTTTAATGTTGTTGTTGTATTATATTGTGCATTTATATTTGATGCAATTTGTCCTTTATATATTCCTTGTGAATTTATTTTTGATTGTGACATTATTATTCCATTTGGCTCACTGTTTTCGATTCCTTTTGTATATTTTGCTGTATATTTTGTTCCATTATTATGTACTATTATTTCTGAATTTGCATTTAGTTCTATTTTACTTGCATCAACATTTTCTTCATATATAAATGTTACAACTAACTCATCATAAGAATTTTTATTCCATTTAATTGTACTATCTTCATTTTTTAAAGTTATTTCAACTTTTCCATCTTCATTTTTCCATTCATTTGATGATATTGATGTATTTCCATTTGTTGCATTTGTTCCTAGTGATACAACTTCAACTTTTTCTGGGGCTTTTTCACTTAATTGTGGTACATCTATTACTATCTTTGTTTGTTTAATTGGATATTGATTATCTGATAATCTTGATTGTACTAGTAATTGTACAACTCTTTTATTTACACCATCTATTAAAAATGTCTTATTTGTTATTATATCTGTACTCAATTCTGCTTTAGCACTTTCATCTGCTTGTAAATTTAGTGCAACACTTCTTGTAGCATTTATACTTAATCCTTTATAAGATGTTTCCATATATTTACCAGTTAATTTTACATCAGAAGTCTTTATTAACATTTCTTCTGTTAATGTTTCTCCAATTGAAGGTTCTATGTCTAATTCTATTATTGCTGTTTCACCTGCATTAATTTGTTTTAAGCTTACTTTGTTTTCATTAATACTTGCAATTGAATTTGATAATATGTTATTTGTTATTTTAAAGTTACTATTTTGTAATTCTAAAATTGCATCACATAAGTACCCTTCATTTTTTACTGTAATTTCAGCATATAATCTTAAGTTTTCTTTTATTATACTTGTCTGAAGTTCTTCTACTTTTTCTCCTTTTTCGTTTTTAAAGTATGTGGAAAATTCGATATTTTTGTTATTTGTCAAGCTACTTGACTCAACTGCATAACTTTTTATATTTGTGCCTAGCACAAAGAAATCAGTTGACATTATTGTAAATATCATAAATAATGCTAATATCTTTTTTATTATTGATTTTTCCATCTTTTACTCCTCCATTCTTATATTTTTTGCTATTGTTTTGTTCCAACATGCACTACTCTTTGCATTGCATTATATGTATCCCTAGATAATAGTGTTGTAGAAACAATTTTGCCATTTAATTTCATTACTTTATATGCTTCAACTTTTCTTCCGTTACTTCCTGCTTGAACTATCTTTTGTTGACCTGCTGGTAAACTTGCGTCTTGTACATATTGTGTTGTGTATGCAATTGTAGCAATTTTTTTAGTTTCTATTGAAATATCATATTCAACATCTTCCTTCTTTCCCCATACCTGAACGGTTGCATTACCACCTGATACTGTTGCTACTATTCTTATTGGATATTTTCTTGTATTTACAAATTTAAAATCTTGTGAGCCCCATACAACTGTTGCATCTTTTCCTGCTGGCAAATAAGATGTTACAAATTGATGGTTTCTTCTTGTTGTGATTTTTAAATTTGCAAACACAACTGCATCATATAATGTTGAAGAAATTTGACAAATTCCTCCGCCAAGTCCATCTACAACTTTTCCACTTGCATATGTTGCTGCCATTTTATATCCAGCACTTATTGTTCTTTCTCCTACTACTTTATTGTAAGAAAATTCTTCATTTGGTAATAGAACTACTCCATTTATTTTATTTGTTGCTAATTTCAAATTTGTTGTTCTATTTGCATTCCCTGCATTGTATGAAGTAGTACATGTTGCTAATAAGTCTGGAAATGCCTCTGTCCCTATTTCTTTTACTGTTTTACTTGGCTTTGTTATTTTTAATGGAATTTCATATTCTTCTTTTTCTTCAGATATAGTAGATTTTGCTGATTCTACATCAAAATCTATTCCATCTTCTTCTGGGTGTATTGTAAATGGTTCTTGTGTGTAATAAGCATCTTGTACTTCTTTATATACCTCTTCATGTATTTTTTCTATATCTATTTGATCTGGTATAGCTTTAACTACGGGTATTTCTATTTTTTGTTCATCTTCTGTGTTTTCATCTAAAACTTTATATATGTCTTCTATTAACTGTTTTTCATCTACTTTTACACCTTCTTTTCCAGATGTAATTATCAATTTTGAATTTTCTTTTTCAATATAATAACTTGGTTGGACAACTGCATTATCTATACTATTATTTATGTTTTGAGATATTTGGTTAATCATATCTGTGTCTATTGTTACTTCTAGTTTTATGTTATGGCCATTATGCCAAGTTTTTAATATTTCAAAATTATCTTGAAATAAATTTCCTACTCTTCCAATATCATATGCTTGCTGTATAGCCTTTTCTGTTTGATATTTTACTTCTAGAGCTTCATATGTAATAGATGTTTCATATTCGCCATATTTTAGATATATTTGTTTATCAGCTTTAGTGCCATATATATCATCTAATTTTTGAGATGATTCTTCTTTTGTCATATCAGATACATCAATGTTACCTATCGATATACCTTTTAATATTTTTGTATTTTTTATATTGATAGCAGCAAAAAATGTAGATACTAATGCAATTATAATTACAATTAATGCTATAATGATTAATATAATTACTGCTTTAGTATCTTTATTCTTCTGTGTTTCTACTTCTATTATTTCTTGTTTTTTTTCTTCTTCTTTTTCTTCTTCTTTTTGTTGTGATTGATTTACTGTTTCATTTTCAACTTTTTTTGTTTCTTCTCTTTCTAATAATTTAATATTATTAGCTTTTTCTTCTTTTTTTATTTCTTCCATTTTTCCTTTTCTCCCTTATTTTATAATACCATATTTTTGCAATTTTGACAATTTTTTTTACAAAATTTCTTTAGTAAATTATATGTTTTTTTTAATTTTTTATTACTTTTCAAAAAATTTTACAATTTTTTTGAAAAAATACTTGAATATTGTAAAATTTAATAATATAATATGGCTAACAAAAGATGAAGGAGTTTTTAAAATGGAGTTAGTAAAAAATATTTTTTTCAATACTGATAAATTAGTAGAAAATAGTAAAGTAAAAATATCATATACAGGTACATTTTTCCAAAACGCTTCTGAAGAAGTATTTTTTCATTATGGTTTCGGAAATAATTGGAACAATGTTCAAGATATAAAAATGGAAAAAACAGAACTTGGTTTTCAAACAGAAATTGAACTTTGTTCAAGTGAAACATTAGATTTTTGTTTCTTTAATGAAAAAGGAGAATGGGATAATAATTCAGGAAGCAATTATATTTTCCCTATAGAAAAAACTCCTGTAGAACTTGTTGTCTTAGATGATGAGCCAGTTTCTTTAGGAAATGCAAGAAAATTAAGAAAATCTTATATATGGAGTAAAAAAATTCGTTTAGTAGTATATAAAATTATTACATATTTGCCAAAATTAATTTCTGGAAATTATAAGAAAAAAGCTCCAGGTCAAAATTAAGTTTTGAATTGATTTAATATAATGTAAAATAGTACAGAGTGTTGCAAGTCTGTACTATTTTTTTAATTTATTACATTATCCATCCACCATTTATTGAAATTATTTGACCTGTAGTATATTCATCTTGAATAAGCCATTCAACACATTTGGCTATATCTGCAGTCTTTCCTATCTTTTCCAGCGGAATTTCTTCAGCAATACTTTCTATATCACATTTCGTTAAATTTTTATTCATATCAGTATTAATTATTCCCGGTGCAATAGAGTTAACCCTTATATTTGATGGACCTAATTCTTTAGCTAGTGATTTCGTAAGCCCATCAATTCCTGCTTTTGTTACGGAATATATTGATTCACATGATGCACCAACGATTCCCCAAATTGATGAAATATTTATTATACATCCTTTTTTATTATGTATCATATTAGGTAAAACTTCTTGACTCACACAAAAAACAGAATATAAATTTGTATCTATCATTTTTTTCCAATCATTATCTGTTACATCTGTAAACATTTTATTCTCAGAAATTCCAGCATTATTTATTAAAACATCTATTTTTCCGTACTTTTGCAGTATTTTTTCAATCATTTTATGTACATCTTCTCTTTTTGATACATCTGCTTTATATATCTCAATGTTTTCATTTTCTTTTTGTAGTTGCAAAGCCTGATTTTCTGATTTATTGTAATTTGCTATTACTTTATTTCCTTTTAATGCTAATGTTTTTGCAATTTCTTTTCCTATACCTCTTGATGCTCCTGTTACTAATACTACCATTTTATACCTCCTTAACAAATTGGGAACCGGGTACATTTTTTCACCTTTTTTGTAACAAAAAAAGCCAATAATCAAGCTTATTTGCAAGACTACTGACAATTTGGAGCCACTTCCCAGATTCGAACTGGGGACCCCCGCATTACAAGTGCGGTGCTCTGGCCAGCTGAGCTAAAGTGGCATTATGGTGACCCCGACGGGAATCGAACCCATGACTCCGCCGTGAAAGGGCGGTGTCTTAACCGCTTGACCACGGGGCCAAAATATAATATGAATTCTAATTATATTTCAAATTAGAATTCATTGGTGAGCTATCCGCGACTCGAACGCGGGACAACTTGATTAAAAGTCAAGTGCTCTACCACCTGAGCTAATAGCCCATATACGATGTACTGCACAACGCTTATTTATATTACACTATTTTTCTACAATTGTCAATACATTTTTTAAAATTTTTTAATTTTTTTTATTTTTTTATAGTTGCTATTTAAATTTATGATATTTTTTATTTAAATAGCAACCAATTTTATTTATGCATTTAGCTTTTCAATAACTTCATTTACATCTATTCCATGAACATCACAAGCTTCTTCTAGAGTTTCCATCTGAGAAGCTGGACATCCTATACAATGCATTCCACACTCTATTAATATTTCTGCTTTTTCTGGAGCGACTTGTAATATTTCTCCAATTTTTGTGTCTTTATTAAATTTCATTTTACACCAATTCCTTATATATATTTAGGTTTTTATGGGTTTTACCTATAAACCTTTTTTTATAACAAATTTGTTATAATAGCATTTACAAAAATATTTTATCATAAATTTTCAAAAAAGTATAGACAAATTTAAAAATTTATTGTATTATGTTTATCGAAATGGCGGTGATTTTATCATAATATGACATTAAACACTTTATTTAATATTTTCTTTTTTACTTATATTATTAGTTTTTTAATTACTTTATATTCAATTTATACATTTTTTGATATAAAATTATTTCATAATTTACAAGGTTCAAAATTAAAAATCAAACAAAAATTAAATTAATAGAGGTGAATATTATTACTCGTTTTATTTTTACATTCATTTTTTTAGCGTTAATAAATTTTTATTCCTATAAATTTTTTCTACCAATTTATCAAGCCAAAGAAGTAATTGTTTCTTTTGGTTTACATCCATCAGATATTTGCTATGATAATCCTAATTTATGGAATTATATAAAAATAAGCTTTATATTTTTATATAATTTTTCGAATTTTATTTTAATAAATTCATTAATTTCAAAATTTAAAATTTTCGAAAAAAATACATCCTCTCGCAAAAACCCCCAGAAAAAAACTTCATCAAAGCAATCTGAATTACAACTAATTATAGGAAAAGATATTTCTACTAATAAAAAAATTTATTTGCCAGAACCTGGCTTATATCAAAATTTTTTAATAACAGGAACTATCGGTACAGGAAAAACAAGTTCTGCAATGTACCCTTTTACAGAACAATTGCTGAAATATAATTCATTACATCCAAATAATAAGTTGGGAATTTTAATATTAGATGTTAAAGGAAATTATTATAGTCAAGTAAAACAGTTTGCAATAAAATATCATTTAGAAAGAGATATTATAGAAATTGGATTAAATTCAAAAATAAGATATAACCCCTTGCATAAACCCAATTTAAATCCAATTGTTTTAGCAAATAGGCTAAAAACTATTCTACTTCTTTTTTCTGAAAATAATTCTGAATCATTTTGGCTAGATAAAGCAGAACAAATTTTAGCTGAATGTATTAAACTTTGTAGATTATACAATAAAGGTTATGTCACTTTTATAGAATTACATAAATTAATTACGGAACCAGATTATTATAAATCAAAAATAGAAATATTAAAAAAATTATTTTACGAATCAAAATTTTCTCATAAACAAATTTATGAATTGAACACTGCTTTAGAATTTTTTGAAAAAGAATTTAATTCTCTAGATAGCCGTACAATTTCAATTTTAAAATCAGAAATTTCGCGTATTACAAATACTTTTATTTCTGATTACGATGTTTCTAAAGTCTTTTGTCCTGAAAAAAAAGAACTAAATTTTAAAGGGTTTAGTTCAATGCTTCAAAAAGGGAAAATTGTTGTTTTAAATATGAACATTGCAGAATACAAAAATCTATCAAAAATAATTGCATCATATTTAAAATTAGATTTTCAATCTGAAGTTATGTACAATTTGTCACATTCAAAAGTTCATCCCTCAGCTTTTATATGTGATGAATATGCAGAATATGTTACCAAAACAGATGCAGAATTTTTCTCTCTTAGTCGTGAGGCTAGATGTATTAATATTGTTTCAACTCAAAGTTATTCTTCTTTAAAAAATACTTTAAAAGATGAAACAGCGGTAAAAGTTATTACACAAAATTTAATTAATAAAATTTGGTTTAGAACAGATGATATTTTTACAATTGAAGAAGCTCAAAAGCAATTAGGAAAAGAAGAAAAAATACAAACATCGACAAGTATTTCAGAAAACGCAAAAGAAACAAAATTTAGTTACATCACAAACTCTTTAAATTCTCAAAATTCTAGTATTACAGAAAGTATAAATACATATAAGCAAAAAGATTTTATGTATGATACAAACTTTTTTACTCAAAACTTAGAAACATTTTCTTCTATTTCATTTTTATCAGATGGTTATAAGATTTTAACTCCCACAAAATTGAAAATGTTTCCATATTTTAAAAAATAATTTTATAGGTTTTTGAAAAAATCTAAATATATTAATAAGGATGGTATTTATGAAAAAAGTTTTATTTACTGTAGCTTTAGCTACATACATTATACTAATTTTATCAACAACTGTTTTGGGTTTTACACCAAAATTAGTAAATAAAATAAACGATGCTTTTAAAGATATTGAAAGTTGGATTATAAAAATCTCAACTCCTGCTGCAGCTGTTGCAGTCTGTTCAGGTGCATTGATGAGAAAATTTAGCTTTGGTGATGAAGAAAAAATTAGAACAGGAAAAAAATTAATTACAGGTTCATTATTTTCTTATGCTTTTATATTGGCTATTGACTTAGTTTTATCTGCAATTCAATCATTAATTGGTTAGGTGATTAAATGGAAAATTATTCAAATATTACTACTAATATAATTGAAGCTATAAATACAATTTTAGGTAATCTTTTTTCATCTATAGATAATAGTATTTATAATGTTCTTGATGATGTTACTTTTATTAGCTCTGATATTATTAATGATTCTTACTTTGAAAAAATATTAGGAACATCTACCTCTAACGGAATTTTACTAATATCAAATTCTTTGCTTTTTGGTTTTTTATTATATTATTCTTTAAAATATTTATTTTCACATTTTACTTATACGCAAATAGAAAAACCTTCCCAATTTATTTTTAAAGCAATTATTTTTGGTATTTGTATTAATTTTTCATATTTTTTTATAGAAGAACTTTTAAATTTTGTATCTAATATATCTTTAGCAATTAGAGGTATTGGTGAAAACTTATTCCATAAAAATATTTGTTTTTCTGAATTGATTTTAGAGTTAAATAACAATATGTCTATTTCTTCATCAAATTTAGATATTTTTTCTTTAGATGGCTTACTTAAAGCTTCCCTTTCTATATCTTTGTTAAATTTAGTTTTCACTTATTCATTTAGATATATAATGATTAAAATATTTATTTTACTTACACCTTTTGCAATTTTATCATTAATTTTAGAAAATACATCCTGGTTTTTTAAAGCTTGGCTCCGTAATTTATTTTCTTTATTATTTATACAAATTATTGTTGCAATTGTTTTACTGTTATTATTTGCAATGGATTATTCTTCTAATAATTTGATGACAAAATTTATATATATTGGCGCAATCTATGCATTGATTCAATCTAATTCTTTCGTACGCGATTTTATTGGTGGTGTTTCCACAACTTTCTCACAAAATGTGGAAAACTTGTTTAAAAAATCACATTAAATTAGTTAAATATTTTTCAATAATAAACTATAATTCTTACATTACATTCCTCGATTCATTACAAAGCTTAAGAAATTCTAAATTATTTTAGGGCACCCTTCCACTCTCGTGAACTCTTTCCCTAAAATTGCATAAGAATTTCTAAAGCTTTTTCAATCATATTCATCATTTCATTTCAGAATTATAGTTTATTATTGAATTTATATTAAATTTATAGAAAGGAGTTTTTTATGAAATTTATTATTCCACAAAATTACAATTTCAAAAGTAAGATATTTGGAATTATTGACTATTCAACTGCATTTTTTAATATTTTTTGGTATATAATTATTTTTTTATTACTTAATTTAGTTCTAAAAAATTGGAACATCAAAATATTTATGCTTATTTCTTTATGTTTTCCATTAACTTTGTTTAGCATAGTAGGTTTTAATGGAGAACCTATTATTTATGTTTTTTCATATATTATTAAATATTTAATTAGGCCAAAATTATATTTATACAAAAAATATTAATGCTATAATTTATAGAATATATATTTTCAATTTTTTAAAACTTATATAATATAACCATTAAATATAATATTTTCTTTTAATCTTCTCCAATTTTTTTATTTTTAGACTTGATTTTATTCTGTAAAATGATATAATGCTATTTAGTTTATAGGGGATTGGTTTAGATTTTTTCTAAACGATATTTGTTCCTTTAGGGGGAGGAATGATTAAATGAAATTAGAGCAACCAGATATACCATTACTATTCTCAGAGACAGTTGTTCCAGACATCTTTTTTGCAGAATATTTATCACAAATGCCATCTAATAGTGTTAAAGTTTATTTATATATAATATTTTTGTCTAAATATAAAAAAGATATAAAACTAAATGATATGTCTAAAAAATTAGCCTTACCTTTAAAAGATATAAATGATGCACTTACATATTTAGATACTAATGGATTAATCATAAAAAAGGAAAATGGTTATATTGTTGCAAATTTACAAGAAGTAACACTTCATAAATTATATACACCAAATTTAACTGCATCTCCAGAAAAAGTAGCAGATGTAGCCAAGAATAAGGCCCGTGCTAAAGTTATAAATCATATTAACAATGCTTATTTCCAAGGAATTATGGGACCTTCTTGGTATAATGATATTGATTTATGGTTCACAAAATACAATTTTGATGATCAGGTTATGATTGCTCTTTTTGATTATTGCTACAATAGGTCTGCATTACATAAAAAATATATTCAAACAGTTGCAGAAGCATGGGGAAACAATAAAATTCAAACTTGGAATGATCTTGATTTATATTATCAAAAGCAAGAAAAATTAATGAAAATAAAGAAAACTATTGCAAAAAAATTAGGAAAAACAACTCTTACACAATATGAAGAAGCTTATATTGAAAAATGGGTTATTGATTTTGGATATGATTTAAATATTATAGAAATTGCTCTTAAAAGAACAGTCTTTAAATCAAATCCTACATTTGAATATTTTAATAATATAATTACTGATTGGCATGACAGGAATTTAAAAACATCGAATGAAATTCTCGCATTTATAGAACAAAGAAACAAACAAAAGAAAGATACTAAAAAATTAGAAAAGCAAGTTGCTAAAGCATCTTTCGATCAAAGGCAATATGATAATTTGGCATACTTATATGCTAATTCTGGAATTTCATCTGTTGAAATTCCGAATGATTTAAATACAGATGAGCCTAAAATATCAGCTTCTGTTTTTTCTGATTTAAAAGGAGATTTTAATGGCTAGTGAAATTTTACAAAAATTATTATTAGAATATGATCAAAAAAAGCGTAAAGCTGAACTTGATGCTGATAAGCGAAAAGAAGATCTTTATGAAAAACTTCCTCGTTTACAAGAAATTGAAAATGATTTAAATAATTTTGCAATTAATACAGCAAAAAGTATTTTAAAAGGTACTACTTATGGAGTTACTGACTTAAATAAAAAAGTAAATAAATTAAAAAATGAAAAAGTAAAAATATTAAAAGAAAATAATATTCCAGATAATTATTTAGAACCTTATTATGACTGTAATATTTGTAAAGATACCGGATATATTCAAACAGGAACTTCTGCATCAAATTTATGTTCTTGTTTAAAACAAAAATTATTAGATATATCTTATAACAAATCCAATATATCTAATTTAAGCAAAGAAAATTTTGATACTTTTAATGCAAATATTTTCTCAGATAAAGTAGAACCAGATAAATATAAAATAAATATTTCACCTCGTCAAAATATTATAGCAATAAAATCTAAGTGTATGGAATTTGTAAATAATTTTGATGATTCAAATACACATAACTTATTATTTACCGGAAATACAGGACTAGGAAAAACTTTTATGAGTAATTGTATTGCTAATGAATTAATTAAAAATGGGAAAAATGTGCTTTATCAAACAGCTCCTGTTTTATTAGAAACTGTTATTGATAATAAAATGAATAAATATAAAAATTCTACACAAGATAATTTTTATAAAAATGTTTTAGAATCAGATTTATTAATTATTGATGATTTAGGAACAGAATGTTTAAATAGTATGAAATTAAGTGAACTATTTACAATTTTAAATACAAGATTGCTTAATTTAAATAATAAAGTTACAAAAACAATAATTTCTACAAATCTTAATATTAATAATATTTTTAAAAATTATGAAGAGCGTATTGGTTCTCGTATTGCAGGTTTTTATGATATTTATTATTTTTTTGGTGATGATTTAAGATTAAAGCCCAAAATTTAAATTAGGAAAAAAGCATAATAATATATAATATATTTTCTTGCTT
The DNA here is from genome assembly GCA_934167755.1 of uncultured Clostridia bacterium. GTDB lineage: Bacteria > Bacillota > Clostridia > TANB77 > CAG-508 > CAG-269. The sequence continues at coordinate 37,695 of CAKPLT010000001.1, forward strand.
TTTATATAAATTTTCTACAAAAAAAGATTAGGTAATTCTCCTAATCTTTTTCTATATTATTTTCTATTATTCTTTTGATTCTTCAACTTCCGCTATTTCAGGTGTTAATGTTTCCATACTTACAACTTTTCCACCATCTGTTGTTCTCATCAAAGTAACTCCTTGAGTTGAACGACCAAGAACACTAATATCTTTTACTTTTAATCTAATTATTGTTCCTTTGTCTGTTATAAGCATTACATCTTCATCATCAGTTGCAATTCTTACTCCTACTAATTTTCCTGTTTTTTGAGTTACCTTATATGTTATTACTCCTTTTCCTCCACGAATTTGTACTCTATATTCATCAAGTTCTGTTCTTTTTCCAAAGCCATTTTCAGTAATTGCTAATAATGTTGCTTTTCCACCAGCAATAATTGATTCCATTCCAATTACTTCGTCTTTTTCATCAATTCTAATTCCAATTACACCTTGTGAAACTCTTCCTATAGGGCGTACATCTTTTTCATCAAATGTGATACACATACCATTTCTCGTAACAAGTACAACATTATCTTCTCCATCAGTTAATCTAACTGCAATTAATTCATCCTCTTCTTTTAATGTTATTCCTTGTAAACCTGTTTTACGTGCAGAATTATATTCAGACAAAGCTGTCTTCTTTATTAATCCATTTTTTGTTGCCATTAATAAATATTTACCTTCAGCAAAGTTTTGAATTGGTATTACTGCAGATACTTTTTCTCCAGCATCTAAACTTAATAAGTTTACAATAGCTGTTCCCCTAGCTGTTCTTCCTGCTTCTGGAACTTCATATCCTCTTAATTTATATAACTTTCCTTTATTTGTAAAGAATAAAATTGTGTCATGAGTTGAAGCCGTAAATATTTGTTTAACAAAATCTTCTTCTCTTGTTGCAATACCTGTTATTCCTTTTCCTCCACGTTTTTGACTTCTATATGTATCTATTGGCATTCTTTTAATATATCCAAAATGAGTTAAAGCTATAACTGATTGTTCTTCTTTTATTAAATCATCAACATCAATTTCTCCCTCTGCTGCTACTATTTTTGTTTTTCTCTCATCTCCATATTTATCTCTTATTTCGATAAGTTCTTCTTTTATGATATCAAATACTAATTTTTCACTATTTAAAATTGCTCTTAAATGTTCAATTAATTCCATTAATTGTTTATATTCTTCTTCAATTTTCTCTCGTTGCAATCCTGATAGTGTTTTTAATCTCATATCTAATATTGCTTGAGCTTGAATATCTGTTAATCCAAATCTTTCCATTAATTTTTCTTTTGCATCATCATATGAATTACGGATTATTGTAATTACTTCATCAATATTGTCTATAGCTATTCTTAAACCTTCTAATATATGAGCTCTTGCAAGTGCTTTGTCTAAATCAAATTGTGTTCTACGAAGAATTACTGTTTTTCTATGATCAATATAACAATCTAAACATTGTCTTAAAGTTAATATTTTGGGTTCTCCATCTACTAAAGCAAGCATAATTACACCAAATGTATCTTGCATTTGTGTGTTTTTATACAATTGATTTAACACAACTTGAGGATTTGCATCTCTTTTTAATTCCATTACAATTCTTACTCTATCATTTCTATCAGATTCATCTCGTAATTCTGAAATCCCTTCAATTCTTTTTTCCCTTGTTAGTCTAGCAATATTTTCAATTAAACGAGCTTTATTTACTTGATATGGTAATGATGAAACAACAATTCTTTGTTTGTTTCCACTCATTTCTTCTATCTCAGCTTCTGCTCTCATTATGATTTTTCCTCTTCCTGTTTTATATGCCTCTTTTATTCCTTCTAATCCAAGAATTAATCCCTCAGTTGGAAAATCTGGACCTTTAATTATTTGAATTAAATCATCATCTGATACATTATCATCATCTATAATTTTTATAATTCCATTTATTACTTCTGTCAAGTTATGTGGTGGTATATTTGTTGCCATACCTACGGCTATACCAGATGAACCATTTACTAATAGTGCAGGTATTTTTGCTGGTAATACTGTTGGTTCTTGTAATCTATCATCATAGTTTGGCATAAAATCTACTGTATTTTTTTCAATGTCAACTAGCATTTGTTCTGCTATTTTTGACATTCTTGCCTCTGTATACCTCATTGCAGCTGCGCCATCACCATCTATAGATCCAAAATTTCCATGTCCATCAATTAACATATATCTCATTGAAAAATCTTGTGCCATTCTTACCATTGCATCATATACAGATGCATCACCATGTGGGTGATATCTTCCTAATACAGATCCTACAGTATTTGCACATTTCCTATATGGCTTGTCTGATGTAATTCCATCTTCATGCATTGCATATAAGATTCTTCTATGTACAGGTTTCAAACCATCTCTTACATCTGGTAATGCTCTTGATACAATTACACTCATTGCATAATCAATATAAGCTGTTCTCATTTCTTGTTCAATGTCTCTTTGTATTATATTTTCATCTTGTCTTTCTTCCATAGTTTTTTACCTCTTTCTTTTTTCTTTTTCATTTGTATTATATTATACTAATCCTTATTTTGCAAGGCTTTTGGGCAATTATTTTTGAATTTTTTATCTATTTTTTCATATTTTTTATAATAAAATTTACTCCATCTCTAAATCCTTGTTTATAATATAATTCACTAATTATATTCATTTTTTTATTATTTTTTTCTTCATTATTTTCTGTTACTATTTGTTTTATTTTTTTATGATATTCTCCTTGTATACTTTCTTCTATTTTTTCATATCTCCATTCAAAAATTATATTTAAAATTTCATCATCAAACATATTTTCCCTCCATTTTATACTATTTCCTAATATTGCTTTTTTATTCTTTGCATTATTTTTATGCAAGTTTTGCTTATATAAAAAATACGCATTTTGCATATTTATATGTTGACAATTTTCGCTATATAATATAAAAAAGATTTTCGAGGTGATTAAATGCATTTTAATAAAGAGAATATTGATATTGGAGAAAGATTGCGTAGCATAAGAGAACAGATGCATATGACAAGAGAAGAATTTTCAGAAAAAATTGATATTACAGATTCTTTCTTAGGACAAATTGAAAGAGGCGAACGAGCATTAAGTGTAAAAACATTAAAAAAAGTAGTAAAATATACTGGTGTTTCTGCTGACTATTTATTGTTTGGAAAAATTACTAATAATGAAACTATACAAAAAATTAATAATATTTTAGCTGTTAATTCTGAAACAACTTCTGACTTTATTTATCATATTGTTATGTGTTCAAATGAATTTTGTAAAAAATTATTAGATGACAATAATTAATTTAATATATCTAAAAACATGTGTATAAACACATGTTTTTATGTTACCAGATTATTTGCTAATCTTTTTTCTTCTTCTGTAATATTAAAATTTTGTCCATTATTTTTTATTAAATTATGAATAGCCTTAACCCTTTTTGTCTCATTTATAACATTTTCTACAGGAATTATCTTTTTATATTCCTTTTCGATTTTTTCATATTCTTGTGACATTTTTTTAAAATCTTTTTTATTATAATTTTCTTGCCAATTTTTTATATATTTTTCTAATCTTTCAATTGAATTATTTTGATCTTGCAATTCTTTTTTTATATTATTACTTACATTATTTATCAATACATTTTTTCCGTTTTTTATTAATTTAAATATAGTATTATTTATGTTTCCATTTTTATATATTTTGTTTAAAGCTTTATCTAACAAATTGGAAATTGTATCAATTATTCCTCCGTCTCCAATTGCTGTACTTACTTGATCCATATTTTCAAAATTCCCTGTAACAATTCCCATTGCACTTTTTTTTAAATTTATAACTGAATTTATTGCAGTATCTGCACCTGCTTTTAATCCGTTTTCTAATAATGCATTTTTTATATCAATAACTTGATTTTCTATTAAATCTGGCAATATTGCTCTTAGTCCAATATCTAAAGCATTATTTATTGTTTTTCCAATTATATTGTTTAAAAAATTATTTTTATTTTTTTCTATATTAATATTATTTTCTATTTCCATATTTTCTCCTTTTTTTATTTATTTTTTTCTTCAATAATTTCTTTTTCAAAATCACTAGCATCAATATTTATTAAAATGTGTTCATCTCCAACAAAAGTTAAACATTCTCCTCTTCTTAAAGATTTTATTTCAATTTTTTCTTTTTCAGATAAATTGGAATATTGTGATAATACTTTAATATTTTCTTCTTCAAGAGAAAAAAATGTTTTTATACTAGAATTATTTAAAATGCTTTTTCCATATGTACCATTTTCCAAACTAAATAAATCAGAAATATCTTGTGTTATGGCAACACTACTTCCACCATATTTCCTAATTGTTTTAAATATTTTATAAATAAATTTTGCTACTTCTTTATTTGATGTTACACCTATTAATCTCCAAATTTCGTCTAAATAAATTGCTTTTTTTATTTTTCTATTTATTTTTATTTTATCCCAAAATAATTCAGTAAATAAATACATTCCATATTTCATATTTTCTTCACCTAATTCATATACATCTGCAACAATTAATTTTTTATTTAATTCAATATTTGTATAATTATTAAAAAATTTTAAAGAACCTTTTATAAATGGAATTAATTTAATTTTAAATTTTTTTGTTTTTTCATCATTTAAATTATTATATAAATCTTCTAATATTGGCATATCTTTTGTTGTTTTAAATTTTCCATTTTTATATAATGTTTTATCATTAAATGTTATTTTTTTATTTTTATATGTTTCAATTATTTTTTCTTCTAATATTGCTTTTTCTTCTTCATTTAATTCTCCAAAAACCAAATTAAAAAATCCAATTAATTTTCCTATTTTTGTTGCTAAATATCCATGTTCATTTTCTTCTATACTTTCTTTTCTAATATCAAAAATATTTATATAGTTTTCCGATGTTGCTCCTAACTTTATAATAGTACCATTCATTTTTTTTGCAATGTTATTATATTCTTTTTCTGGATCTATCACATATTGTTCAATTCCTAATAATATATTTCTTAAAATTAATAACTTTGTATAGAAAGATTTTCCAGCTCCACTAGTTCCAAATATACACATATTCGCGTTTTTATATTTATTAGTATTATATCTATCTATTAAAATTAAAGAATTGTTATACATATTATTTCCTATATAAATTCCTTTTTCTTCTACGATTGAAGAGGAAATAAATGGATATGTACTAATTAAACCAGATGTCAAAATATTCCTTTTTCCTATTTGTTTTAAATCTTCACTATTTTCCATTAATGGTATACATGATGTAAATAACTGCTCTTGTCTAAAATTTGACCTTCTTGTTTGTAATCCCTTACTTTGTAAAATTCCTTCTATTTTATCTAAATTATATTCTAAATCTTTTTTATCCTTTGAAAAAAGATTTAAATAAATATAGAAAAAATATATTTCTTCATTATTTAATTGAATTTCTTTTCTAATATATTTAGCATCATTATATGTAAATGCTGCAATATCTATATCTTGCCTATTTTCACTTGATTGTTTTAATTCAACCCCAACATTTCCTATATTATAAGTCAATTCTTTAATTGTTTTTGATGTATCCTGTTTTTCATAAAACATTGAAATATTCATATTAATATTTGTTTCTATTAAGGATTTTAAAATTAACTCATTATATTCCCTATAATAATTTACTATAATTATTCCTGAATAAAAATATTCATCAATTTCTAAATATTTAGGATTTTTTAAATTAATATATGTAGGAGAAATAAAATCTTTTTTGGAAAAAAAACCACCATTAATTTTTTTATTATTTTTTTCTTGATTATTTATTATTATTTTATTTTTTATTTTATTAATTATTTTTTTATTTATTTTAATTATTTTATTTTTATTTATTATTTTATTATTTTTTATTTTATTTTTATTTATTATTTTATTATTTTTTATTTTATTATTTATTTTTTCTTTTTTTATTATTTTATTTTTTGATAAATTATTATTTATTTTTTTATTTTTTTTCATATTTATTTTTTTTATATCACTTCCTTTATTATTTATCTAAAAATTTTTTTAAATTAAAAAATGAAAATAAAATATTTTTTATTTCTGTTTTATCACATTCAAAAACAATATTTCCACATCTAATTAAACAATCTTTTATTTTAAAATATTTTTCATTTAATTCTTGAATAATATTTTCCTCTAAATTATCTGTATTATTTTTAATAATTAAATATATATTTTTTGATGCTGATTTATTTTTATTATTTTTTTCTTTAATAAATTTTAAATATTCTTTTGAATATTCTTTTATTATTTTATTATTTTCTTTTTGGGTTATTTTTTGAATATTTTCTATATGTCCACTTAAATCTTCCTTTTTACTTTGAATTAAAATTTGCATATCAAAATTACATGTTTTTAAAAAAATTTTGTAAGAATTTAAAATCGATTCTTTTTCTAATTGTGTTTTTAAATTAAAATTTATTGGAATTACTTTTAATATTTTTATATATTTATTTTTTTTTATTTTTATAATCCCCTTATCTAAAATCTGTTCTATTGGTATCCATTTTTGTATAGATTGAATTTTTGTCACCTCCTATTAAAAATGTTTGAAAAAAATAATACTTGAATTTTTTAAATAAAAAATGAAATAAAATAATTAATCTTGCAAGTTATTATACAATATCTTTTTTGCAATTGCAAGAAAAATCGTTCGACAAATTTCGACTTTTATTATACGGCAATAATTCATAGTTTATAGAAAATATATTTGTATATATTATAGTAACAAATTATAACTAACATATGATAAAATGCAACAAACATATTAGAAAAAAGCATCAAAAACTTAACTTGGTTTTTGATGCTAAAAAAGTTAATATTTTTCATTTAAGTAACTGCAAAATTCCCAAAGGTTTTCTTCATCCAAACCCCAGAAATATAATTTTGCAACAAGGAAAGCCCCGCTTGAAAATTTTTCTATTTTTCCTATTACATCATTTTCTAATTCTGAATATCCCCACAAATCCTCCAATACCAATAATATTGCTAAGACCTGCGTTGGTTTGAAATTATTACATTCAAACTTTTGATATTCATTTTTAAAGGTTTCTTTCAAAATGTCAAAAAACTCTGGAATATCTTTTTCTTTGTCTATTTCCATAAAAAACGGACACAAAGTATTTAAATATTCTTTAAGTTCTGTCTGTTCCACTGTATCATCATACTTAGTGTACAGTGCAGATATTTGAGCAGTAATAGATCTTTGAGAAAACTCATCTGATTTCATGCATTCCCGAAGAGCCCTTTTTGCTAACTCTTCATACTTTTCTTTTTTATTCATTTTGCATTTCCTCCTATGGATTAATAATCTATATTATAGCATAACAAGTTATGTAAATTCAATATTTTTAAAAAATTTTTTTATTTTTTGAATATAAAAAAAATTTCTGCACATAATATGTGTATAAGGTTAATATCAGTTGAGTGAAGAGTGTTAATAGATTATTATTAGTTTATTAATATTCGAGCAAAGATGTATGTTAGTTTATTTTTATGGATTAATATATGTCGGCGATAAAAATATATTATGTGTATGTAAGCTATATTTTATTTAAATTTTCAAGGATTATTTTTATATTTTATATATGGTTAAATTATATGTAATATATTCGAACTAAGATTATCTTTGTATTATATGGGGTTGTTATTAGTCCTTAATAGGATGAATATGGTTTCTACTAGTGCATCTGTAGTCGAGCGACTGATTAATATATGTGGTATATAGTTTATTTGTATAGTAATATACATTAGATTAGACTATTATGTATATTAGTTTGAGTTAAGATTGATATTAGCTTTATAGATAATAGGATTCCACAAATTGTGGAATCCTATTAAAATATTATATATCAAGATTTTTTACAAATTTTGCATTTTTTTCAATAAATTCTCTTCTTGGATTAACTTCATCACCCATTAAAATATTAAATATTTCATCAGCTTTAATAGCATCATCCATTGTAACTTGTATTAGCGTTCTTTTTGCAGGATCCATTGTTGTTTCCCATAATTGTTCTGGATTCATTTCTCCTAAACCTTTATATCTTTGGATAGAAAGTGTATCTCTTGTAATTCCTTTTGCTTCTAATTCCGCAAAAGCTTGATCTAAACCTTCATCAGTATAACAATAAATATCTTCCATTCCCCTTTTTGATAACTTAAATAGTGGTGGTTGTGCTAAATAAACATTTCCATTTTCAATAAGTGGTCTCATATATCTAAAGAAAAATGTTAACATTAATGTTCTTATATGTGCCCCATCAACATCGGCATCTGCCATTATTATTACTTTTCCATATCTAATTTTTGTAATATCAAATTCGTTTCCAATTCCAGCACCAATTGCAACTATAACAGGATTTAATTTATCATTTCCATATATTTTATCAGCTCTTGCTTTTTCAACATTAAGCATTTTTCCCCATAATGGTAAAATTGCTTGGAATTTTCTATCTCTTCCCTGTTTTGCACTTCCTCCAGCAGAATCTCCCTCGACTATATATACTTCACATTCTTCAGCAACTTTGCTACTACAATCTGCAAGTTTTCCTGGTAATGTTGAAGTTTCTAATGCACTTTTTCTACGAACAAGTTCTCTTGCTTTTCTTGCAGCTTCTCTTGCTCTAGATGCACTTACACATTTCTCTAATATAGCTTTTGCAACATTTGGGTTCTCCTCTAAAAATGTTGATAATGCTTCATTTACCATTGATTGAACGACACCTGTTACTTCACTATTTCCTAATTTTGTTTTAGTTTGTCCTTCAAATTGAGGCTCTTTAACTTTTACAGAAACAACAGCTGTGATTCCCTCTCTTATATCTTCACCTTGTAAATTGGAATCTTTTTCCTTTAAAAAGTTATGACTACGAGCATAATCATTGAATACTTTTGTTAATGCTCTTTTAAATCCCTCAAGATGTGTTCCACCTTCAATTGTATTTATATTATTTACAAATGTATGAATATTCTCTGTATATGATGATGTATATTGTATTGCTATTTCAACTGGTGTTTCACCATTTCTTTCTATATAAATTGGAACCGGATGTAATTTTTCTTTGTTTTTATTTAAATATTCAACAAAAGATTTTAGTCCACCTTCAAAACAAAATTCTGCCTTTTTTGGTGTCTCTTCTCTTTTATCTTCTATTGTTATTTTTAAGCCTTTTGTTAAAAATGCAATTTCTCTAAACCTTGTTTCTAATGTTTCATAATCAAAATTTTGTGTTTCAAAAATTGTATCATCTGCAAGAAATCTAACCTTTGTTCCTGTCTTTTCTGAATTTCCAATTTTTTCAAGTTTTTTTACAGTTTTACCTTTTTCGAAATACATCTGATATATTCCGCCATCTCTTTGAATAGTTACTTCTGTCCAATTCGATAATGCGTTTACAACAGATGCACCTACACCGTGTAAACCACCAGATACTTTGTATCCACTATCTCCACCAAATTTTCCACCAGCATGTAAAACTGTATATACAGTCTCAGCAGTAGAAATATGTGTTTTTGGATGTACCTCTACAGGTATTCCTCTTCCATTATCTTCTACACTTATTATATTTCCAGGTTCAATTACGACATTTATTTCTGTACAATATCCTGCCATTGCTTCATCAACACAGTTATCTACAATTTCATATACTAAATGATGTAGTCCTCTTACAGATGTACTACCTATATACATACCTGGTCTTTTTCTAACTGCTTCAAGGCCTTCCAATACTTGGATTTGTTCAGCCCCATATTTGTGTTCATACTTTTCCATTCATTTTCCTTCCTTTCAATAGCACACTATTGGAAAAATTTTCAAAATGCACTTAATTTTTTTCATATATATCTCCATCTATAACATTATACGAAAAATATTCTAAATTTTCAAGTGTTATTTTTTCTGTACATGTTATTATGACTTGAATATCTTTAATATTTTTTAAAAAACTTTCTCTTCTTTTTTCATCTAATTCAGACATAAAATCATCTAGCAATAATATTGGGTATTCTCCAATATCATCATATATAACTTGTAGTTCTGAAAGTTTTAATGAAAGCATAGCTGTTCTATTTTGACCTTGTGATCCAAAAATTCCAACTTCATTCTTATTTATATATATAGTAAAATCATCTCTGTGTACACCTTTTGTAGTAAATCCTTTTATTATATCTAGCTTTCTTCTTGATTTTAACTCATTTGTAAAGTTTTGTCTAGTATTTGCATCAGAAAAATATTGAATTTCAATTTCTTCTTTATTATTTGTAATATCATTATGGATATTTTTTATTTTATTTTTTATTTTTTCTATAAATTCTTTTCTATATTCATAAATTTTTAATCCATATTCAATTAATTTTTCATCCCATATATCTAATAAAGTTTCGTCCTTTTTTTCTAATTTAATTTGTTTTAAATAATTATTTCTTTGTTCAAGTGTTTTATTATATAGTGATAATATATGCATATAATTAGGTCTTAATTGGCTTATCATTATGTCTAAAAATTTTCTTCTATTTTGTGGTCCGCCTTTTAAAATATTAATATCATCAGGCGTAAAAATAACTATATTTATATTTCCTAATAACTCACTTAATTTTTTTATTTTTATTCCATTTAAATATACTTGTTTTTTTTCACCTATTTCTATTTTTATATTTCCTTCTCTATCGCTTTTTTTAAAATTAATTTCTACTGAAGTTTTTTCTTCATTAAATTTTATTAATTCTTTTTCTTTATTTGTTCTAAAAGATTTTCCAATACTACATAAAAATACCGATTCAATTATATTGGTTTTTCCCTGAGCATTTTCTCCAAAAAAAACATTTATATTTTCATGTAATTTTATTTCTTTTTTATTATAATTTCTAAAATTATTTAATTTAATATTAGTTATCCACATATTTTTCTCCATTTGTGTATAATTTATTATTATTTTTATTATTTTTATTTTTATTGAATAATATAAAATTATATTAATTAAAAATAAAATCGTCTTATTTTTGATTTTCGTGCGTTATTTTTTTTTATTTTTTTATATATTTTTTTATTTTTATTTAATTTTTAAAATTTTTTTTATTTTTTAAATATAAAATTATATTACCTAAAAATAAAATCGTCTTATTTTTGATTTTCGTGCGTCATTTTTTTGCTATTTTTTATTATTTTATTTTTAATTTTATTAATTAATTAAAAAATATTTTTCAAATTAATTTTTTATTATTTTTTTATTTTTAAATTATTTATTTATTATTTAATTCTCTAATTTAATTTTTAATTGTTTTCAAAATTGTTTTAAGTAAACTTTTTTCGGTTTTTTTTCATTTTAAAAAAAATAAAAATCTTTTTTTATCTATTTTATTCTTTTTTTTTCTATTTTATTCTAATTTATTTGTTTTTATTGTTTTTTATTATTTTATTTTTATTTATTTTTTGTTGTAATGTTATGTTTACTTGTTTTTATGTCATATTTATTTCTATAATAAAGTTGGTCAGAAGTTCTTCCTCTGACCAATCTCTTATTCTTTTAATCTTATTGGCAAAATCATATAAACATATTCATTGTTTTCCACAGATTTTACTAAACATGGGGATATACTTGTACCAAATTCAACGAAAACTTCCTCATCATCAATTGCTTTTAAGCTATCAAGAAAATATTTAGGATTAAAACCAGCTTCTATATTCTTTCCTTCTGTTGAAACATATATTTCTTCTTTCGCTTCTCCAGTTTGATTTGTACAAGAAATTGTCATTTTTCCAATATCTATTGATACTTTTACAGGATATTTTTTTTCTTTTTCTATAGAAGATGCTGAAATTAAGCTAATTCTTTCAAAACTATTTTGTAAATTATTTTTATTTACTCTAATTCTAGTTTCCCAACTACTTGGAATTACAGATTTATAATTTAAAAATTCTCCATCTAATATACGAGTAACAACTTTACAATTTTCCATCTCAAATAATGCTTGATTTTTAGCAATTCCAATCTTTATGTGTTCAAATGAATCTTGTAAAATTTTATTAATTTCATTTAAAGTTTTTCCAGGTATTACTGCTTTAAAATCATTTACTTTATTTTGTAAGTATATACTTCTTAATGCTAATCTAAATCCATCTACTGCAACAACATTTAATTTATTGTTTTCCACTTCGAATAAACAACCTGTGAATATTGGTCTATTTTCTTCATTGCTAACTGCAAATATTGTTCTTCTAATCATATTTCTTAACATATTTTGTTCTAAATCAATTGAATTTTCTACTTCTATTTTAGGCAATTCTGGAAATTCTTCTGGATTCATTGTTGTCAATTTGTATAAAGCTCCTTCACATTCAATTTCCAATAAATTATTTTCATTTAATGTTATATAAATTTCTGTATCTGGTAGTTTTCTTATTATTTCACTAAACATTATTGCATTTACTACTGTACTACCTTGTTCTTTTACTTCACATTCCATTACATATTCTATTCCGATTTCTAAGTCATAAGTTGTTAATTTTATTTCATTATCATTAGTTTGAATAAGTATTCCTTCTAGTATAGGCATTGTTGTTTTAGATGCAACAGCTTTAACTACGGAATTTAATGCTTTAAGGATATTATCCTTATAACAAACAATTTTCATTTTGCATTTCTCCTTTATATATATTATTAAATATTAATTAAATATTATTAGTAGTAATAGTATTAGGTGCTGTGGATAATGTGGAAAACTATGTGGAAACATTTTATCCCTAAGAAAATTTGATGTGTATAACTTAGTGGATAACTTCCCAATTTGTCCACATGAAAAATTTTAAAATGTGGATAATGAGGTTATAAACAGTTTATCAACACAGTTTCAACAGTTGGGTGTGGATATCTAAGCTATGTCTTCCGTAAGTAAAGATAACTTTTTTGTAACCGAACAACTGTCTATGAGAACAAATTTTTTTTTACAGCAACTAAACTATTTATTTTACTATTGTTCACCATTTATAATTATGTTTTTCACACTTTCCACAATTAATTTTGTGTTATTTTTATCTTTAACTTCTTTTTCTATTTTCTTACATGCATGCATTACAGTTGAATGATCTCTATTGCCAAAATCTTCTCCAATCTTAGGATAAGACATATTAGCAACTTCTCTGCAAAGATACATAGCAATTTGTCTTGGAAAAGCAATTTCATTTGAACGCTTATTACTTGATAAATCATCTTTATTAATATTAAAATATTTTGCTACAGTTTCTTTTACAAAATCTGCTGAAAGTACTTTTTCACTAGCAGCTTTAAATTCATTTATTGTATTTTCTGCTAATTCTATAGTTATTGGTGTATGTGTAAGTGAAGCTGTTGCAATTATTTTATTAAATACACCTTCTAATTCTCTAATATTTGAATCAATTTTATTAGCGATATTTGCTAAAATATTGTCATCAACTAGAATTTTTTCTTCTTGAGCTTTTTTTCTTAATATTGCTAAACGAGTTTCATAGTCAGGACATGAAATATCAGCTAATAATCCCCATTCAAATCTTGATTTTAACCTATCCTCAAGAAATTGAATTTCTCTTGGTGGTTTATCACTAGAAATTATAATCTGTTTTTTATCTTCATATAAAGCATTGAATGTGTGGAAAAATTCTTCTTGAACACGTTCTTTACCTGCAATGAATTGAATATCGTCAATTAATAGAACATCTATAGTTCTATATTTGTTTCTAAATACTTCATTTTTATTATCTTTTATTGCATTTATTAATTGGTTTGTAAATTTTTCTGAAGTTACATATAGAATTTTTGCAGACCTATTGTTTTGTAAAATTCTATTTCCGATTGCTTGCATCAAGTGAGTTTTTCCTAATCCAACACCACCATATAAAAATAATGGATTATAAGATTCACCTGGTTTATCTCCTACTGCAATAGCTGCTGCATGTGCAAAACGGTTATTATTTCCAACAACAAATGTTTCAAATGTGTATTTTGGATTAAGAGTTCTATTTGAAATTTCAATTTCTGGGTCTTGATTATCTTGATTATTAGAAGCTATTATTCCTCCACTTTCTACATTCTTTCCGTCTTCCACTGCAAAAACAGAAATTGTCCAATCTCTATTTGTAATAAATTTGAAAGTATTAAGAACTAAATCCGCATAGCGAGTTTCTAACATTTCTTTCGCATAAGGCGAACTTGCTTTTAAAACGATTTTTGAATCAGTCATTTCAGTGATTACCATAGGACTAAACCAAGTTTCATAAGCAATTTGAGTTACTTCTTCTTTTAATAATTCTTTTGCTTGATTTAATAGTTCGTCTTTTTCAATTTGCATATTATAACATCCTTTCAAATAAAATAAAAAGTTATCCACAAAGTTTTCCACAGGTGTGGATAACTTTGTAATAATTATGTAATAAATAAAGGATTTTTTACGAACAAGTTTTTTTGACAATATTTATTATAAATCCCCTATCATTCTTTTTTAGTATAATATCAAAATATGACAATATAAGTCAAGAGATTTGTGGATAAATTTATAAAAACTGTGGATAATAGCAAAAAAACTGTGGAAAACTATGTATTTATTACAAAAATATTACAAAAAAGCACAAAAATAAGATATTAAAAAAGAAATTTTATGAATAAAAACTATGAAAGAAAAATAAAAATTTAATTTTTTAAAAAGTATTGACAAATATAGGAATTGTGATGTATAATCGATATACTTGTTATTTTGTAACAATTTTCCGAAAAGGAATTGACATATAGTTAGAAAATTAGGAGGTGCAATATAATGAAAAGAACATTCCAACCAAAAAATAGACAAGAAAAAAGAGAACATGGATTTATGAAAAGAATGTCAACAAGATCAGGAAGAAATGTATTAAAAGCAAGAAGAGCAAAAGGAAGAAAAAAAATCTGTGCTTAGAAACATACTAAAGGTCTAGGCCTTTAGTTGTTTTATTATTCTCAACAATGCTCTTTTCAAGGAGTAAGAAATGAAAAAAACAGAAATGCTAAAAAAGAATTATGAATTTAAAGCAGTTTTAACAAAAGGAAATTTTTTTATAGAAAAAGAAATTGAAATATTCATATTAAAAAATAATAAAAAAAGGAATTTTTTAGGAATTGCAATTGGAACAAAAAATGGAAAAGCTTTCCAGAGAAATAGAGCGAAAAGAATAATAAGAGAAAGCTATGCTAAACTAGAAAATAGACTAATTGAAGGATTTAGTATAGTGATATTAATGAATAAAAAATTTTGCATAGATAATATAAAATTTTTAGAAGTATATGAAGAAATGTTAAATATATTTCAAAAAGCAAAAATTTTGCAAAAAGAAGAAGAAAAATGAAAAAAATATGTATATATTTAATTGAGTGGTATCAAAAAAATATATCTAAATTTTTAGAAAATAAAAATATAAAGTGCAAATATTATCCTACATGTTCAGAATACACAAAACAAGCTATAGAAAAATATGGAGTAATAAAAGGTTGTGTATTAGGAAGCATAAGGATTTTAAAGTGTAATCCTTTTTCTAAAGGAGGATATGATCCATTAAAATAGAAAGGGGTAATAAAATGATAGCATTTTTTGCCAATATATTTGGGTATGTATTAAATTTTATATATAATTTTGTAAAAAATTATGGATTAGCAATTATAATATTTTCAATATTAGTAAAATTGTTAATGATTCCAATATCTGTAAAACAGCAAAAAACAATGAAAAAATCAGCAAAAATACAAAAAAAGATGAAAGAAATACAATTCAAATATAAAAATAATCCAGAACAATTAAATCAAGCAACAATGGAATTATATAAATCTGAAAATATGAGTCCATTTAGTGGATGTTTTAGTGCAATTGTACAAATAATATTATTATTTGCAGTATTTTATTTAGTTCGTTCACCATTAACATATATGAAAAAAATAGATGATGATATAGTAAATAAATATGCAAGAATAATTCGTGAAAATGATTTAAGTACTAATAGTGCATATCCACAAATTGAAATAATTAGAGAAATAGATAATATAAAAAATTTGAAAGACCAAGATAATTCTAATAGCGAAGAACAAAATGTGGATTTATCAGAAATAGATGATGATGAATTAAATTCTTTATATATAAATATGGATTTTCTCGGATTGAATTTAGCACAAGTACCTACAAGAAGTTCAGATTGGAAATCTTATATAATACCAGTTTTATATGTTATAGTATCAATAATTTCAATGAAAATTACAAATCCAACCAAGAAACAAGAAAAACAGGATAATCCAGAAGAAAATAAAGATGAAAAAGCATTAACAAAACCTGAAGATGATTTTGATCCAATGGCGCAAATGAATAAAAATATGAATATGATGTTTCCTATAATGTATGTTGCAGTTGCACTTGTAGCACCATTAGGACTAGCACTATATTGGTTAATGAATAGTTTATTGATGATTATAGAAAGATTATTATTAAATAAACTATTAAAGGATGAGGGGGAAGAATAAAATGTCAAAAAGCATAATTTCAGAAGGAAAAACAACATCAGAAGCTATAGAAAAAGGTCTAAAAGAAATTGGATTGCCAAAAGAATTAGTAGATATAAAAATTATAGAAGAGAATAAAAAAAGTTTTTTTGACATATTAGCTCCAAAAGTTATAAAAGTAGAGTTAAAAGAAAAAGAAGCTAAGAAGCCTGAAGAATTTGAAATAGAAACAACAGACGAAGAACTTAGAATAGCTAAAATTAAAATAGAAAAATTTTTAAAAGAATTTGTAGAAAAATTAAATAATGGAGCAAATTATAATATTGAGATTAAAGATAAATGCTTATATATATCAATAAAAGGTGAAAATGTTGGAAACCTTATAGGATATAGAGGTGATGCATTATATGCATTAGAAAATATTTTAAAAGCAATAGCTAATCAAAATACAGAGAATAGAGTTATTGTAAGACTAGATATTGAAGGATATAAAGAAAAAAGAATAAAAACATTACAAGAGTTTGCCGAAAAAAAGGCAAAAATTGTTGAAAAAACTGGAAAAATAATTACATTAGAACCAATGAAACCATATGAAAGAAAAATAATTCATAGTTTTCTACAAGATAATCCAAATGTAGAAACTAGAAGTATAGGGCAAGAGCCAAAAAGAAGAATTGTAATTTCAAAAAAACAATAAAAAATCAGAAGTCAAAGTTCAGATTTTAATCATGCATAAGAAAAGTGCAAAAGATTAATTTAACTTTGACTTTTATTTTGTATATTAAATAATGAAATGGAGGAATTAATAATGAGTACAATTGCATCAATCTCTACAGCTCCAGGTATTGGAGGAATAGGGATAATAAGAATGACTGGTGAAAAAACATTTGAAGTATTAGGAAAAATTTTCCAAGCAAAAAAAGCTCAAAAAATAGAAGACATAAAGGGATATACAATGAAATATGGACATATTTATGATAAGAATGAAGTTGTAGACGAAGTACTAGTATCATATTTTAAAGCACCAAGAAGTTATACAGCAGAAAATATGTGTGAAATTAATTCTCATGGAGGAAATGTAATAGTAAAAAAAATACTTGAACTTTGTTTAGAAAATGGTGCAGAATTAGCTGAACCAGGAGAATTTACTAAAAGAGCGTTTTTAAATGGAAGAATTGATTTAGCACAAGCAGAATCAGTTATTGATGTTATTAATGCTAAATCAGATAAAGAAGCAAAAAGTGGTATAAAACAACTTGAAGGATTTTTATCGAATGAAATAAAAAATATAAAAAAAGAAATATTAGATGTACTAGTAAATATAGAAGTAACGATAGATTATCCAGAATATGATACACCAGAAGTTCAAGAAAATGAAATGAGAAAAATGCTTACAAGCGTAGAAAAAAAATTATATAAATTAGAGAAATCTTTTGATAATGGTAAAATATTAAAAGATGGAATAAAAACAGCTATAATTGGAAAACCAAATGCAGGAAAATCCTCTCTTTTAAATGCAATTTTAAAGGAAGATAGGGCTATTGTAACAGATATAGCTGGTACAACAAGAGATACAATAGAAGAATTTGTGACAATTAAAGGAATACCATTAAAACTGGTTGATACTGCAGGAATAAGAACTGCATCTGATGAAGTTGAAAAAATTGGAATTGAAAAATCGATAAAACAAGCAGAAGAATCTGATTTAATTATTGCTATTTTTGATAGTTCAAAAGAATTGACGCAAGAAGATTTAAAAATTTTAAATTTAATAAAAAATAAAAAATCCATAATTTTATTAAATAAAGTAGATTTAAAATCTGTTTTGACAGAAAAAGATGAAAAAATAAAATCAGTATCAAAGAATATTATAAAAATATCAGCATTAAATAATACAGGAATAGATTTATTGTATGAAAAAATTTCAGAAATGTTTAATTTAAATGAAATTAATCTAGATAATAATTTATTAATTACTAATGTCAGACATAAAAATATAATAACAAAGGCTTTAGAAAATGTAAGAAAAGCCATAGAAGCATTAAATATGAATATGCCGATTGATATTATTACTATTTATATAAAAGAGATTTTAGAGGATTTAGGAGAGATTACAGGAGAAGTTGTAACAGATGATATTATTAATGAAATTTTTTCTAAATTTTGTTTAGGAAAATAGTATTATTTAATTAATATTAAAAAATATTTAAAAATTCTTAAAATCAAAAATAAAGCATTTTAAAATAAAAAACATATAATTTGATGTGAAAGTATAAAAATTTAAATATAACGAATTTGAGAGTAAATAAAATTAAATATACAAATAATAATAAAAAAATAATAATAAAAAAATAAATAAAAAAAATAAATAAAAAAAATAAATAAAAAAAATAAATAAAAAAATAAATAAAAAAAATAAATAAAAAAAATAAATAAAAAAATAAATAAAAAAAATAAATAAAAAAATAAATAAAAAAATAAATAAAAAAATAAATAAAAAATCAAATAAAATAGAATAAAATAGAATAAAAAAGTAAAAAAAAGAATAAAATAGCAAAAAATATATAAACAACCGTAAATCGTAGTATACGAATTTATATGATTTTATATGAATTAATTTGAAGAAAAATAATAAAAAAGGAAGGATTAAAAAATGAGTACATATTATGCAGGAGAATATGATGTAATAGTAATTGGAGCTGGACATGCAGGATGTGAAGCTGGGTTAGCTGCAGCACGACTTGGAATGAAAACTGCAATATTTTCAATAAGTTTAGAAGCAGTAGCAAATATGCCATGTAACCCACATATAGGAGGAAGTTCAAAAGGTCATTTAGTAAGGGAGATAGATGCTCTTGGCGGAGAAATGGCAAAAAATATAGATAAAACAATGATACAAATAAAAATGTTAAATACTTCAAAAGGACCAGCAGTACATTCATTAAGAGCACAAGCAGACAGAAAAAGATATCAAATGGAGATGAAGCACACATTAGAAAAACAAGAAAATCTAGATTTAAAACAAGCAGAAATAGTTGACATAAAGTTAGAAAATAATAAAGTGAAATCAGTAGTAACAGATGTTGGAGCAATATATAATGTAAAGTCAATAATTGTTGCAACAGGAACATATTTAAAAGGCAAAGTTTTTATAGGTGATTACTCAAAAGAAAGTGGACCAGATGGAGTGTTTCCAGCCAATAAGCTATCACAATCTTTAAATAAAATAGGAGTAAATTTAATAAGATTTAAAACTGGAACACCTGCTAGAATAAATAAAAAAAGCATAGATTTTTCAAAAATGGAAATACAAACGGGAGATTCAGATATAATTCCATTTTCATTTGAAGACAAAATGAAAAATTTTGACCAAGTAAATTGTTGGTTAACTTATACAAATGAAGAAACGCATAGAATAATTAGTGAAAATCTACATAGATCACCTTTATATGGTGGAGAAATAAAGGGGACTGGACCAAGATATTGTCCATCAATAGAAGATAAAGTTGTAAGATTTGCGGATAAAGAAAGACATCAAGTTTTTGTAGAGCCAATTGGAATAGATACTGACGAAATGTATATTCAAGGAATGAGTTCATCATTACCAGAAGATGTGCAAATAGCTATGTATAGAACCATTCAAGGTTTAGAGCACTGTGAATTTACCCGCCCAGCATATGCAATAGAATATGATTGTATAGACCCATCTGAATTAAAATTATCATTAGAATATAAAAAAATAGAAGGATTATTTTTTGCTGGTCAAACAAATGGAACATCAGGATATGAAGAAGCTGCTTGTCAAGGATTAATTGCTGGAATAAATGCAACACAAAAAATAAAAGGAAAAGAACCACTAATTTTAGATAGAACAGAAGCATATATAGGTGTTTTAATTGATGACATTGTAACAAAAGGTACAAATGAACCATATAGAATGATGACATCAAGAGCTGAATATAGACTACTTTTAAGACAAGATAATGCAGATTTAAGACTTACTGAAAAAGGACATGAAATCGGTTTAATTTCGAATGAAAGATATCAAAAATTTATAGAGAAAAAACAAAAAATCAATGAAGAAAAGAAAAGGCTAGAAGAAACAATTGTAAAACCAACGCAAGAGGTAAATGATTACTTAAAAAGTCAAGGAACATCAAAACTTACAACAGGCTCAACACTTGCGGAACTATTAAAAAGAACAGAAATTACATATGATTCACTTGAAATAATAGATAAAGAAAGACCAGAATTAGGAGAACAAGTAAAAGAAGAAGTGGAAATACAAGTAAAATATGATGGCTATATAAAAATGCAAGAATCACAAGTTGAAAAATTCAAAAAGATGGAAAGAAAGCTACTACCAGAAGATATTGATTACAATACAGTTAAAGGAATTAGTTTAGAAGCAAGACAAAAGCTTAATAAACATAAGCCGCATTCAATAGGACAAGCATCAAGAATTTCTGGTGTATCACCAGCAGATGTCTCTGTATTATTGGTATTTTTAAAGAATTTTACCAGTAGGGACACTCATTAATGGTAAAAATTTTTACCAGTGGGGACACCCATTGTTATAGTCAAAAATTGAGAAAGAGGTAGATATAATGAGTAAAGAAGAGTTTTTTAATAAAATGAAAGAATATGAAAAAAAATCGGATTTTCATTTTTCTGTGGAGCAACTTGAACAATTTTTCGTATACATGAATTTATTAATTGAATGGAATAAAAGAGTAAATTTAACAGCTATAATTGAGCCTAATGAAATAATTTTAAAACATTTTATAGATTCAATAACAATATTAAAAGATATAAATGATAATTCAAAAGTAATTGATGTGGGAACAGGAGCTGGCTTTCCTGGTATTCCACTAAGTATAATGAATCATACTCTAAAAATAACACTTGCAGATTCTTTGAATAAGAGATTAATTTTTTTGAAAGAGGTTATAAATGAATTAGATTTAAAAAATGTAGAAATAATTCATGCGAGGGCAGAAGATTTAGGACAGAGTAAAAAATATAGAGAAAGTTTTGATATTGCAACATCAAGAGCTGTAGCAAATTTGTCAACATTGTCAGAATACTTGATACCTCTTGTTAAGAAAAATGGTAAGGTAATAAGTATGAAAGCGGGAGAAGCACAAGAAGAGATTGATAATGCAAGAAAAGCAATAAAAATTTTGGGAGGAAAAATTGAAAAAATAGAAGAATTTAAATTACCTCAAACAGAAATGGAAAGAACGATAGTATTAATAAGAAAAGAAGAATTAACTCCTAATAAATATCCTAGAAAGGCTGGAGTTCCAAGTAAAGAACCAATTAAATAAATATTGTATAATTTACCAGATGGGTGTCCCTACTGGTAAATTTTTTTACCAAAAATGAGTGCCCACATTGGTAAAAATTTAAAAAATGTATTGACATATAAAAAAATTTTATATATTATAGTTAAAGAAATTTTTACAGAAGTAAAAGTACAGTTTTGAAAGAAAGGAATGACGCAAAAATGGGAAAAGTTATATCAGTAGCAAATCAAAAAGGTGGAGTTGGAAAGACAACAACGACAGTAAATTTAAGTACTTTATTAGCAAAGAAAGGCAAAAAAGTTTTATTAATAGATACTGATCCACAAGGAAATGCAACAAGTGGATTAGGAATTACAAAAGAACTTGAACTGTCAGTATATGATATTTTGGTTGGAGATACAACATTTAATGAAACTGTTCAAGACACAGCAATAAAAAATTTAAAAATATGCCCATCAAACATAAGTTTGGCAGGTGCTGAGGTAGAACTTGTTTCAATGATGTCTAGAGAACAAAGATTGAAAGTAAAATTAGATGAAGTTAAAGAACAATATGATTTTGTATTGATAGATTGTCCACCCTCTTTAGGGCTAGTTACATTAAATGCGTTTACTGCTTCTGATAGTGTACTAATTCCTGTTCAATGTGAATATTTTGCGCTTGAAGGATTAGGACAACTTTTAAATACTGTAAATTTAGTAAAAAAACATTTAAATAAAAGCTTAGAAATAGAAGGAGCATTATTAACAATGTATGATGCGAGAACTAATCTTTCTAATCAAGTTGTAAAAGAAGTAAAAAAATATTTTGAGGATAAAGTGTATAAAACTGTAATCCCAAGAAATGTAAGATTAAGTGAAGCACCAAGTTATGGAATGCCAATTTCATTATATGATGCAAGATCAAAGGGTGCTAAAGCATATGATAAGCTAACAAAAGAATTTTTAAAAAATAATATACAATAATTATTATAATATAAATGATTAGGGGGAATAACTATGCCAAAAATGACAGGATTGGGAAAAGGATTAGATGCTTTATTTGGTGGTTCACCAATGGAAATTCAAGATGAAGAAAAAGAAGAGGTAGAAAGTAATGAAAATTTGAAATTACTTAAAATTACAGAAGTTGAGCCTAATAGAGATCAACCAAGAAAAAATTTTAAACAAGAATCTTTAGAGGAATTGGCAGAATCTATAAAAACATATGGTGTAATACAGCCAATTGTGGTATCAAAACAGGATGGATATTACGGAATTATTGCAGGTGAAAGAAGATGGAGAGCTGCTAAAATTGCAGGATTAGAGGAAATTCCTGCAATTATTAGAGAGTCTGATGAACAAACAAACAAAGAAATTGCGTTGATAGAAAACATACAAAGGGAAGATTTAAATCCATTTGAAAAGGCTTTAGGAATTCGCCGTTTAATGGAAAAATATGGACTAACACAAGAACAGGTCTCTAAAAAATTAGGAAAAAGTAGAAGTAGTATTTCAAATACTGTTAGAATATTATATTTAGCACCAGATGTATTAGAACTAGTAAAACAGGGTAAATTAACAGAGGGACATTGTAAAGCATTAGCAGGAATAGAAGATGCAGATCGTCAATATGCTGCAGCTTTAAGAATGATTGATAGAGGTGAATCAGTAAGACAAGCAGAAAGTAAAAACAGAATAACAAAAAATGAAAAGAAGATAGACCCTAAATATAAATATTTGTATGAAGATATTGAAGATAGATTTCAAGGATTTTTTGGAACAAAGGTTAAGTTAGATCAAGGTAAGAGAAAAGGAAGAATTATAATAGAATATCATAATAATGAAGATTTGGAGAGAATGTTAAATTTAATAAAAGATGAATAAAAACACTTAACATAAAATACGAAATAAAAAATAATTATAAAAAGTATTGACAAGCGATAGGAAAGTGTGTTAATATAAGTACTGTCGCGAGACACGGAGAGGTGGTCGAGTTGGTTTATGGCACCAGTCTTGAAAATTGGCGTGCGTTTGTAGCGTACCGTGGGTTCGAATCCCACCCTCTCCGCCACAAGATAAAGGACATATCATACTTTAAATAGATGATATGTTTTTTATATAATAGGAAAGCATCACTTTCCTATTATATAATTGAAAATTTTTCTTATTTGTTATTAAAAATTATTGACTGATTATTAAAAATATATTATAATAAAAACATTCAGTTAAATTAATTAAATAAAATTTGGAGATGTACCCAAGTGGTGAAGGGGACTGTTTGCTAAACAGTTAGGTCGGTAACACGGCGCGGAGGTTCGAACCCTCTCATCTCCGCCATATATAAAAGGTGTCTTTTAAAGACATCTTTTATTGTTATAAATAGCAAAATTTGATGAAAAATAATATCAAAATGGGGAAAAATGACGAAAATTTCCAAAAAAACTTGCAAAAAAATAATATATGATTTATAATAAAATTAGAGTAAAGTGAAAAAAAGTAGGTGATGATATGAAAAAAAACAAAATAATAAAATTAATTTTTGTATTATTAATAATTTTTATAACACTACTAAGCTTTAATTTAATAGCATATGCAAATGATGCAGCTAGCAATCCGAATTATTTTAAACCTGGAGGTCCAGTAAAAGAAAAACAGTTAGAAGACAGGGTAAATATTATTCTTGGAGTAATAAATGTTGTTGGAATAGTTATATCTGTAATTACTCTAATGTCTATAGGAATTAAATATATGTTAGGAAGTGTGGAAGAAAAAGCAGAATATAAAAAGACAATGGGGATGTATTTACTTGGAGCGTTTTTAGTGTTTAGTATAACAACAATACCTAATTTTTTATATAAATTTAGCTCAAAAATTTAATATAAAAATATTATAAAATCCTAAGTTTAAAGTAGGTGATTGAAATGATAAAAAATTTAATAACAACATTAATGAAAATATTATTAATATTATTAATTTGCCAAACAGTAAATATACCAATATCAAGAGCAGCAGGATATTTAGATGAAACAATAAATGATGCTAATAACTTCATAAATGATGGAAAAAGTGAAGTAAATAAAGATCCAGTAACAGATGATTCAAAATTAAAAAGTGCAAGTAACAGAATATATAATATTTTATTAGCAATAGGAATAGTTGCTTCTGTAATAATTGGAGGAATACTAGGAATACAAATAATGTGGGGAAGTGTAGAACAACAAGTAAAAGCAAAAGAAATGCTAATGCCATATGTAGCTGGATGCAGTGTCACTTTTGGAGCATTTGGAATTTGGAAACTTTGTGTAACAATATTCTCACAATTATAAAAGTTATTTACATTCTGGAAAAACCAGATTTATTATAAAATTAAGAAATAAAAAGGAGGAGATAATATGAGTACAAAAACAATGAAAATATTAACAACAATTGCAACAATATTGTTAATAATATCTATAGGAACAACAATGGTTTATGGACTTACACCTGACCAATTAACAGGTACTGCACCAACTGATGATGGAATACAAACATTAGGAAATAAGATAATAGGTATATTACAAACTCTTGGAATTGTATTGTCTGTAGTAATTTTAATAGTATTAGGTATAAAATATATGATGGGTTCTGCAGAAGAAAAGGCTGAATATAAAAAGACAATGATACCATATTTAATTGGTGCTGTATGTATATTTTTAGCACCTACAATTGCAAATGTTGTATATAAGTTTTTAACATCAAAATAAAAAAAATAATTCAAAAAAAATCGATAAATACTTCCATTTATCGATTTTTTTTGCTATAATAAAATAAGATAATTGTATAAAAACAAAGGAGGAAAATATGGGAACATATAATTTACCAAGAAATGTAAAAGGAGAAGGCAGAATATTATTTATATTTTCAACAAAATCATTAATAACTACATGTTTTGGTGGTGGAATAGGATTAGTTTTTTATGTTATATTTAAAATTTTAGGATTAACAATGGTAGGAATTGTTATAACATTAATTTTGGCTCTAATAGGATATACAATAGGTATGTTTAAAATACCAGATACAAATGGATTAGAGATAACAAGAAAAGCTGGTGGAGAAAACATAGATGATATTATAATGAGATACATAAAATTTAAGAAAAATAATAAAAAATTATATGTATATACAAAGGAGGAAAAAACAAATGGATAGTGGATCAACAACTCAACTAATAAAAATGCTTATGTATATTTTAATACCAATAATAATAGCTGTTTTTGGATTAATTGTTTTTTGGATGTATATTCATCTTAAAGAAAAAAAAGCTCAAGAAAATAAAGAAAAAGAAGATAGAGGAATAACTCCAACAACCACAAGTAGTCAAAACAAGCAATCCATTTTTAATTTTATGGAATTTGATACTGTAAGAGACAATATGATTATACAAAGAAAAGGTACTAGATACTTAATGGTTGTAGAATGCCAAGGAATAAACTATGATTTAATGTCAGGAGTAGAAAAAACAAGTGTAGAAGAAGGATTTGTACAATTTTTAAATACATTAAGACATCCTGTACAAATATATATTCAAACAAGATCTATAAATCTTGAGTCAAGTTTAACAGTATACAGAGAAAAAGTAAGAAATGTAGAAATGAAATTAAGAAATATGCAAATTAGATATGATCAAATGAGAGAATCTGGTGAATACTCAGAAGACCAATTAAGAAAAGCATTTTTCGAACTTACAAAACAAGCTAATTTATATGAATATGGAAAATCAGTACTACAAGATACAGAAAAAATGAGTTTAAATAAAAATATATTAAATAAAAAATATTATATGATTATTCCTTATCATTCTGCAGAGGCTGGAAATGATAAATTAGATAAAGCAGAAATAGAAGGAATTGCTTTTTCAGAATTATATACAAGAGCACAATCATTAATAAGATCAATTTCAACATGTGGGGTTAGAGGAAAAATATTAAAATCAAATGATTTAATTGAATTATTATATATGGCTTATAATAGAGATGAAGCAGAGACATTTGGATTAGATAAAGCGATTAAAGCTGGGTTTGATGAAATGTATTCAACTGCTCCAAATGTGTTAAAAAAGAAAATGGCTGAAATTGATAAAATGATAGAAGAAAAAGCTGTAAAAATGGCAAATGCAAAAGTTGAAGAAGCAAAGACAGAACTAGAAAGACAAATTGATGAAAAAGAAGATAATATTGATGACTTAATTGCAGAAATGGCAAAAATGATTATACAAGAAAATGAACAATATTTAGGAGAAGAACTAACAGATAAAGCTATTGAAAAAGTAGAAGAAGAAAATACAAAAGAAGGAGGTAAGGCAAATGTTCAAAAGAAAACAACAAGAGGAAGAAAAAAATCTACAACAACAAGATAATCAATCACAATTATTAAAAAGACAATCAATAAAAGAATTAATTGCACCTTCTGGAATAGATGCAAGTAATATAGACCATTTGGAAATAATTTCAAATGTAAAAAAATATGCAAGAAGTTTCTTTGTATCTACATTGCCTAGAATGTGTACATTTCCAGAGCTATTTAGAGATATGTATTTCTTTGGGGACATAAATACTTCAATATATATAAATCCTATACAAGAAGCAAGATCACAAAGTGAATTAAATAGAGTTATAAACGAACTAGAAACAGAAAGAATTGTTGCGGCAGATAAAGGGAATATAAATAGAGAAAGTAACTTGACCCAAAAAAGATTTGAGGCAGAACAACTAAGAGATGAAATTGCAGCAGGTTTTAATAAATTATATGAAGCATCTGTTATTTCTACAATATTTACTTATAATTTAAGTGATTTAGATAGATTAACAAAATTATTAGCAACAGAAATGTCAAAATCATTAGTAGGTATAAAAACAGCATGGGCAATGCAAGAAGATGCATTTAAATCAAATTTACCGTTAATGGAAAATAAAATAAAAAAACAACATACATTTGATAGACGATCAATGTCAACAATATTTCCATTTGTAACATCTGAAGTTGGACATTCAACAGGAATTCCGCTAGGTTTTAATAAACAAACAGGAACACCAATACTATTTGACAATTTTCATAGTTCTCTTACAAACTATAATATGGTAATATTTGCAAAATCTGGTGCTGGTAAATCTGTAACAATGAAAACATTAATAAGTAGGTCATCACTATTAATGGGAATTGAAAGTTTAGCGCTAGATGCCGAAGGAGAATATGAAATTGTTGCAGAATCTTTAGGAGGAATAAATGTTGTTCTTAGTCCAAATTCTAAAACAATTATAAATTTATTTGATGTTGAAACAGAAATGGCAAAAGATGAAATTACAGGGAGAGAAAGAGTTGTACTTAATATTGAAAATAAAGTTGAAGATGTTACACAATCACTTTTAACAATGGCAAGAGGAAGTACAAGAAGTTCTGAGGTTAATGAATTAACTAAACAGATTATAGCAGAATCTGTTGCAGAAGAATATGCAGCATTAGGAATTACAAATGACCCTAACAGTTTATATGAGGCAACAACTAATTTTAACAGAGGGGATAGATTATATAGAGATAAGAAAAAAATGCCAACGATAGGTTCTTGGTATAGAAGAATACAAGCTAAAGCACAAGATAATGTAAATGATGATTATAGATATCACTATAGTTACTTATTAAAAGTAATGAAACAATATATAAGAGAATATAATGGGCAAATGGCTTATTTTGATGGACAGTCTACATTTGAATTACTTGATGGGGCACCTTTTATAAACCTTGATATATCACAATTAGAGGAAAAATTTGCGAGACCTCTTGCACAACAAATACTTTTAACTTGGATTTGGGAAAAGTTTGTTAAGAAAAATAGTGAAGATAGAAATAAAGCTACAAAGAAAAGAGTAATCGTAGACGAAGCATGGATGTTACTTCCATATCCTGAAGCCGTAGATTTCTTGAATACTATGGCTAGACGTGCGAGAAAAAGAAATGTTTCTCTTGCAGTTGTTTCTCAAAGATTTCAAGATTTCTATGAAAAACCAGAAGCTCAAGCAGTATTAACATCATCTGATACAAAACTATTTTTAGCACAAGATAAAGCTGAAATACAATATTTAAAAGAGGTATTTAAGTTAAGTGAGGGTGAAGCAGGATTTTTGGTAACCTGTGGAAAAGGTGAAGGTTTGCTAAAAGTTGGTGCAGAATCAGCTATTTTGCAGATTACACCTACTCAAAAAGAATTTGAGTTTGTTGAAACTAACTTGAATAAATTGGTAAATAATAGAGCTAAAAGGTTAGATTATTAAGGAGGAACAGATGAAACTTTTAAAAAATAAGGGAATCTTTTTTAAAATTATAATAAGTATTATTCTATGCTTTATTATGACTAATGGAATATTATGGAAAAGCGTAGATGCAGTTTGTAATGATGAGCATACAAAGGAAAAAAGTGGAAGTCCTACAACAAATATAGATGGTACAGATGCAGCTGGAAATGTAATGAAAACTGTCACTCATACATATACTGATGGATGTATAAAAATTGAAAAATATGTAGACGGAGGATATACTATTCAAAATGTAAAAGTCACATGGAAATATAAAGATGGGACTACAAGTGAATCAAATACAACTACTGCGAATGATGCAGGACAACAGTTCCAACAAAATCAGTCAAGTGAAAATTTAAAACATTCAGAAGCAAGTCAAGGTGGAAAACTACTTCAACCAGTAGTTGATTTGTTATTAACACTTGGTGATGGAATTATGGATGGTATACAAAGAGCTGTTATAGGAATTGATGGACATATTAGTCTAGATATTGCTGGAAAAGGGCTATTAGCTACAATTTTAGGAGTTCTTGCAGGAATATTGGTTATTGTTGCTATTTCTGTTGTTACTGGCGGAATTGGCGCATTTGTTGCAGGTCTTGGAGGAGCAGTAGGAACATTATTAACAGCAGTAGGAAGTACTGGAATTGTTTCAATGGTTATAACAGCTGCAACAGTTGCAGGAGCAGTACTGGCAGGGGTAACAGTTGCTGATGGAGTTAAAGGTGCTTTTTTGCCGGATATTACAGTCTTACCCACATATTCTGTAAGTCCTGAGGAAATTTTTGAGGGAAAATTGTTACTATTTGATATTAACTTTTTTAAACCAAAAGAAGTGAAAGTAAAATATAAAGATAATTCAGAAGTTGATTATTATTATTATATGGATGGAAATAACGAAGTTATTACATCAAAACAAAATACATCATTACAGTTAAGTAAAATAATTTCTAAATGGTATTATGCAATAAGAAATATAGCACTTGTTGTTATGATGATAATATTAGTATATATAGGAATAAGGATGATGACAAGTAGTATAGCATCTGAAAAATCAAAATATAAAAAGATGCTAGGAGATTGGGTTGTGTCTATGTGCTTAGTGTTTGTTTTGCATTATATAATGGTTTTTGCTGTTAGTATTAATGAAAATATTATTGATATAGTAGAAGCAGCAGCAGATGAAAATCAGTCAATAGAAATAATAGATTTACAAAATATGGATAGGAAAAAAGAATTTATTGAAGCAGTATATAAAACAACAGGTGGAGAAGCAAATGAATATTTTTTAGACTCCTCAGGAAAATGTATATATAGTAAAGAAGAAGCAAAATCAAAAGACCCAACAAAAGATGAAAGTAAAATAGCAGGTTTTGCTTGGCCAACAAATTTAGTAGGTAGAATGAGAATCTTTTGTCAATATCAAAATGGTTCGTCTGAATATGTTGGATATGCAGTTGCATATTTGGTTCTAGTATTTTACACTGTATTTTTTGCTTTTACATATTTAAAAAGGGTTTTGTATATGGCATTTTTAACGATTATAGCACCATTTGTAGCAATGACATATTCAATTGATAAAATTGCAGATGGAAAAGCACAGGCTTTTAATATGTGGTTAAAGGAGTATATTTTTAATTTACTTATACAACCAATGCATCTAATGTTATATATGATATTGATTTCAAGTGCATATGAATTATCATCTACAAATATTATATATACATTAGTTGCAATAGGATTTATGATACCAGCAGAAAAATTTGTAAGAAAAATGTTTGGATTTGAAAAGGCACAAACACCAGGAATGCTTGGAGGTGCTGCGGGAGCAGCATTAACAATGGGAGGAATGCAAAAATTGGCACATTTAGCAGGACATGGACCTAATAAAGGAGCAAAGCCAGTTGGGAAGTTAGACAAGAGCAATAGTGAAAATACAAGTAAAATAAGAACAGCAGATTCAGGAAGGGGAATTAATGCTTTAATAGGTGATATTGGCAATGAAGGAAATGAAGATAGTGGAGTAAATAGTAACTTAAATGTTAATGTACCAACATCAAATGGAGCATTATCAACTGATAGGAGTTTATCAAGTTTTGGATATGGAGGAACATCTGCTGCTGATGCAAATTCTAATTTCAAATTAAAAGATCCAGATGATCCTGTCGCTAAAATGGAAAAAGAAGCATTAGAAGAAAAACTAGCAGACGGTCAATTAACGCCTGATGAATTAACAGATAGCCAAAAAGCTATGTTAGGAATGAGTAAAGAAGATCCTGTATCAAGAATGGAAAGAGAAGCATTAGAAGAGAAGATTGCTGATGGACAAATAACTCCAGATGAATTAACAGAAAGTCAAATGGCAATGCTAGGAATGAATCACAACAATTATCAACAAAACAATGAACCAACATTAAATGAACAAGAAACAGGCGAAAATTTAAATGCATCATTAGAAGAATATCAAAGAAGAAAAGAACAATATGATGAAAAAGAACAAAAAGCATTGAACAAAACTAAAAGAGAAAAAATAAAAGCTGCAGCAAGTAGAGGAAAAGAAAATTTAAAAAGAGCGGCAAATAAAGGATTGGATACAGGAATATCAAAAGAAAATATTGGAAAAGCAGTATCAAATTCTATAAAGACAGGAACAAAGGCTATAGGGGTTGTAGCAGGAGCTGCAACAGGTGCAGCATTGGGAATTGCTTCAGGAGATATTGGAAAAGTTGGCCAAAATGCAGCAATTGGAGCAACAGCAGGTGGTTCTATAGGGTCTGCTGTTGGAAATAGTATGACAACAGGAACATCAGGAATGGTAGATAGATATAAAAATGCAAAAACAGAATATGAAAAGGAAAAATATGGAGAGGAATATTCACAAAAACAAAGGGAAAAGCAGGACAAAGAATTTGTAAAAGATAAAGAAACAAGAAAATTTTATGCACAGCAATGTTCTAAAGAATTAGCTAACTTAAATGCTAAACAAAGAGAAGAAAAACTTAATGAGATAATGCAAGATGCTTTGGAATATAGAAGAGAAGGTGTTACAGATAATTCTATTATAGTTAAAGCAAGAAAATTGGATAAAAATGGTAATACAACAGCCCGAGAAAGTAAGCTGGCAGCTGTTATGGCAACTAAATCTAAAGATAATCTTGATAGAATGAAATATTATCAAGATAAAGTTACAAAACAAATTGGTGGAGATAAGGCAA
Source organism: uncultured Clostridia bacterium (assembly GCA_934167755.1). GTDB lineage: Bacteria > Bacillota > Clostridia > TANB77 > CAG-508 > CAG-269. The sequence goes on from CAKPLT010000001.1 coordinate 70,122, forward strand.
TTAAAATTAATCAGAATGCAGCAAAATTAGCAGGATTTTAGAAATAAATATAAAAAAGGAGATAAATATTTAAATTTATCTCCTTTTATGTTATACTTATTCGTAGATGGAGGTATAAAATGATATCAATAAAAAATGTATCAAAATCATACGATAAAAAAAATAAAATAATTGACAACTTAGATTTGGAAATAAAAAATGGAGAAATATTTGGATTTTTAGGCCCAAATGGTGCTGGAAAATCAACAACAATAAAAATGATAACAGGAATATTAGATATAGATGAAGGAGATATTTTAATTAATAATAAATCTATAATAAATAATCCAATTGAAGCCAAAAAAAACTTTGGATATGTACCAGATAACCCTGATATGTTTTTAAAATTAAAAGGAATAGAATATTTGAATTTTTTAGCAGATATGTATGAAGTAGGCTTAAAAGAAAGAGAGCAAAAAATAGAAGAATTAACAAAAGTATTTGAAATAAATGATGTTTTAAATGATAAAATACAAAGTTATTCACATGGAATGAGACAAAAAATAGTAATAATAGGTTCATTATTGCACAATCCTCAAAACTGGATAATAGATGAACCAATGACAGGTTTAGATCCTAAGTCAACATATGAATTAAAAAAAATAATGAAAAAAATTACTGAACAAAATAATGCAGTATTTTTCTCAACACATATATTAGATGTTGCAGAAAAATTATGTGATAAAATAGGAATAATAAATAAAGGAAAATTATTATTTGTTGGAACACTAGAAGAAATGAGAAAAGAATTGAAAGAAAATAAATCATTAGAAGAATTATTTATGGAGATAACTGGCAATGATTAAAAAAATAAAAGAATTATCAAAAATTTTAATAAAAGATTATTTTCAAAATTTATATATTTTTAATAATAATAAATTAAATAAAAAATCAATATTTACTTGGTTATTAATAATTATTATCACAGCAATTACTTTTATAAGTTATAAAACAATAAATTGGTTAAATAATTATGGACAGGTAATTTTATTTCTAAAAATATATTTACCAATACTTGCAACTATATTTATGTTTCAAGCAATATTAATATGTAGTAATGTATTTTTCTTCTCAAAGGATTTAGAATATATATTACCACTGCCGATAAAACCTATTGAGTTGCTAATTGCCAAATTTAATAATGTTATAAGTATAACATATGGTATGGAAATATTGTTTTTAGCAATGCCATTATTAATATATGGAATAATAACTACTACACCTCTTATTTATTATTTGATGATGATATTTGTTTTAATATTATTCCCGATATTTTTAATAACAATAATTTGTATAGTAATGTTATTTATAATGCAGTTAACTAAATTTATAAAAAATAAAGATTTATTTCAAATATTAATTGTAATAATATTATCATTTTTATTAACATCTGGAGTAACATATTTATTAAATTCATTATTTAATAATAATATAATTAATATAGAAATAAATGAAAATAATGAAACAGAAAATGTTGAATTAAATAAAAATATATTATCAAATAAACTAGATAAATTAAATAATTATTTTATAATAATAAATCCAAGTATAGAATTGTTGACAAATTTAAAAATAATTAATTTAATAATTAATTTATTTAAAATAATTATTATTTCTATAATTAGTTTTTTTATATTTTTATTTTTTGGAAAAATATTATATTTAAAAAATTTATTAAAAAATATTGCATATATAAATAAAAAGAAAAATAATAAAAAAATAATAAAAAATAAATATAAAAAAAATAAAATAAAAAAATCATATATAAAAAATGAATTTAAAAAAATAATAAAAAATCCAACATTTTTTATTCAATGTATTTTTCAGTATATTTTTATAATAATAATTTTATTATTTATTTTAAATTTATTTATACCGATTGTTATGAAAAATTTTCAAGAAGAAAATTTGATAGATAAAATGGGAATAAATAATTTTGCATTACAATGTATATGTATGATAATAATTATAATACAAATTATATTTACACTAACATCATTATCATTAACCTCAATTTCAAGAGATGGAAAAGATGCAATGGTTATGAAATATATACCAGTATCATTGTATAAACAATTTATATGGAAAAATATTCCACAAATATTAATTAATATTATTGCTATAATTGGTATGACTGTAATTATTTATATTAATATACCAAGAGTTTCAATTTATTATTATTTATCTGGAATAATAATAGCTATGATATTAAATATAATAAATAGTTTTCTAATGGTAATTGTTGATTTAAGAAAACCGAATTTAAATTGGATAACAGAAACATCAGCAATAAAAGATAATGGAAATAAATTATACCAATATGTTACTTCAATAATAATTATTTTATTATTTATTTATTTTATAAAAATTTTTAATGATGTAAATATAAAAATTTCTTTTTTTATAATTATAATAATATTATTTATTATTTTATTTATAATAATTGTTTTAATAAAAAATAATATAAATAAATTATTTAAAAAAATAAAATAATAAATAAATAATAAATAAAATAATAAATAAATAATAAATAAATAATGAATAAATAACAATTAAAATAATAATTAATAATTAATTGAAAACATGATAAAAAAATATCATGTTTTTTATTTACTAAAAATAATTTCTAGAATTAAAGAACTAAAACTTTAACATGTAAATTTTAATAAGAATAGTTCTAAAAAATAAACAATAATAATAGTATAAAGTAGACAAGGAGGAAACAAAATGAAAAGGAAAAAATTAACAGTTATAATAACAATAATATTATTAATATTATTGACATTTTTTGTATATAAAAATGTAAGTATAGAAAAGAATAAAAATGATGAATATCAGGATTATACGCCACAAGAAGAGATATCAGAAGAACAAAATAGACAGACAAAAATAACACTTTATTTTCAAAATGCAGAGACAGGAGAATTGGACACAGAAGTAAAAATAATTGATGCAAATATGTTAATAAATAATCCAGAAAAGGAAATAATTAATTTATTAATTAAAGGTCCACAAAGTAGTAATCTAAAAAAATTAATTCCAGAAGGAACAATATTACATGATATAAAAATAGAAAAATCATGTGCTATTATTAATATGTCAAATGAATTTTTGAATTATGAAAATGAAGAAAATAAATTAAAAATAATTAATAGTATAGTAAATTCATTAACTAATTTAAAAGAAATTGATTCTGTTAAATTTTTAATTAATGGAGAAAATAATGAAAAACTATCAGATACTTATATAAAAAATAATTAAAAATAAATAAATAGAAAATAAATATTAAATAAAAAAATTTAATATTTATTTTTTTATATTTTATTTTAAAAATTAATAAATAATTATTTTAATAAATGAATAATTTTAATATATTTTATAAAATTGCTAAATTTATTTAAAAAACATTCAACATCATTTAAAGATGTACATGTTTCTTTTTTTAGTGATTTAAAATTAAACTTTTTTTTAGGAGGACCTTTTTTTGGGGGTGGAGGGCAAGGTGGTGGTGGATATTTTGGAACATTGGGTGGAGAAGCATGATTAGGTTGTGATGTTCTAGTATTTTGGTGAATAATTTGAGGGTAATTATTTTGCAAATAATAATTATTATTAAAATTATTTCTATAAAAATTTGGCATAAAATCACACTCCTAAAAAGTATTTTTTATATTATATGAAAATTATATAAAAAATGTTTTATTTATTAAAATTAATTAATTAAAAATAATATTAAATAAAAATATTTAATAATTTATAAAAATGTGATAAAATATAAAAAAATAAAAATGAGAGGAAAACAAAAATGAATGGAAAATTGTATATAGTAGCAACACCAATAGGAAATTTAGAAGATATAACATTAAGAGCATTAAAAATTTTAAAAGAGGTTAATATAATTGCAGCAGAGGATACAAGACAAACATTAAAATTATTAAATCATTTTGAAATATCTAAACCATTGATAAGTTATCATAGACACAATGAGGAAATAAAAAGCAATATATTAATTGAAAGATTAAAAAAAGGAGAAAATATAGCATTAGTTTCCGATGCTGGAACTCCAGGAATATGTGATCCGGGAGAAGAAGTTATAAAAAAAGCAATTGAAGAAAATATAGATGTTATACCAATACCAGGAGCGTGTGCAATGATAAACGCACTAATTACATCAGGATTAGATACATCTGAATTTTCCTTTTTAGGTTTTTTACCATTAAATAAAAAATTAAGAAAAGAAAAAATAGAAGAAATAAAAAATTCAGAAAAAACAATAATAATATATGAAGCACCACATAAAATGAAAAATACTTTACAGGATTTAAAAGAAATATTAAAAAATAGAAAAATAGTATTAGCAAGAGAATTAACAAAAATACACGAGGAATTTATTAGAAAAAATATTGAAGAGTTATTAAAAGAAATTGATAATATGAAAGGTGAAATGATATTGATTATTGAGGGAAATAAAAAAGAAAAAAATTCAGAAAATGAATTGAATTTTTTAAGCTTAGAAGAACATTATAATTATTATAAAAATCAAGGATTAGAAAAAAAAGAAATAATTAAAAAAATTGCTAAAGATAGAAATGTAAATAAAAATGAAATATATATGAAATTTATTTAAAAATTTTCTTAAAACTATTTATATATAATTTATATTAATACATTAAAAACATTTTTACTAAAAAAGATTATAGTTATTTAATTTTGGGTGTAGGTAAACAACTATAATCTTTTTTATATTTATTCATTATCTTTTTTATTTTCAAAATTAGAAAGCTTTTCAGCACATTTTGAGCAAACTAATTTATCTTTATATGATATTAAATTTTTTGTATTTCCACAAAAAACGCAATTAGGTTCATATTTTTTTAATATAATAGAAGAACCATCAACATAAATTTCTATTGGATCTTTTTCAGCTATATCAAATTTGTTTCTAATTTCTATTGGGATAACTACTCTTCCTAACTCATCAACTTTTCTAACAATACCTGTAGACTTCATAATACGCCTCCTTAAACATTTTTATCAATTCGTAATATATAATAGCATAAAAATTGGAAATGGTCAATCAAAATTTCAAATTATTGTAAAAGTATTTGTTATAATTTGCTGGTTTGTATAATATAAATATAAAAAGGAGTAGAAATGTTAAATATATTATGGCCTTTTTTTATAATAATATCAATCATTTATGCAATTTTTTCTGGAAATTTAGAGAGCCTTAACAGTTCGATTTTTAATTCAACTGAAAGTGCGGTCAGTTTAACTCTAACATTGATTGGAATGACTTGTCTTTGGAGTGGGATTATGGAAATTGCTTCTCAGACTAATATTATAAAGTATATATCTAAAATATTGAAACCAGTTGTAAAAAAATTGTTCCCAGATATAAATTCAGAAAGTAAATCATTTGACAATATAATAATGAATATTATAGCTAATATATTAGGGTTAGGAAATGCTGCCACTCCTTTAGGCCTAAAGGCAATGAAAGAATTACAAAAAGAAAATGATGATAAAGAGACTTTAAGCGATAATATGATGATATTAATTGTTTTAAATACAGCTTCATTGCAAATTATACCAACAACTGTTATTTCTATTAGAAGTTCCCTTGGATCAAATAATCCAACTCAAATTATATTTCCTGTGTGGTTATCCACAATTTGTGCAGCAGCTGTGGGAATAGTTTGTTGTAAATTTATTATTAAATGTACGAAAAAATGAAAGGAGATTTTATAAATTAAAATATATGAAAATTGTTAATTATATTTCAATAATAGCAATACCATTTATAATATTAATAATTGTTTTTGAAGCAATTAAGGATAAAAAAAACGCTTTTGATATTTTTCTAAAAGGCGGAATTGACGGAGTAAATATAACCTTGAAAATTTTTCCAACATTAATTGGATTATTTATGGCAATTGGAATGCTTAGAAGTTCAGGAATTATTGAATTTATTACACAAATAATTTCACCAATATTATCTTTTATTCAATTTCCTAAAGAAGTTGTTCCTCTTGCACTTTTAAGGCCTATTTCTGGAAGTGCTTCTATGGCTGTTGCAACAGATATTATAAAAAATAATGGGGCAGATTCTTTTATTGGAATATTGGCTTCTGTAATAATGGGTTCTACTGAAACAACATTATATACAATAGCAGTATATACAAGTTCTGTTAAAATAAAAAATACAAGAGGAGTTTTAATTGCAGCTTTAGCAGCTGATTTTACAGGAATAATTGTATCATTATTAATTTGTAAAGTTATTTTAAAAATATAAAATATAATGAATAGATAAGCTATTGTGAGTTATGTTTGTCGAAGATTGTCGAACGATTTTTCAGAAATTTTTTTAAATGTTATTGACAAAATAAAAATTATATTGTAACATTATGTTAAATCGATTGAATCAAAAAATTAAATCAAAAAAATTTTATTATTAAGTTTTTAATCTTGTAAAGGGAATAATCTAAAATTCCCCCATTGAACTATTATTAAAATAAATTTTTTGAAATATTAAAAAAATAAAACTAAATTCAGGCCCCCTAAAACCTAATTTAACATTACTATATTTCTCTTTATTAGTTCCAGATTATTCCTTTTACAAAATCTTATAAAGTAATTAATTTACTAGGACAATCCCTATTTGCTACAGATAATTTTATTGAACTATTATCAGTATGATTGGAAATTATTTCGTCAATTACTGTTTGATATGCAAGTTCAGGAAAATTACTTTCTTTACTTAAATGCCCAAGCATAGCTGTATTTAAATTGCTATTTTTTAATAGATAAGATATTGTTTTTCCAGCCATATTGTTAGATAAATGTCCGGTTTCACCAGCAATACGAGATTTTAATCTATATGGGTATGAACAACATTTTAAAACTTCTGTATCATAATTTGATTCTAGTAAAATAAATTCACTACCTTCCAAATGATTAACAATAGATTTAGTCATATGACCAATATCTGTTGCAATACTAATTTGATGTTCATTACCCTTTATAATATTAAATCCGCAAGGATTTGCTGCATCATGTGGAATACTAAAAGGAAGTATTCCTAAATCATTTATATAAAATTTTTCTGAAAGATTAAAATAATTTATATTATTTTCAGATATTTTTTCTGTTTGTGTAGGCATTGCTTCAAATGTTTCTTTAGCAGAAAAAACAGGAATATCGAATTTCCTTGAAATTGTTGATACTCCTTTAACATGATCTGAATGTTCATGTGTTACTAAAATTGCATTGATTGAGGATGGCTCAATATCGATCGATTTTAATGCTTCTTCAATTTTTTTACAACTCATTCCTGCATCAATTAAAATTTTAGTATTTTCTGTTTCTACAAATAAACTATTACCACTACTACCACTGTATAAACTACAAAAATTTAGCATATGTATTTCTTCTTTCTAATGTTATTCTTTAACTCTTTCTATTTTAGCACCTAGTTTTCTAAATTTTTCTTCTATGTTTTCATATCCCCTGTCTATGTGCTCTAAATTGTATATTTCAGTTTTTCCATCTGCAATTATTCCGGCTATTATTAGTGCAGCACCAGCTCTTAGGTCTGATGAATATACTGGTGAACCTGATAACTTTTCTACACCTTCGAAAAATGCAGATTTACCTTGTGCTGTAATATTTGCTCCCATTTTGTTTAATTCTTCTGTGTATTGAAATCTTGACTCCCAAATATTTTCAATAATCCTGCTTGTACCATTAGCAATAGAAAGAACTACACCCATTTGTGGTTGCAAATCAGTAGGAAATCCAGGATATGGTTGCGTTTTGATAATTGCTTTTGAAGGTCTTTCATCACACCAAACTTTTATCTCATCTCCAAAATCTTCAACATGTCCACCAATTTCTAATATTTTAGCTGTAATTGCCTCTAAATGCTTTGTGATACAGTTTTTAATTAAAATATCTCCTTTAGATGCTACAGCTGCAAGCATAAAAGTACCGGCTTCTATCTGATCAGGAACTATAGAGTATGTACCATTTCCAGAAAGTTTTTTTACTCCATTAATTTTTATTACATCTGTTCCAGCACCACGAATATCAGCTCCCATAGTGTTCAAGAAGTTTGCAACATCTACAATATGAGGCTCTTTAGCAGCATTATCTATGATTGTAGTTCCTTCTGCTAAAACTGCAGAAAGCATTACATTAATTGTTGCTCCGACAGAAACAACATCCATATATATTGATGTTCCAACTAGTTTGGAAGCTGATGCAGATATTTTACCTTGTCCAACATCTACTTTTGCTCCTAATGCTTCAAAGCCTTTTATATGTTGATCTATAGGTCGTGCTCCTAATTTACAACCACCAGGCATCCCAACAGAAATTTTTCCTGTTCTTCCGAGCATACTTCCTAATATATAATATGAAGCTCTAAATTTACTTGTTAATTCTTCAGAAGCTTCTGTTTTTGTTATATTTCTTGTATCTATTGTAATTTTATTTTGTGAAATCCATGTTATTTTTGCTCCAAGTCCTTCTAATATTTCACATGATTTTTTTACATCACTTATATTTGGTAAATTTTCGATTGTACAGATCCCATCTATTAAAAGTGTTGCTGGTAAAATTGCTACTGCTGCATTTTTTGCACCACTTATTGTTACTTCTCCTTTTAAAGGTGTCTTTCCAGTGATAACTAATTTTTCCAAAAGTATTCCTCCTTAAATATTTATTCATTAGAAAATATATCATAAAAAATACAATATTACAACAGTTTTGAAAGAAATTATTGGATATTAACGGTTTGCAGTAAGCAATCCTTTTTCAGCAAAAAATTCAATTAGTTTAAATTTTAATTTTATCTCAGAGCTTGATTTGTCTGAAATTATGTTATAAGATTCATTTTCAAGATTTTTTTCAAGATTATTTTTGGCTTCATCATCAACAATTCCAGAAGACACATCAATAAAACATAAAGAAGGGAACATTACACACCACCAATTTTTCCCTTTAGCATTACCAATTTCAACTCTTAAAGCATCATAAAATCCAGCTGGTAAAGAAATATCTCCATAATTTTTTGTTGGAAAATAAAAATTACCTATATTAATATTTACAGAATAATTATAACCATTTTCATATATAGTATTTTCGGCTATTTTTTGAAATTCTTGTTTATGCTTATTTACTAAAGAAATTGCTTCTGCCTTAGTTGAACAACTTGAACATATTGTGTTCATATAATTTAGTAAAGAATCTCTTACTTTGAGTTTTAAACTCTGATCTTCTTCTGAATTACTATTGGCTAAAACATGTAATCTAAAAACAGATTCAGATAAATCACTAGAGATAGCAGAGACATAACTTTTAGCACAAATAAATATATAAATAAATAATAGAAAAGTAAGTAAACTTAAATTTCTTAATTTGGAATTTTTCATAAAATTTAAAATTTTTTTCATATAAATCCTCCTAAAAACATTTTTTCTAAAATATATCATTAAAATAATTATTAACCAAAAAAATTTAATTATACATTTCAGAAAAAATGCTTGACAACAAATAATTAAAATGGTAAAATTTACCATAAGAACAATCGGAAGGGATGAAAAAAATGGTTGTTAAGAATGAAATAGATAAATTATGCTGCTTTTATGTGAGTGATTTTCATTTAGAAATGATTTTATTACCATATATAAATAAAAAAATGAATGAAAAAATTATAATAAAAACAGATAAGAATTTGAGAGATACTATAGAAACATTAATTACAAAAATGAATTTAAGTGAAAAAAACAAAGAAAAAATATTGAAACTTGGATGGAACATTGAAGAAAATGAAAAAATAGAAAATAAATCAAATATTATAATAATAGGAAATAAAGAATATATTAAAGAAGAAAATGAAAAAGTAAGAAAATCTAATATAAGAGATGTAACTGTTATAGATTGCTATTATTTTGAAGACATCAAAGAAGAAATAAGCACAATAATGATGAATTATAGACAGAGTCTAAATACATTAGGCATAGATGAGATAGAAAGCAAATAAAAAAGTTGAACTTAAAGTAGAATAGTGATAAAATTCTAAATATATAAAAACTTTTTGAATAAACTATTGAAAAAATTTTTAAAATAGTATATATAGTATAATATGAAACAAGAAAGGAAGTATACAAATGGATGAAAATTTAGAGACTATTCGAAAAACTTTAAAAAAATATTCGCAAGAACATTTATTAAACGAATACGAAAGATTAGATGAAACAAAACAAAAGCAATTATTAGAGCAAATCAAAAATACCGATTTTGAATTAATAAATAACTTATATAATAATACTACAAAAAAAGAAGAAGAAAAACAAGACTCAAAAATAACACCAATTGAATATTTGGACAAAGACAAGCTAAATGGCTATTATAAAAGTTTTCAAGAAACAGGAGAAAAGGCAATAAGAGCTGGAAAATTGGCTACCGTAACAATGGCAGGAGGACAGGGTACAAGACTTGGACACAAAGGTCCCAAAGGAACATTTGATATTGGACTAGAATCACATAAATCACTTTTTGAATTACTTAGTGATTCTTTAAAAACACAAGGAAGAAAATATGATGTAATAATCCCTTGGTTTATAATGACTAGTGAAGAAAACAATGATGATACAATAAACTTTTTTGCAAAACATAGATACTTTGGATATGAGAAAGATAAAAATATATTTTTCTTTAAACAAAGTGAATTACCAATGGTAGATACTGAAGGAAAAATATTAATTGGAGAAGATGGTCTTATAAAAGAAGCTGCTGATGGACATGGTGGAATATATGAAGCTCTTGTAAAAAATGGAATGACAAAGAAAATGAGAGAGTTAGGAATTGAATGGCTATTCATAGGGGGGGTAGATAACTGTTTAGTAAAAATGGTTGATCCAATACTTATGGGAATTGCAATTCAAAAAAATGTTACAGCTGCTGGGAAATCTGTAGTAAAGGCAAATCCACAAGAAAAAGTTGGAGTATTTTGTAAGAAAAATGGCAAACCATCAGTTGTAGAATATACAGAAATTCCAAAAGAAATGGCAGAAGCTAGAGACGAAAGAGGAGAGTTAATATATGGTGAATCTCATATTTTATGCAATTTGTTTAACATAGATGCAGTTGAAAGAATGGGAAACAAACCATTACCTTATCATTCAGCATTTAAAAAAGCAACATATATAGATAAAGATGGAAATAAAATAGTACCAGATGGACCAAATGCATATAAATTTGAAGCTTTTTTATTTGATGCGTTTGGAGAATTAGATGATATGGCTATTTTAAGAGTAAAAAGAGAGGAAGAATTTGCTCCTGTAAAAAATGCGGCAGGGGTTGATAGCCCAGAAACTGCAAGAGAGCTATATAGAAAATTCTATCAGTTATAATAGTATATAAAAATAACTGCTGGTGCAAAAATCAGCAGTTTTTTTGTTTAAAAAAGGAAATTACGTACCCGGTCCCAAATTTCCAAAAGAAAGGATGAGATATATGAATTATAAAGAAGAATATAAAAGATGGTGTGAAGACCCAAGTTTTGATGAAGAAACAAAAAAAGAATTATTAGGTATTAAATATGATGAAGAAGAAATAAAAGACAGATTTTACAAAGAGTTAGAGTTTGGAACAGCTGGACTTCGTGGAGTTATTGGAATGGGAACCAATAGAATGAATAAATATACAGTAGGTAAAGCAACACAAGGTTTAGCAAATTACATATTAGAGCAGGGAACACAAGACAAGGGAGTTGCAATAAGCTATGATTCAAGAAGAATGTCTGATGAGTTTAGTTTACAAACAGCCTTAATATTAAATGCAAATGGAATAAAAACATATTTATTTGAAAGTTTAAGACCGGTTCCTGAATTATCATTTGCTGTAAGAGAATTAGGCGCAACTGCTGGAATTATGATTACAGCTAGCCATAATCCTCCTAAATACAACGGATATAAGGTTTACTGGGATGATGGTTCTCAAATTGTTGCACCAAGGGATAAAGATATTATTAATAAAGTAAGAAGTATTAAAGATTTTAATGAGATAAAAACAATTAGTAAAGAAGAAGCTATCCAAAAAGGATTGTTTAAAGTTGTTGTAAAAGATATGGATGATAAATATATTGAAACTTTAAAAAGCAAAATACTAAATCCTGAAATTGTTAGGAAGCAAGGAAAAGATTTAAAAATTGTTTATACACCATTACATGGAACAGGAAATACAATTGCTGAAAGATTATTAAATGAATTAGGATTTAAAAATGTTTATGTTGTTCCAGAACAAGCTAAACCAGACGGGAATTTCCCAACAGTAGATTATCCAAATCCAGAGGATAAAAAAGCATTTAAATTAGCATTAGAATTAGCAAAAAAGGTTGATGCAGATGTTGTTTTAGCAACTGATCCTGATGCAGATAGGTTGGGAATTTATGCAAAAGATATAAAAACAGGTGAATATATGCCATATACAGGAAATATGTCTGCATTATTAATTGCAGAATATAGAATTTCTCAAATGAATGAAAAGGGGATTTTACCAAAGGATGGAATGTTTATAACAACAATTGTTTCATCAGACTTAGCAAAAGCTATTGCTGCAAATTATAATTTAGAATGTATAGAGGTTTTAACGGGATTTAAAAATATTGGAGCCGTAATGAAAAAAGCAGAAGAAAATCATGATAAAACATATGTGTTTGGATTTGAAGAGAGTTATGGTTGCTTAATTGGAGACTATGCAAGAGATAAAGATGGAATTGCAGCTGTTATGTCTTTATGTGAGGCTGCAGCATATTATAGATCTAAAGGAATTACTTTATGGGATCAAATGAATAATATTTATGAAAAATATGGATATTACAAAGAAGACCAAGTTTCAATAGTTTTAGAAGGTGCTGAAGGTGCTGAAAAAATAAAAGAAATGATGACTGATATGAGAAATAAAAATGTAGAACAGATTGGTAAATATAAAGTATTATGTTTTAAAGATGTTGATAATGATTATGTAAAAGATATGATTACTGGTGAAGAGGGAAAAACAGGATTACCAAAATCAAATGTATTATATTATCAATTGGAAAATAATTCATGGTGTTGCGTTCGTCCATCTGGAACAGAGCCTAAAATTAAACTTTATTTTGGAGTTAAAGGTGAATGTGAAAAATGTGCAACTGAAGAATTAGAAGCATTGAAAGAGGCTATGGTTAAGTTGGTTCGCGGAGAATAATTAAAAAATACACTTTTTTGAATGCTATTAAGCAGTTTTTAAAAGTGTATTTTTATAATATTTTATATATTTTTCCATTCATCTAAATTTCTGGAGATGGCGCCAAATAAATTGGCTTTAATAGTAGGAATATCTTTTTGCCACATAAATATTTGTTCTTTCATATCTTCTCTTTTTGTATGCTCATCCATAGGACAAACCTTAGGCATTACTTTTTTATTATGTTTTTTAACATATCTTCTTGTATCTTTTTCACTAAGTAAAATTAGGGGTCTAATTAATGTTATTTTTGTTCTGTCCATATAACTTTTTGGAGCAAATGTTGATATGCTTCCTGTATATAATAAATTTAATAAAAATGTTTCTAATACATCATCCATATTATGTCCAAGTGCAATTTTATTACATCCTTCTCGTATTGCTACACTATTTATTATTCCCCTACGCAAGTTAGCACATAATGAACATGGATTTTTTTCTTTTCTTACATTAAAAACTATTTCTTTTATATTGCTATTTTCAATAAATAAAGGAACTTCAATTTCATCGCAATTTTTTTGCAAGAGTTCGGTATCAAAGAATTCAAAACCTGGATTTATTGATATTGCAATTAAATCAAAATGTTTTGGGTAAAATCTTTGCAATGCTTTTAGTCCATTTAAAAGTGTAATTGAATCTTTTCCGCCTGATAAGCATACGGCTATTTTATCTCCTTCATCTATCATATGATATTCTTCTATAGCTTTTCTCATTTTGCTTAATATTTGTTGCATATAAAAATTTCCTTTCTAATACATAAACTAAATTTATTATAACATATATGTCAAGAGTTATAGAATAAAGACATGAATAATTTTTTAAAAATTTTATTCTGTGCATATTCTAGACATAGTAAAAATATATTGCTTTTTTGAAGTGAGTGTATTATAATAGGTATATAATTTTTATGTCCTCGTAGCTCAGTTGGATAGAGCGCGGACCTCCTAAGTCCGGTCTTGCGGTGGTTCAATTCCACTCGGGGACACCAATTTTATAATTAGGAGCATAAATGGAACAAAAAGAATATTATATGAAACAAGCACTAAAAGAAGCAGAAAAAGCATACAAAAAATTAGAAGTACCAGTAGGTGCAATAATAGTGAAAGACGGAGAAATAATAGCAAAAGCACACAATCAAAAAGAAACAAAAACAGACACAACAAAACATGCAGAAATTTTAGCAATACAAAAAGCAAGCAAAAAATTAAAATCGTGGAGACTAATAGATTGTGAAATGTATGTAACTTTGGAACCATGTTCAATGTGTGCAGGTGCAATAATAAATTCAAGAATAAAAAAAGTATATATTGGAGCAAAAGATGAGAAAACAGGAGCCGTAGGCTCTGTATTAAATTTATTTAATGATTATACATTTAATCATAAAGTAGAATCAGAAACAGGAATTATGGAAAAAGAATGTCAAGAAATTTTGACACAATTTTTTAAGGAATTAAGAAAGATAAAAAAAAATAAATAAATTTAATATAACCCTAATTAATTCAAGGAGGGAAAGATGTATAGAAATGTTAAACAAAAAATTTTTCATAGTGTAATTATTAGTGTTATAATAATTGCAATTTTATGTGTTGGAGGAATGTTTATATTAAGATATCAAGTTGAAGGTGAATCAAATATGCCATTTAAAATTAATAAAATTTCTATAATAGAAAGTGTAGAAGGAATGGAAAATGAAGGTTCAAATGAAAAATGGAATTTTAATGTTAATCAAAATAATGATATATATATATATATAGAAAAAAATTCAGCATATGGAAAAACAGAAATAATAGATTCTGTTGATATAAAAAATATAAATATAACTAGAACAAAAGAATTAGGAGATGTAAAATTTTATAGACCTATAGTAGATGAAAAAAGAATGTTTAATAATTTGCCGGAAAATGAAATAACAGAAATTACATATACTGGTGAATTAGAATCAAATATAAAAGAAGAAAAAATTTCTAACCAAGGTGGAATTGTAGCATTTAGATATGGTATTAATAATATATCAAAATATGTTTCGGAAAATGATGAACAAATTGACCATAGTCAATTATTAAAACTAACCAATATTACGCAAGAAGACTTACAGGCAAATTTGACATTTGATATTATAATAAATTTAAATAGTGGGAAAAAATATCAAGCACCAATTAGTTTAGACATTCCAACAGATGAAATAATTGAAAAAGGAACAGTTGGGATAGATAAAACAGACTTACAAAATATAATTTTTAAAAGGATAGAAAATTAACAAAAATACTTGCAAAATTAATAAATAGAGTATATAATACATAATGGTATGAGAATTGATCTCTGTATGGAAAGCAAACTCAATAAAAGCCTATGAACCTTGTCAGGTCCGGAAGGAAGCAGCAATAAGTAGATACTTTTATGTGGGAATTGTTTTCCATAGAGAGATTGATATTCACACCATTTTTTAAAATTTATGGGAATTATAAAGGATGTGAAATTATGGGGTACACAGCGCTTTATAGAAAATTTAGACCACAAACATTTGAAGAAATGGTTGGGCAAGAACATATAACAAGAACACTAAGAAATCAGATAATGGCAAACAGAGTAGGGCATGCATATTTATTTAATGGAGGAAGAGGAACAGGAAAAACGACATCAGCGAAAGTGCTGGCTCGTGCAATAAATTGCTTAAATCCGAAAGATGGAGAACCTTGTAATGAATGTGAAATTTGCAAAGCCGCATTAAATGGCTCATTAACAGACATTGTAGAAATGGATGCTGCATCAAATAACAGTGTAGAAGATATACGTTCAATAAGAGAAGAGGTTAATTTTTTACCCACAAAAGCAAAATACAGAGTATATATAATTGATGAGGTTCATATGTTATCACAAGGCGCTTTTAATGCATTACTAAAAACATTAGAAGAACCACCTGAACATGTCAAATTTATTCTAGCAACAACTGAACCACAAAAATTACCAGCAACAATACTTTCAAGATGTCAGAGATTTGATTTTAAAAGAATTTCAAATGAAGATATAATTAAAAGACTAGAAATTGTTTGCAAAGAAAGTAATATAGAAATTACAAAACAAGCATTAAATATAATTGCTTCACTAGCAGAAGGAGCGATGAGGGATGCTTTGTCAATTCTAGAGAGATGTGTGCAAGATGGAGAAAATAATATTGATGAAGATAAAATAAAAGAACTAGTTGGAATTCCAAAAATAACTTATATACATAGCATTTCTGAGGCAATAATAGAATATAATATTGATGAAGCTATGGAAGCTGTTACAAAAGTTTTAGATGAAGGCAAAGACTTAAATAATTTATTATGGGAAATTATTAAATATATAAAAGATATTTTAATGGTAAAAACAGGACAGAGATTGACTATTTACAATGAAACCGATTTTGAAAATTTGAAAAAATTGTCAGAGAATGTTTCAAAAGAAAGAGCAATAAAACTAATAAGTGAATTATCAAAATTAGAAAATGATATGAGAAGTTCAACACAAAGATTAATAATATTTCAAGCAGGAATAATTAGATTATGTGATAAAGAGATATCTTCTTCATCATATGATACTAATTCAAATGATGGAAATGGAGAAATTTATGCTAGGCTTGAAAAAATAGAAAATTATTTAAGATCAGTAGGAGTTTCAAGAACACAAGCAAGTACAGTAAGAAGAACGAATGCTACAAGTGGCAGTTCAACAAGTACGACAAAAGCTAGTAATACAGATGCAATTGCTGGAATTGGAAAAAATAAGAAACCCGCACAATATTGGAATGACATTGTAAATAATTTAAAAAAAACTGGAAAAATAATGTTATATACTAATTTACTTGAAACAAATGCTATTGAAGTAAATGATATGACGGTAGGAATAGAATTCCCTAAGGGAATTACACCTTTTGGGAAAGCTGTTTTAGAGAAACCAGAAAATAAAATGGAAATATCAAAACAAGTTTCAGTTGCATGTGGGAAAGAAATGCAAATAAAATATATAGACTCAAAACCTCAAGAACCAGAAGAAATGAGTGAAGAACAAGAATTATCAAATTTTGCAAATAAATTTGATATACCTTTTGATGTAATTGAGTAAAAATTATTATAATTAAAATATTAGAAAAAAAGAAGGAGGAATTTAAAATGGCAAAAAGAGGAGGATTCCCAGGAGGAATGGGAGGATTTGGTGGAATGAACATCAATAGTTTAATGAAAGAAGCAAAAAAAATGCAAGCAGATTTAGAAAAATCTCAAACAGAACTTGCTGCAAAAGAATTTGAGGCATCAGCAGGAGGCAATGCTGTAACAGTAAAAGTTAATGGTCAAAAACAAATATTAAGTTTATCATTACAAAAAGAAGTTGTAGATCCTGATGATGTTGAAATGTTACAAGATTTAATTGTGACATGTTTGAACCAAGCATTTAAACAAGTTGATGATGCACAGGCTGCATCAATGGGAAAATATAATATACCAGGATTAATGTAGAAAGGGGCTCTCAATGTATTCACCATCAATAGAAAAATTAATACAAAGCTTTGAGAAACTGCCAAGCATAGGAAATAAAACAGCTGCAAGATTAGCTTTTTATATATTAAATGCTTCCGAAGAAGAAACAAATGAGTTTGTTTCTTCAATTATAAATGCTAAAAAGAATTTAAAATATTGTAGTAAATGTTTTAACATATCAGATACTGATCCATGTCCAATATGTGCAAACCCTAAAAGAGATCAAACTCAAATATGTGTTGTGGAAGATGTTAGAGACATAGTTGCAATGGAAAGAACGCATGAATTTAAGGGAGTTTATCATGTATTGCATGGTTCAATTTCACCAATGAATGGTGTAGGACCAGATGATATAAAAATAAAAGAATTGCTTGCGCGTCTTATGGATGGACAAGTTAAAGAAGTAATACTTGCAACAAATCCTAGAGTTGAGGGAGAAGCTACTGCAATGTATTTATCTAAATTAATTAAACCTTTAGGAATTAAGGCAACAAGAATTGCTCACGGTATTCCTGTTGGGGGAGATTTAGAATATACTGATGAAATTACTCTTACTAAGGCTCTTGAAGGAAGAAGAGAACTATAATAAAAAGAAACTTATGTAAATTTTGAAATTTAAATTTTTCATAAGTTTTTTATTTTGATGCAGATATTATTCCTAAATTATCTCCTAATGCACTAAAAAATGAGGCGAGTATATCTAATTTATCTGGGTCTACTTGTTTACTTATAAATATTGCAACAGATGCTGCAAGACCTACAAAGTCACAGCCGGAACAATTATTGCTTTTCATATAAATCACCTCTGGATATTATATGAAGTAATTTGAAAATGGTTAAAAAAGTTACCAGTGGGGACACCCCTACTGGTAACTTTTTTAACCAAGTAAAATTTTGCAAATGTCTTTTGTAGAATTCTTTTTAGAAATAAGTCTAGCGCGAATTTTCATTTCTTGCATTTTATCAGGATTAGAAAAAAGATTATTTAAAATTTCCTCTACATTATCATTTTTTCTTATCCAAATAGCAACTTTATTTTTTTCTAGATAAGCAGCATTTTCTTCTTCTTGACCTGGAATTGGATTAATAACAACAATAGGTAATCCAGATGCTAAGCTTTCTGTTGTGGTAAGGCCACCAGGTTTTGTTACAACAAGGTCAGAAATACTCATTAATTCAGGAACTTTGTCTGTATATTCTAAAATTTTAATTGAATCATGTTTATTTAATTCATCTGTTAAATGTTCAAAACTCTTTTTCATTTTTAAATTTTTTCCTGAAATTGCAACAATTTGAATATTCTCATGACTTTCTGCAAAAGATTTAAAAATATTAAATGTTTGTTTTTTTCCTAAACCAAATTCTCCACCACCGAAAAATAATACTGTTTTTTTATTAGGTGATAAACCAAAGTTTTTTAAAGTTTTGGATTTATCATATTTTAATAAAAATTTATTAGAAAGAGGAATACCTGTTGCATAAATTTTATTATTTGGAATTCCTTTACTATGTAATTTCCTTTTCATTTCTTCATGTGAGACAAAATAATAGTCAACATAGTTGTTAAAAACAATCCATTGGTCATGGGGTGCATAATCTGTTAAAATTGTTGCAATTTTAACATTTAATTTTCCTACTTTTTTCAAATACGCACACATAGTCGATGCGAAAGGATGTGTAGATATTATTAAATTAGGTTGATAATCTTTTAACAATTTATTTAATTTTATAGAAAATAGTTTGTTTGAAGATGTACTTATTTGAGCAATTGGACCATATTGTGCTTTAGAATAAAGTTTTCCCCAAGTACGAGGGGCTTTTTTAGCCATTTCTGAATATGCAGTTGTTGTTACTTTATTAATAACCTTATTAACATATTCCATACAATCTACAAGTTTTATTTCAATATCAGTATAATTAGTTTCAATATTTTCTTTAATAGAACGAGCAGCAGATAGATGACCTCCACCATAAGCTGCATAAAAAATTATTATTTTTTTCATAGTTAGTCTCCTTAAAGATTTTTTTTCATTTTATCATAAAGTAAAAATAAATTGTATATTTTTTGCAAAAAAATCCAAAATAATAAAAAAAGGAGGTCAATATGCAGAAAAGTAAAATTTGGATTGCCACTACAGCAATAGCTGTAATTGTAGCTATAATACTTGGATATAATTTATTCAATCAAAAAAAGACATATGCAAATACAAAAGAAAATGATAATAATATGGCATTTTATGAAGTGGTAGAATATGTGCAAAATGTAAAAACATATTTGGCAAAATCAATGATATCAAAATCAGCTGAACATGGTGCAGAAATGCTAACACATGTATGGAAAGAATCGAATTTGGCTTTGAGTTATTTGGGAATGTTACCAATTGAAAGCCAAGAATTAGAAAATACTGAAAAATTTTTGAATCAAGTAAGTGAATATAGTTATGCTTTATCAAGAAAAAATATTGAGGGAAATGGACTAACAGAAGACGATATAAATAAAATAAAAGAATTATATAAGTATTGTAATGATTTATCAAATACTTTAAATGAAATGTCAGATGAATTAAATAGTGGTTCACTAAGTTGGGAAAATTTAATGAAAAATACAGAGGGGTCAGATATAGAGGAAGTAAGTACTTTTGATGTTATTGAAGAGAATTTTCATGAATTTACAGGATTAATTTATGATGGTGCATTTTCTGAACACATAACAAGTGCTGAAAAAAAAGGATTAACTGGTGATGATATAGATGAAGAAACTGCAAAGAAAAAAGCAGAGGAGTTTATAGGAAAAGACAAAATAAAAGAAACAAAAAATAATGGATATGTAGAAAATGGAGATATACCAGTATATAGATTTGAAATGACTACAAATGAAAATAAAAATATTGGAATATCAGTTTCAAAAAAAGGTGGACATATTGTATTTTTGAATTATAATAGAGAGGTTTCAGAAGAAAAAATAAGTGAACAAGATGCTGTGAAGAAAGGTAAAGAATATCTAACTAGTAAGGGCTTTAATAATATGCAAGAGACTTATTATATGAAGGAAAATGGATTTATTACAGTTAATTATGCATATAAACAAAATGATGTGATTATGTATGCTGATTTAATTAAGGTAAAAATTGCACTTGATAATGGAGAAATTATTGGATTAGAGACTACAGGATATTTGAATTGCCATTATGATAGAAAAATTTCTACAAACAAAATATCTGTAGATGATGCAAGAAAAAATTTGAGTAGTAAAGCTCAAATAACAAGTGAAGGATTGGCTATGATTCCTACAGAATGGAAAACAGAAAAATTTTGTTATGAGTTTAAAGGTAAAATAGAAGATATGGATTTTATTGCTTATATAAATGCTGAAAATGGTGAAGAGGAGGATATTTTAATTGTTACAAATACACCTAATGGAACTTTAACTGAATGAAAGAGGATGGGTTACTCTCTAGTGACTCATTTCCTTTTATTTTCCGTAAGGTTCTTTTTTATTTGTTTTACCAACAAGATAATCAATAGATGTTTTATAAAAGTCAGATAAAATCATAGCAAATTCTAAAGGCAAATCTCTTTTTCCAGTTTCATATAAACTATATTGCTGTTGCTTGATAGATAAGATATTGGCAATATCTTTTTGAAGCAAATCTTTATCTTCTCTTAAATCTTTTAAACGTTTTAAATACATATACTCCTCCAATATTAGTAATATATCCAGCCGAACTATTTTTAATCTTTAATGTAAATACATTATATATACATTCAAAAAAATGTATTGACTTTACAATTTTTTAGTTGTAAAATAAAAAAAATACAATCAAACGAATGTATAAAAGGAGAAGCAAAATATGAAGAAAAAAATAAGAATAATATGGCTAAGTATATTATTGTTAACTATTGTTACAACATTATTTCCAAATTATTCATATGCTATTAGCAGTAATACAATTAATGGAGCAGGCAAGGTTGGCGGAAAATTATTGGGGCCGGTTATGGATGTATTTGTAACATTGTGTGATGGGATTATAGATATATCTCAAAAGGTACTGTTTGGCGCTGAAGGAGATGCAATTGTAGAGGTTGATAGAGGTGGTTCATGGATTTCAAAGTCTATTGGAATTTTAGCTGGATTAGCTATTTTAGCTGGATCTATAGCACTTGCCGTTATATTTGCACCAGTAACGGGGGTTGCAGCAAGTATTGCAGTTGGAGTTGGTACTGCTGTACTTAGTATAGGAAAAGTAATCAAAACATATTTTATTACAACGACCATAGTGGCATCTATGCTAAATACATCATTTCAATTACCATTTATAGTAATATCACCTGAAAATATTATTCAAAATAAGGTTGGAATGTTTGATATTAATTTCTTTAGTGTAAGCACAAAAACAAATGGAGATGGAAATTCTATAAATATTGTTGATGAATTACATCTTACAATAGCTAAATGGTACTATAATATTAGAAATGTGGTAATTGTTTTATTTATGATATTACTGATATATACGGGAATAAGGATTATGATAACAAGTGTTTCTGAGGATAAGGCTAAATACAAAAAAATGTTGGCTGATTGGTTAATTTCACTTGGCTTATTATTTGTAATACATTACATAATGATATTTTCGATGTACATAGTAGAAGAATTTACTGATTTGATTTCTAATGTAACAAATGATGAATCAGTTGAATATTTTGATATTGTAGATGACGAAGTATATGATTATTTTAAAGAAAATCTTGTTGAAAAAGATGAAAGACCAACATGGTATGAAGAAATGTTTGATAAATTTAAAGCTAAAGTTGGTTTTGAGAATAATGGTTCAGGTGATTACGAAACATTATATATAAATGAAGAAGGCAAAAAAACAGTAAGATTTCCAGTAGATAATTTTATGACTCAAGCAAGAATAAAAGCACAATTATTAGATAAAGATACAAGTTCTGAAACATATGCAAGTGTTGGTTGGAAATTGATTTATATTATGCTAACATTACTTGCTATAAAATTTGGATGGATATATTTGAAAAGAGTAGTATATATTGCTTTTTTAATAATAATTGCACCAGTTGTTGTTTTAACATATTCAATAGATAGATTTAGGGATGGACAAGCACAAGGATTTAACACATGGATTAGAGAATATTTATTTAACTTAGCAATTCAACCATTCCATTTAATATTGTATACTGTATTTGTAGGAACAGCAATGTCACTGGCAAGCAAAAGTCCAATATATGTTTTAGTAGTATTAGGATTTATGTCACAGGCAGAAAAGATATTAAGAAATATGTTTGGATTTCAAAAGGCTTCAACACCAGGGGTATTGTCAGGAGCATTTGGAACAGGAGTCGCAATGTCAGCATTACAAAAGGTTTTTGGAAGAAAGCCGCCACAAGTACATCCTAATAACTATTTGAATAAGGCGGAACAAAAAGGAATAGGGTCTAATTCGAGAATAAAAGAACAAGATATAAGTCCTGAAATCGAAATAGATGCAGAAGATACTGAAGAGACAAAAGATACAGAAAATGCAAAAGAAAATACTGGGGAAGGAATATTTTATAAAATAAAAGATGTTGTAGATACAACAAAAGATATAGCAAATTTAGACAATATAAAGGACGAGTTCAATCCTAATACAAATAATGAAGAAAATAAAAATGAAAGTAATGAAAATGATAAAAAGCAAAATATGTTAACTATGGCAGTGAATAATATAAGAATGAGTCAAAATTCAAAACCACAAAATTCAATTGAAATTACAGATGAAAATAAAAAATCAAAGAAGAAAGCAAAATTTAAGTTAGGAAAAGCTTTAAAAGGAGCTGGAAGGCATTATGTTCAATCTAAAGGTAGAGCATTGGCTAATAGAACAATGCACACAGATTATGCTAGTGGAATTAAAAAGACTGCAATTGGAGGAGTAGCAGCACTTACGGCAGGAACAGCAGGAATAATTTTAGGTGCAATGGATGGAAGTCCGGAAAAAGCTGCTAGAAATGCAGTACTTGCAGGAACAGCATCATATAAAGGTATATCAAATATAGTTGAATCTAAAAAAGTTGAAGGCATATCAGAAACATTTATAAAATCAGGATATGGAAATGACTACAAGAAATATGAAAACGAAAAATTAGCAAAAGAAATAAGAAAAGATTTAGAGAAAAAGAATAAACTAGTAGAGGAGTTTGATTGGGATAAAGAAGAATTAAATAAATTTTTGAAAGAAACTGTTGATGAATATATAGATTCTGGCGTGAAACAATTTGAAGATATAATTATTGGAGAGAAACTGAAAAAAGATGGAGTGGCTAAAAATACAAAAGAAGCTATTGGGATAATGGCAATGGGACAAAAAATAGGAACTGATACAACAAAACTTACGGAAAAGAAAAAACAAGAATGGTCAGAGACTTTTATGGAAAAAAATCAAACAATGTCTAAAGTGCAGCAACAAATAAAGCAAAAGCAAAAGGAATATAATAAACAAATAAGTCAAATTAAAAAGCAAAATATGGATAAAAATGAAGAAAAAAAACAAATACAAAAAGTAGAAGAACAAATAAATAATGATAAAAATCTAAATAAACTAAAGAAAAATGCAGAAAACTTTCAAATAAAGATATTTGAAAAATTAGATAAATATAGTGAATATAAATATAAGGAATAAAGTTATGAAAAAAATAATGAAAAAAATAAAAGAAAAAATAAGACAAAATGTATTTTTACAAGCAACAATGATTTTAGGAATATTACTGTTCATAAACATTATTTTTGAATTTTTACAAAAATTGAAAAAATAAAAAAAGAATTTTTGTAAATAATATATATAGAAAAAGTTAAATAATTTTTTCAAAAAAAGCGGTCCGTAATACAGATAAATTTGAAAGGAGAGGCAATTCAATGTCTAGAAGTAACAAATTAATATCTGAAAACTTACGAACAGAAATTGCAAAAGAATTAGGTGTTTATGACCAAGTAAAAAAAGATGGTGGTAGTTGGGAAAATGTATCTTCTAAAACATGTGGAAGTATAGTTTCAAAAGCTATAGAAATTGCAAATAGAGCTGTTGAGAATCAATAGTTTTTAGGTATGCAAAATAAATGAATGCTAATTTCTAAATTGAAAAATATCAGTTTAGAAATTAGCATTTTTGTTGCAAAAAATAGTAAATTGGAATATAATAAGAAAAATTTATTTGGAGGGTTTAAATGAAAATAAGTGATATATTAAATGTAACAAAAGGTAAATTAATCACAGAAAAAAAAGATTTAGAATGTGAAAATTTTTCTAAAGATACGAGAACAATTCAAAAAGGTGATATATATATAGGAATAAAAGGGGAAAAATTTGACGGAAACCAATTTTGGAAACAAGCATTAGACAATGGGGCAGAAGCGGTTATTATTCAAAATATAGAAATATCGCAAGATGAACTGGAAAAATATTCAAATAAAACAATTATAAAAGTAGAAAATACTTTAGAGGCTTTATATGAAATTGCTAGATATAAAAGGAGTTTATATGATATTCCTGTTGTAGCTGTAACAGGAAGTGTAGGAAAAACAAGTACCAAAGATATTATTGCTAGTGTTGTAAGTACAAAATATAAAACATTAAAAACAGAAGGAAACAATAATAATAATATAGGACTGCCATTTACAATATTAAAATTAAAAGACCACGAAGCAATGGTAATTGAAATGGGAATGAATCATTTTGGTGAAATAAGTTTGCTAACAAGTATTGCAAAACCGACATTAGCTGTTATTACAAATATAGGTACATCTCATATAGGGAATTTAGGTTCAAGAGAAAATATTCTAAAAGCAAAATTAGAAATTTTAGAAGGAATGAAAATACCTAAAGTAATTATAAACAATGATAATGATTTATTACATAAATGGTATGAAGAAAACGAAAATAGAATAGAAATGCATACATTTGGAATAGAAAACGAAAGTGATATTAATGCAAAAAACATAAAATTAGAAGAAGAATGTAGTGAGTTTTTAGCAGTATCAAATCAAAATAGTAAACTAGAAATAAAAGTTCCTGTTGGAGGAAAACACTTTGTTTATAATGCACTATGTGCAACAGAGGTAGGAAGAATTCTAGGAATATCTGATGAAAACATAAAAAATGGAATAGAAAAATTTGAGCTAACTAAAAAAAGAATGGATATAAGAGAATTAGAAAATGGTGCAATACTTGTTAATGATTCATATAATGCAAGTTATGAGTCAATGAAGGTAAGTATAGAATTTTTAGCAAATCATACTGGTACAAGAAAAATTGCAGTATTAGGAGATATGTTTGAATTAGGTGAGTATTCAGAAAAATTACATAGAGATGTAGGAAAAGAAGTAGCAAAAAATAATATAGATATATTAATATGTGAAGGAGAAAATTCAAAATATATAATAGAAGAAGCTCAAAAAAATAAAAAAATAAGAACATACTTTATGAACAACAATGAACAAATTGTGGAAAACTTAAGGCAAAATCTAAGAAAGGGAGATGTTATTTTAGTTAAAGCTTCAAATGGAATGAAATTTTTTGAAATTTGCCAAAAACTATAGATTTTTTTTGACAAAATTGATATAATACAGATACCAATAAAAGAAAAGTGGCCTAGCCACTTTTCTTATAGGGAGGATGTCAAAAAATGAAATTTAAAGATTACTATAAAATATTAAATTTAGAAAGTAGTAAAGTAACAATAGATCAGATAAAAACAGCATATAGAAAACAAGCAAAAAAATATCATCCAGATGTAAATGTTGGAAACAAATTAGCAGAAGAAAAAATAAAAGACATAAATGAAGCATATAGAATATTATCAAATCCAACAACAAAAAGAAAATATGATAGGACTTGGAATTATAATATAGGATTTAAACAAAAAAAAGCAAAACAAAAAACATCAGGAGAGGTCGCAGGTGAATTTTTTGGAATGTTTTTTGGAAATAATGAAATAAAAGAAGAAATAGCACAAAGTAAGATTCCACCTATTAAAGGAGAGGATATTGAAACTGAAATAAACATAACAATTGAAGATGGGTTTTATGGTACAGAGAAAAAATTGGTATTAAAAGATTTAGATGGAAAAGCAAAAATAATAACAGTTAAAGTACCTGATGGAATACAAAATGGCGAAAAAATCCGTTTAATTGGACAAGGTAAAGAAGGACAAAATGGCGGAAAAAATGGAGATTTATATATAAAAATGAATATAGAAGATGGAAAAAAATACAAACTTAAAGGAAAAGATTTGTATACAACAGTTCCAATATCACCATGGGAGGCAGCCCTAGGAACAAAGGCAAAAGTAAATTCAATTGATGACACAAAAACAGCAATATATATACCAAATGGAATACAATCTGGAGAGACAATAGAAATTCCTCAAAAAGGCTATAAAACAACAAAAGGAGAAAGAGGAAATTTAATTGCGCAAATAAAAATTGTTGTTCCAGAAAAATTAACAAAAGAAGAAAAAGAAATGTTTAAAAGATTAAAAGAAATATCAAAATTTAATCCAAGAAGAGTTTAAAAAATAAAAAATTTAATGCAAATAACGGTTAAAACACTGAAAAAAAGGCAAAAGTGTTGACAAGCTGTTAAAATTTTAGTATAATTATCTATGTGAGTTCGTAAACATAAGATAAAATATGGATTAAATCATAAGAATGGGGTGTAAAAAATATGGATATGTTACAAGGAAAACATTTTAGTATAACAGATCCAAAAGGAGTAAACACAGTAATTTATCAAGTAAATAAAACTAAAAAGGAATTTCAAAAAGATTATCCAAAATATACAGTTGAAAGATTAGATTATACAGAGGAAATAAGAGGAGAAGGTCGTAGAAAAACCTTTTATATTGACGAGCCACAACCAAAAGGAAATCAATTAGTAATCTTGTCATTTGGAAAAGAAAGCGTTGTAATAAACTCAGGGATATTAATTGATGATGAAGTGCGAATTTCAAAAACGCCAACACCATTTAAGTTTAATACATTATATTCAGAAGAAGAACAGGAATTTAAAGAATTTAACTATACACCAAATATGAAAAGAGATATATGTGTTATAGATCCTGAAACTACAGAAGAATTAAAACCTAGACTTTATTTTGATGAAAATGAAAATAAAGTAAAGGGGAGATGTAAATTAAAACCATATAAATCTTATTTTGCTTTTGAAGTGAGAGAAGATAATGGTAATATTTAAGGAGGCAAATTTACTATGGTGAATAACACAGTAAATGGTAAGAAAATAGGAAATGCTGCAGGAGTAGAAGATAAAATAAAATTCAATTATTTTGCATGTGGCAAAAAAAGTGAAAAAGAAAAAATTGATTCTAAAACTAATAAGGCAAAACCTTCAATAGCATTAATTGATTCTTTAAGAGAAAATGGAGAAATTATTAATGAAAATAGTGAATATGTAGCAATAAAAGCATATCCTGGCGGAAATCCAAACAAAAACAAAGAAAAACAAAGTGAAGATTTGACACATTAGGAATATAAAACCAAAGAGAAGGTGATTTATATATGAATTACAAAGTAGAAGGAGCAATAAGAAGAAATAAAAAATATTTTATATTATTTGGAATACTATGGTTATTTATAGCCATAGTATTAATTGTGCCTACAACAGTTGCGTTTAATGCAACTGTACAGCAAGATGGAACTGCTGGAATAACAGCATTTGTAGAAACTATGAGAAATCCTTTTAATGGATTTGCAACAATGGCATCAAATAATTTGATGGGAGCATATCTTAAAAATTTAGTAGTATTTTCAATAATTTTTGCAATATTTTTCATAGTAGGAGTTGCAAGATCAGCACCTAAAAATGAATATACAGACTTTGAACATGGCTCAAGTGACTGGAGCAAAAATGGGGAACAATATACTGTTTTAAACAATAAAAAAGGAATAATATTGGCAGAAGACAACTATTTACCAGTTGATAAAAGAGGAAATGTTAATGTATTAGTAGTCGGAGGTTCAGGTTCAGGTAAATCTGCATCATATTCCATACCAAATGCGTATCAACTATTAGGATCATATGTATTTACAGATCCTAAGGGAGAATTGTATGATAGGACAGCAGGATATTTAAAATCAAAAGGATATGAAATAAAGGTATTAAATTTGGTAAGACCACAATATAGTGATGGATATAATCCATTAACGCATATAGCATCAGAAATAGATGTAGATGTTATTGCAAATACAATAGTAAAAGGACAAAAAAATGATGGGGGCTCTGATCCATTTTGGGATGATTCAGCAGAGATGTTATTAAAAGCATTAATATATTATTTAATTGCAACAAGACCGGAAGAAGAACAAAACTTAGCAAGTTGTGCGGAATTAGTCAGAGCAGCTAATACAAACGGTGGAAGCAATTTGCTCACAGAATTGATAAGTAAACTTCCGTATGATCATCCTGCAAGAATGAATTATAAATCAATTGAAATTGCACCAGAAAAAACCTATAGTTCAATATTAAGTACATTGCAGTCAAAGTTAGGAAAATTTGACTCTAAAGAAATTGCAGAATTAACATCAACAGATACAATAAATTTTGAAGATATAGGAAACAAGAAAACAGCAGTATATGTTATTTCTTCAGATACACATACAGCATATGATTTTTTATTAACAATATTTTTCTCACAGATGATACAGCAATTATACAACTATGCAGATGATAATGGAGGAGCATTAAAAGTTCCAACATATTTTATACTAGATGAGTTTGCTAACATAGGTAAAATACCAGATTTTGATAAAAAAATATCAACATCAAGAAGTAGAAAAATATCATTTAGTGTAATATTACAGAATTTGGACCAGTTAGAGGCGGTTTATGAAAAATCATATGAAACAATTATTGGTAACTGTGATACACATGTATTTTTAGGAAGTAATTCTTATAAAACAGTTGAATATTTCTCAAAAGCATTAGGAGAAAAAACAATTGAAAGAGATAGTATTTCAATAAATAGAGATAGACAATATTTCAAGACAGGGCAAAGTGTTTCTGACCAAGTAATGGCGAGAGCTTTGATGACGCCTGATGAATTAAGAAGAATGGATAATGATTTATGCATAATTTTTGAAAAAGGAATAAAACCGGTAAAAGCAAATAAATATTATTACTTTAAACACAAAAAAGTTGCAGATACAATGAGAAAATTAGAAATAAGTCATAATGATATAGGTGAAATACAAAGAGGAGAATGGAGAAAATTTAACCCATATAATCCTTGGACAGAAGATAAATCAGAAAAAGAAGCAGAGAATTTAAAAGTAGAATCTTTAGATGATTTGTTTGATGATGAGCCTAAAAATGAAGAAAAAGAACCTTTAAAGATTGAAAATGTAAATGAGCATTCTTCAAAACCTGTACCGGATTTACAGGAAATTGATGATCTTTTTGCAACTGGGCAAGAACAGAATGTAGAAGAAAATGATGAAGACACTTATGATTTACAAAAAGAGTTAGAAGCAAAATTTGATGAATTGTTTGGACCTATAGAAGATGAATAAAAAAATAAACCTAAATGAAATTTTCATTTGGGTTTATTTTTTTAAAATTTTAAAAGCGAAAAAATATTCGTTAAAAATATTGCAAAAAAATAAAAAATAATATAAAATAATTAAGCAAGAAAAAAGAAAGGAAGAAAATAAATATGAAATTTGTACACATAGCAGATATGCATTTTGACTCTCCATTTATAACATTATCAGACAAAGGAAACTTAGGAGAACAAAGAAGAATAGAACAAAGAAAAATATTCAAAAAAATAATAGAATATATAAAAGAAAATAAAATAGAATATTTATTTATATCAGGAGATTTATATGAACATCAACATATAAGAAAATCAACAATAGAATATATAAACAATTTATTTAAAGAAATAGAAAATACAAAAATATTTATTTCACCAGGAAATCATGACCCGATACTAAAAAAATCATATTATTCAAATTTTAACTGGAATAAAAATGTATATATATTTAATTCACAAATAAAAAAATTATCAACAGAAGTTGCAGATATTTATGGATATGGATTTGATGATTTCTATTGTACAAATTCTGGAATAGAAAATACAATTATAGAAAATCCTGAAAAATTAAATATATTAGTAATACATGGAACGCTAAATGGAGCAAATTTAGAAGAAGTGCAATACAATTCTATGAGCTCTACAATGCTTGAAAGTAAAAAATTTGATTATGTTGCATTAGGACACATACATAAAAATAATTTCAAAAAAGATGGAAAAATGATTTATCCAGGCTCAACAATATCTTTAGGATTTGATGAAATTGGTGAACATGGAATGGTTGTAGGTGAAATTACTAAAGAAGAAAATAGATTAGAATTTATCAAATTAGATGAAACTGAATTTATTGAAAAAGAATTAAAATGTACAGAAATAAATTCAGAGGAAGAATTAATTGAAAAAATAAATGAAATAAATATAGAAAAAAATAAATTATATAAAATAATATTAATAGGAAAAAGAAATTTTGAAATAAATATTTATAATTTATATAAATACAATTTAGATGAAAAAATAATAAAAATAAAAAATAAAACAAAACCAAATTATGATGTAGAAGAAATATCAAAAGAAAATACATTAAGAGGCTTATTTGCAAAAGAAATATTGGAAGAAATAAAAAATAACAATTATGATAATGAAATAATTGAACAAGCATTAGAAATTGGCATGGAAATATTAGAATAAAAAATATTATTTTTATAGTAGGAGGGATTTATTTGAAAATAAATAAAATAAAAATAAATTCATATGGAAAATTAAAAAATAAAGAAATAAATCTAGAAAATAATTTAAATATTATTTATGGAAAAAATGAAAGTGGAAAATCTACATTATTAAAATTTATTTTAAATATATTTTATGGTGCATCAAAAAATAAAAAAGGAAGAGATATTTCTGATTTTGAAAAATATAAACCATGGGATTCAGAAGAATATTCTGGAAAATTAACATATGAATTAGATAATAAAAATACATATGAAATATATAGAGAATTTAATAAAAAAAATCCAAATATATTTAATGAAAAAGGAGAAGACATCGTAAAAGAATTTAATATAGATAAAAATAAAGGTAGTGAATTTTTTTATGAGCAAACACAAATTAATGAAGAAATGTTTTTGGCTACATCGGTTGCAATGCAACAAGAAGTTAAAATTGGAAGAGACGCACAAAATGTATTAATTCAAAAAATATCTAATTTGTTAGAGACAGGAGAAGATAATATTTCATACAAAAAGGCTGTTGAAAAAATTAGTAAAATGCAACTTGATAAAATTGGAACAGAAAGAAGTAGAGAAAAACCAATAAATATTATTCAAAAAAAGATTTATGATATTGAAGAAAAAATAAATGAACTAAAAAAATATGAAAATATTCAATATGAAATAGAAGACGAAAAAAATAATTTAAAAAATAAATTAAAAGAAAAAGAAATAAAAAATGAATTATTAAAAGAAATTAAAATAAATAATGAAAAAAATAATTTGGAAAATGAAAAAATAAAAATAAAAGAAAAAATAATTGAAGAAAATAAAAATAAAATAAATATTATAAAAAATAATTTAGAAAAAATAAATAATAAAATAACTGAAGAAAAAAAATACGAAAAAAATATTGATAGAAAATATGAAAAAAATAAATTAAATAAAAAATTAAATCTGTTTTTCGTTTTATTAATAATATTAAATATATTTTGGATATTATTTATTCCACAAATAATAGAAAATAAAATAATAAAATATATTTTTCTCCTTACAGTACCAACATTTTTAATTTTTTATATATTTTCTAAAAATAAATTAAATAAAAAAATAAAAATACTAGAAAAAAATAATAAAAATAATTTAGAAAAAATAAATAATGAAAAAAATAATTTAGAAAATGAAATAAATATTTATAAAAATAATATTGAACAATTATTAAATGAAATAGAAAAAATAAAAATGGAAAATAATTTAAAAAATAATTTAGAAGAAAATAGATTAAAAAATAAATATGAAAAAAATATGAAAAAAAATGAAATTGAATATTTATTAAAAAAAGATAATATTAATTATGATATTAACTTATTAGAAAATGAAATATCAGATTTAAAATTAGAAATTAATAAATTGGAACTTAAAAAAGAAAATATAGAACCAAAATTGGAAAATTTATCCAGCATGGAAGAGGAATTATATTCATTAAACGAACAATATAAAAATTTACAAAAAACAAATGAAAGCATAGAACTTGTAAAAAAACTATTAGCAAGAGCATATGAAAATATGAAAAATAGCGTTAGCCCAAGGTTTACAAAGAAACTATCAGAAAGTATTAATACAACAACAAAAGGAAAATATTGTAAACTGACTTTTAATGATAAACAAGGCTTAATAGTAGAATTAGAAAATGGTAATTATATACCGGCAGAAAGGTTAAGCATTGGAACAATAGATCAATTATATTTATCTTTAAGATTAGCTATGTTAGATGAAATTTCTAATGAAAAAGTCCCAATTATTTTAGACGAAGCATTTGCATATTATGATAATGAAAGATTAAAAAATATATTATTATATTTAACAAAGGAATTTAATAATAGACAAATAATTATTTTAACTTGTACAGATAGAGAAAAAAATATTCTAAAACAAGAAAACATAAATTATAATTTTATAGAGATATAAATATATTACTTGAAAAAAGTGGCAATATATGGTACAATATAAAACGAATTTAAATAAAAAAGGAGAATATTTATGTTTGATAAATTAGAAGCAGTAGAAGCGAGATATGAAGAGTTAACAAAATTAATAAGTGATCCAGAAGTAATTGCGAACCAAACTGAATGGCAAAAATTAATAAAAGAACATAGTTCAATAGAAGAAGTTGTAAAAAAATATAGAGAATATAAAAAAGAAAAGCAAAGAATGGAAGATGCTAAAGAGATGATGGAAGACAAAGAATTAAAAGAATTAGCAGAAGCAGATTATTATGAAGCAAAAGAGAATCTTCCACATATTGAAGAAGAACTTAAACTACTATTAATTCCCAAAGATCCAAATGATGATAAAAACATCATTTGCGAAATTCGTGGTGGTGCAGGAGGCGAAGAAGCAGCACTGTTTGCCGGGACATTATTTAGAATGTATACAATGTATGCAGAAAGAAAACACTGGAAAATAGACATATTAAATGAAAATGCAACAGAACTTGGAGGATATAAAGAAATATCATTTATGGTTACAGGAAAAGGAGCATATAGCAGATTAAAGTTTGAAAGTGGTGTACATAGAGTACAAAGAGTTCCAGATACTGAAAGTAGTGGAAGAATACATACTTCAACAGCTACTGTTGCAGTACTTCCAGTCGTTGAAGATGTAGAAATTGAAATAAACCCTGCAGATATAAAAATGGAAGTATTTAGAGCATCAGGAGCAGGTGGACAACATATTAATAAAACATCATCAGCAGTTAGACTTATACATGAGCCATCAGGAATAGTTGTAGAATGTCAGACAGAACGTTCACAATTACAAAACAGAGAATATGCAATGAAGATGCTTCGTTCAAGATTATATAATATAGAAAAAGAAAAACAAGATTCTGAAATAGCAAATGCAAGGAAAACGCAAGTTGGTAGTGGAGATAGAAGTGAAAAAATTCGTACATATAATTATCCGCAAGGTCGTATAACAGACCATAGAATAGGAATGAGTATATTCCAAATGGAAAATTTCTTAAATGGAGATTTGGATGATATGATTGATAATTTGATTGCGGCAGATAGAGCTGAAAGACTAAAAGGTGAAGAAGAATAAATTAAATAGAAAACTCTTTACAAGAAGTAAGGAGTTTTTTTATTACAGGATAATTGTATTAATTAAAAGTAAATAATTATCATATAACTTTTTATAGAAAAAATTATATATGCTATTGTAAAAAACAAAAATATATAGTAAAATGCAAACAGACTTTTGAAATAAAAATTATAATATTAAATATGAAAGGGTGTCTCCGGTGGTAAAAAAATTTTACCATTAATGAGTGTCCCCAATGGTAAAGGAGGAAATAATGGAAGAAATATTAAAAGGATTAAATGATAAACAATATGAAGCAGTTGTAAATACAGAAGGACCTTGTTTGGTTATAGCTGGTGCAGGTAGTGGAAAAACCAAGGTTCTTACACACAAAATTGCATATTTGATGGGCGAAAAAAATATTTTGCCATGGAATATTTTGGCAATTACATTTACTAATAAAGCAGCAAAAGAGATGAAAGAAAGAATTGAATTATTGGTTGGCGATGCTGCCAAAGATATGTGGGTTGGAACTTTTCACTCAATATGTGTTCGAATTTTAAGAAAGTTTATTGATAGAATAGGTTTTGATTCTTCATTTATTATTTTTGATTCATCAGACCAAAAGACTATGATTAAACAGATATTAAAAGATTTACAGTTAGATGATAAAATATTTACTGATAGGTCTGTGATGTCAGAAATAAGTAATGCCAAAAATGAAATGTTAGAACCAGATACTTATGCTGTTAAGGCACATGGTGATTTTAGAAAAGAAAAAATTGCAGAAGTATATGAAAGATATCAAAAAAGATTAAAGGAAAATAATGCTATTGATTTTGATGATATTATTAATTATACAATTAAAATATTTATGGAAAATCCGGATGTTTTGCAATATTATTCAAATAAATTTGAATATGTTTTAGTTGATGAGTATCAGGATACTAATAAATCTCAATTTACATTAGTAACAATGTTAGCTTCAAAACATGGAAATATTACGGCAGTAGGTGATAATGACCAAGGAATATATAGTTTTAGAGGTGCTGACATTTCAAACATTCTGAATTTTGAAAAAGATTTTCCTGGAACAAAAATAATTAAATTGGAGCAAAATTATAGATGTACAGGAAATATTCTAAAAGTTGCAAATGCAGTTATAAAAAATAATGAGGTTAAATATGATAAAAAACTTTGGACAGAAAATGATGTTGGAAATCTACCAAAAGTATTTTCTGCTGATAATGAATATGATGAAGGCAAATATATTGCTGAACAAATAGAACATTTAATAAGAGAAGAAAAATATAGTTATTCAGATTTTGCAGTATTATATAGAATGAATACACAGTCGAGAGCAATAGAGGATATACTAAGAAGAGAAGCTATTCCATATAAAATTGTTGGTGGTTTAAAATTCTATGAAAGAAAAGAAATTAAAGATATTATTTCATATTTAAGATTAGTACAAAATACTGCTGATAATTTGAGCTTAAATAGGATAATAAATGAACCTAAAAGAGGAATTGGAAAAACTAGTTTAGATAAAATTGCACAAATAGCTGATGAAAATAATGTTTCTATGTATCAAGTTATAAAAAATGCAGAAGTTTATGGATTAAATAGAGTGTATTTAAATTCTAGGGAATTTATAGATTGTATGGAATCAATTATTGCAAAAAAAGATGAACTTACTATTTCTGAATTAGTTAAAAAAATATTAAAAGATACAGGGTATACAAGAGCACTTGAAAATGAAAACACTATTGAAGCAGAAAACAGAATTGCAAACTTGGAAGAGTTTTTAAATGTTGCAGTTGAATTTGAGGAGGAATCTGCTGATAATGGACTAAGTGACTTTTTAGAAGGAATAACTCTATCAAGTGATTTAGATAATATGGAAGAAACAGAAGAATCTGTAACATTGATGACATTACATAGTGCTAAGGGTCTTGAATTTCCAGTAGTATTTTTAGTTGGTATGGAAGAGGGAATATTCCCAGGATACAAATCAATAGGAGAACAAAAAGAATTAGAAGAAGAAAGACGATTGTGTTATGTTGGTGTAACGAGAGCAAAAGAAAATTTATTTTTAACTAATAGTAGACAGAGAACAACTTTTGGTTCAACAACACATAATCCACCATCAAGATTTTTACAAGAGATTCCAAAAGAGTTGCTAGATGGATATGAAGATGCAGCTATAAATATTCCTAAAAAAGAAAATGTATTTGGAGATAGTGGATATACATGGAGTTATGGAAATAAGAATAATGGAAATATTAAAACATATAAAACTACAGAACCACAGTATGCAGAATCTGCTTCTGGAATTCAAAAGAAAAATGGTGTATCTGGATTTGCATTTAGAACAGCAGAAAGCTTTCTAAATAATATAGGAAAAAAATCAACAAATAATAATATTGATTTTTCAGAATATCAATCAGGAGTGAGAGTATATCATAAAAAATTTGGAGAAGGCACAATTAATTATGTAGAACCTGAAGGAGATGATTTAAAAGTTGATATTAATTTTGATAAAGTTGGTCATAAACGATTAATGGCTAAATTTGCGAATTTAGAAGTGATATAATATTTATTAGTAGTATATATGCAAAATGCATATAGAAAAATCCTGTTGCTAAATATAGTATTTTTTAGGAATTTATGGTATTATTAATGTCAAGATTAGATAAGAAAGGGATGGAAAATATGGATGATAAGCCTATGAAAATTTTAATCATAGAAGATGACATTAATGATTGTAATAATTTTATTGATTGTGCCAAAAGTAGAAATGATATTGAAATAATTGCAGTGACAGATTCAGATGTAACAGGTCTAAAATATGTACAGACAAAAAAGCCAGAGGGAATTATACTGGATTTAGAATTAAATAATAGTACAACTGGGAATACAGATTCATTAGATTTCTTATCAAACTTGAAAAACTTAAAATTAAAATATGAACCTATAGTTATAGTGACAACACATGTAAATTCAAAAAGAACATATGAAATATTACATAGAAATGGAGTAGATTTAATACTTTATAAAGATCATCCTAAATATTCTAGCAATTTAGTATTAAATCATTTTATAAATTTAAGAAAAGCTCCGACTCAAAATTCAACAGGCTCAGTAGAAGATGTTATAAAAGAAAACGAAGATAAAATATCAGACTATATTAATCATGAATTAGAATTATTAGGAATAACTTCGAATTTGAAAGGAAGAAAATATATTCATGATGCAATTTTTTATTTGATTGAAAATGAAGACAGTGATACGAATGTTATAAAATATTTGACAACAATTCATAAAAAATCAGCAACAACAATTACAAATGGAATACAAAATGCAATTTATCATGCTTGGAGAACATCAGCTATTGAAGATTTAACAAAATATTATACGGCTAGAGTGAATTATGAAACAGGTATACCAACAACTATGGAATTTCTTTACTATTACAGAGACAAAATTAAAAAAATGATTTAAAAATATATTTCTAATTTAATCTTTCAATTGTATAAAAGAGTTTATTCTGTACATAATATCATTATAAAATTGTAAGAAAGGGTGATATTTATGGCAGATTTAACACAGGTAGAATTACAACATCTAAGACATTTAATTGGAGCACATGAAACAGCTTATCAGAAATTGAACACATATGCTACACAAGTACAAGATGCACAAATAAAGCAAATGTTTACAAAGTCAGCACAAGATGCTCTAAATACAAAACAAAAGTTAATGAGCTTTTTAAATAACTAATAGGTGGTAATCTAAAAAAGAAAGGAAGATTAATGATGGATGAGAAAACGATGGTAAATGATATTTTGGGTAATGTTAAAGCGGATTTAACTGCATATCAAACAGCAATATCTGAATCAGAAAATATGCAATTAAGACAAACATTTCAACAAATAAGAAACAATGATGAGAGTTTTCAATATGAATTATTTAAAGTAGCTAATGCTAAAGGATATTATAAACCTTCTCAAAAGGCTACTACAACAGAAGTTGCAACAGTAAAAACTGAATTACAACAAGGATAAATTTTAAATAAGTAAAAGAATCGACAATCTGTTGATTCTTTTTTCCTTTTTAAATAATTAAGAGCTAAAAAAAGAAAATTAAAGAAAAAAAGAGAAAACAAAGTAAAAAAACTAATATAGAAAAATTGCAAAAAAAATAAAAAATATTATACAATCAAAAAAAATGAATATAAGGAGAAGAAAATGATAAAACAAATATTAGTTTTTGCTAGAAAATCAATGAAACTTACAATACTTATAGCAATCTCTATATTTTTAATAATATGTGCTGTTGCATTATTTTTTAAACCAATATATAGTGTAACAATAAATGGTGAAGCAGTAGGGTATAGCAAAGATAAGAGCAAATTGCAAACAAAAATAAATAAATATATGGAAAAAGGAGAAGAAGAAAATAATAATATTGCATTTGTTCAAGTAGACAATTTACCAGAATATAAAATGTGTCTACTAAAAAGAAACATAGTTACAAATGATGAGGAGATATTTGAAAAAATAAAACAACAGGGTGTGGTATATTATAAATACTATGCAATACTAGAAGGAGAAGAAGAAAAAGCATATGTAGGAAAATTTTCGGAGGCAGAAGAAATTGTAACTAAATTAAGAGAAAAAGAAAGTAATAATATTGATCAAATATCAATATTAGAAATGTATGATACAAAACTAAAAGATTTTGCAGAAGTTGAAGCGACAGTGTCAGCATTATATCAACAAAAAATTGTAATTGAACAGCCTACACCTAAAAAAGTAATAACAGGAAAGGTTAATACATCAACAAATATATCTTATCAAAAAGTACCAATTACATTGAACTTGATAAGACCAATTTCAGGCATTATTACATCGAGATTTGGTGCAAGAAGCAGCATAAGAGTTAGCAATCATACAGGCTTAGATATAGGAGCATCAATTGGAACACCAATAAAGGCTGCAGCATCAGGAATTGTAACTTTTGCAGGATATAAGGGATCTTATGGATATATGGTTGTGATATCGCATAACAATGAAATAGAGACATATTACGGACATTGTAGTAAATTATATGTCACAGCTGGTCAAAAAGTAAATCAAGGAGATACAATTGCAGCCGTAGGAAATACAGGAAATAGCACAGGACCACATTTACATTTAGAAATTAGGGTAAATGGAGTTGCGTATAACCCACAAAATTATTTATACTAATACAAAATAGCGAAGTAAAAATAAACTTCGCTATTTATGTTTTTTTTGAACAAATGAAAAGAGACATTTTAAAATAGCATCTTTTGAAAAAATAATTTTTCCATATTCATTCAAAAATCCATCGATATTAGGTGAATTAGAGACATTTTCTCCAAATTCATCAAAAAAGGTTTGAATAAAATCTAAAGCAACAGAAAAATCTTTTGTTTTAATAAATTTTAAATAATATGTATTATTATAATAAATTAGAGAAAAATTTTTTGAAATATCTTTCAAACATAAAAAAGAAAAATTTTGTAAAAAATTGCATAATGCAACAAAATCATCAAAATATGTAAATTTAAATATAAACAAATTATTACTTTTTTCCAAATACATTTTATTATCATCAAATTTGGTGATTGTAAAAGTATATTCTATATCTGAGGACATTATAGCCTCTACTAATAGTCTTGAATCACCAGGTTCAAAACCTATTTCTTTTTCTGCTTTGTTCAATAGTTTTTGTAAAAACATTTTTGAAGATGCAGAATTAGAAAAAATATTTTCAGCAGAAACATTGTTTAATTTCATATCTTCATCAGAAAGAATTATTTTTATTGTTATATCTGTAATTTTTTCAAATTTCATTTAAGACCTCCGTTAATCTTTTAACTATATTATACTACTAATACTATTAGATTTAAAGAAACAATTTTTGGCAAAAAAGACATATAAGACTTGAAAAAATTGCAAATACAATATATAATAGTGATATGGTATAGGGGACCTTTCAATAGAAACTGAAAAAGAAAGGAATTGATATATGCCAATAAAAATGAAAGAATTGCCAGAAACAGAAAGACCATATGAGAAATTAGAACAATATGGTGCAAAAACATTAACAAATGCGGAATTATTAGCAATAATAATAAAAACAGGAACAAAAGAAGAAACTGCAGTAGGGTTAGCACAACATATTTTAAAACTAAACACTACAAAAGAAAACAACCTTAAATTTTTAATGAATTTATCAGTAGAAGAATTTATGAAAATAAAAGGTATTGGAAAAGTAAAAGCAATACAATT
Organism: uncultured Clostridia bacterium; assembly: GCA_934167755.1. Lineage (GTDB taxonomy): Bacteria > Bacillota > Clostridia > TANB77 > CAG-508 > CAG-269. The sequence continues at coordinate 111,176 of CAKPLT010000001.1, forward strand.
AAAAGCAGTGGGGGAATTAGCAACAAGAATAAATGTTATTGAAAATTATAAAGAAAAAACAATATTGCAACCAAGAGATATTGCTATATTACTAATGGAAAAGATGAGATTTGAAAAACAAGAGATTCTTAAAGTTGCATTGTTGAACAACAAAAATAAACTGATAAAAATAAAAGATGTAGCAAAAGGTGGAGGAAACTTTGTAACGACAACAATAAAATCTGTATTAAATGAAGCGGTAAAAATAGAAGCTGCAAAGATAATATTAATACATAATCATCCAACAGGTGATCCAACTCCAAGTTTGCAAGATTTAGAATTCACACAAAATGTTGAACAAGCATCAAATATATTAGGTATACAACTATTAGACCATATTGTAATTGGAAATACAAATTATGTTAGCATCTTTTCAGAAAGAAGTAAAAACTTGAAAAGGTGATTTTAAAACGAAAGGAAAGAAATAAAATGAATTTTTTGTCATTCAAATCTAAAGATATTGGAATTGACTTAGGAACAGCAAATATATTAGTAACTATAAAAGGAAAAGGAATCATTTTAAATGAGCCATCAGTAATTGCTACAAATGCAAAAACAGGAGAAATAATTGCAACAGGATTTGAAGCAAAGGAAATGGTTGGAAGAACACCAAAAGAAATAAACGCTATAAAACCTTTAAAAGATGGAGTAATAGCAGATTTTACTGCTACGAAATTATTATTAAAAAATTTATTAGAAAGAGTCTGCAAAAGATATAATGCTATAAGACCAAGAGTTTTAGTTGGAGTACCATCAGGAATAACAGAGGTTGAAGAAAGAGCTGTTGAAGAAGCTATAATGCGTGCAGGAGCAAGAGAAGTATACTTAATTGAAGAACCAATGTCAGCAGCTATTGGAGCAGATATAGAAATAGAAGAACCAAGTGGAAACATTATAGTTGATATTGGGGGAGGAACTACAGAAGTTGCAGTAATATCTCTAGGAGGAATTGTAACTAGTAATTCTATAAGAATAGCAGGAGATGAACTTGATGAAGATATAATAAATTATGTAAAAAAAGAACTAAATCTTGCAATAGGAGAATCAACTGCTGAACAAATAAAAAAAGAAATTGGATGTGCGATGCCATTAATGACACAAATGACAATGGAAATAAAAGGAAGAGATTTAAATGATGGATTGCCAAGAACAGATATAATTACATCTGATCAAGTTGAAAGAGCAATGAAAGAATCTATTGATAAAATAGTAGAAATTGTAAAAATCACATTAGAGAAAACACCACCAGAATTAGCATCTGATATTATGGAAAAAGGGATTATGCTATCAGGTGGAGGAGCTTTAATAAAAAATTTGGATAAATTAATAAGTGAAGAAACAGGAATGCCTGTATATATAGCAGACGAGCCATTAAATTGTGTTGTAAAAGGAACAGAGAAAACATTACAAGATTTAGAAAAGCTAAGAACCATTTTATTAAATTCAAGAAAGAGAAGATAGTGTATGGAAAGAGAAAAAAAAGGTGGTATTATAGGTATTATAATAACTGTAATAATATTAATAATATTAGTTGTATTTTCAAATACAAACTCAGAAAATATATCTATAATTGAAAATATGGCAAGTACAATTGTTATGCCAATAGAAAATGGGCTTACATATTTAAAAAATAAAATAAATAATAATAACAAATTTTTTGAAAATATAAGTGAATTAAAAACAGAAAATGAAACATTAAAGCAAAAAAATAGTGAACTTGAACAACAACTAAGAGAATACGAAATAATAAAAAATGAAAATGAACAATTAAAGCAAGAATTAAATTTGGCCGAAAAATACGAGCAGTATACAACTGTGCCAGGAACAATCATATCAAGAGATATAAGTAATTATTCTAAAACTCTTGTAATAAATGTTGGAAGTGATAATGGCATAAAAGAAAAAATGACGGTAATAGCAGATGAAGGACTTGTTGGATATATTGTTTCCGTAACTAATAAAACAGCAAAAATTCAGACAATAGTAGATAGTGCAAGTGCTACGAGTTGTTTAGCAAGTAGTACTAGAGATGCTATGATATGTAAAGGTACCATAGAAAATAAATCAATATTAAGTGCTTCAAACATTGAAACAAATGCCAGAATAATACAAGGAGACAGTGTAGAAACTTCTGGACTTGGCGGAATTTATATGAAAGGAATACATGTGGGTAAGATAAAAAAAGTAAATGAAGGTTCAAATAAAACAGACTCATATGCAACAATAGAAACATCTGTAGATTTTGAAAAAGTTGAGACAGTTTTAGTAATAACAAATCAATAGAAAAGTATGTTCTGCTAGAAAGGAAAAATAAATGAAGAAGATTTTAATACATATTTCTCTAATAATTACATTTGTTGTAACATACTTTTTGCAAACAATTTTTTTTAGTCATTTTACTATTGCAGGAATAATGCCTAATATATTTGTTATTTTAATGTTATATATAGGACTATATATGGGAAGAACAATGGGAATTATATATGGATTAATATATGGAATATTTTTAGATATGTGGATTGGAAAAAGTTTAGGATTAACATCTATAGCATTAGCTATAATTGGCTTTATAAGTGGAATGTTTGATAAAACTCTTTCAAAAGATAGTAGAATGACAGTATTATTGATGGGAATTGTATGTACAGCTATTTATGAGACAATATTATATTTAATGCAATTTATGGTATTAAATATAAATATAGAAATGGTTGAATTTATAAAAATATTGTTAGTAGAAGTTGTTTATAATGTACTACTTATAATTATATTATATCCATTAATGAGCAAAACTGGATATGAAATAGAAGATGAAATAAAAGGAAATAGAATTTTGACGAGATATTTTTAGTAAAAACGAAAGTTGGTGAAAAGTTGAACAATAGAATTAGTTTTAATAAAGAAACATCTTGGGGAGAAGAAAATGGCAATGAACAAATAAATTTTAGATTTAATATAATAACAATTATAGCATATTTGATAGGAGCAGTTTTGATTGTTCAATTATTTAATCTTCAAGTAGTTAATGGAGAAAGCTATAGGGAACAGTCAAATACAAGATTATCAAGGGTTTCAACAATAAAAGCTGCTAGAGGTTCAATTATGGACAGAACGGGTAATGAACTTGCAGGGGTTAAGACAGAAAATAATATAGAGATTTATAAAACTAATATATCAAATGATGAACTTAATGAGTCTACACTAAATCTTGTTAACCTATTTGAGAAATATCAAATAGGATATAATGACACATTTCCTATAAAAATAAATCCTTTTGAATTTACAATCAGTGGAGATCAACTTACAGAATGGAAGAAAAAAAACAAAATTTCTGAAGAATTAACAGCAGAAGAAACATTTTATAAATTTAAAGACAAATATGAAATAAAAAACGAAAACATAGAGGATATTAGAAAAATAATTTCAATAAGATATATAATTACAACAACGGGATATAGTGCAACAAAATCGATAACAATTGCAACAAATGTTAGAGAAGAGGTTGTTGCTCAAATAAGTGAAAGAAACAGTGATTTTCCAGGTATTAGTATATCTACAAAAGCAGCTAGAACATATTTAACTGGTAATTTAGCATCACATGTAATCGGATATACCGGAAAAATAAAAGAAGATGAGTATAATGAAAAAAAAGAAGATTATGATATTGATGATGTAATTGGAAAGACTGGAATTGAATCTGTTTTTGAAAAATATCTTAAAGGAAAAGATGGGGAAAAACAAATAGAAATGTCTGTTGATGGAACAATAACAGGCGAATATGTTTCCAAAAATGCAATTGCAGGAAGTGATGTTGTTCTTACAATTGATTCAAATTTACAGAAAGTTACACAAGATGCATTAGAAAATTGTATAAATAAAATAAGAAATGGAGGATTTTCGCAAACTTATGATGCCCAAGGCGGAGCTGCTGTTGTAATGAATGTGAATACAGGGGAAGTTCTTGCAACAGCAAGTTATCCGACATTTGAACCACAATGGTTTGTAGGAGGAATATCACAAGAGAATTGGGCATATCTAAGGGATGACCAAAGGCATCCTCAATTAAATAAAACAATTCAATCATCATATGCCCCAGGATCAATATTTAAAATGGTAACAGCAATTGCAGGATTAGAATCAGGGGCAATTACATCAAAAGAAAAAATTAATGATACAGGTATTTATACAAAATATAAAAGTGCAACAAAAGATGGATTTAAGTGTTGGTATTATACAAGCTATCATAGAGGACATGGATATTTAAATGTTACACAAGCTTTACAACACTCATGCAACTATTTTTTCTATGAAACTGGTGATAGAATGGGAATTGATACATTATCAAAATATGCTTTGCATTTTGGGCTTGGCAAAAAAACAGGAATAGAATTACCAAGTGAAAAAACAGGAGATGTTGCCTCAAGAGAGACATATTCTAAAATTAGACAAGGGAAAACAATAGGACCAGGAGATGTTCTAAATGCATCAATAGGACAAGGAGATAATAATTTCACACCTATGCAAATTGCAAAATATATTTCATCAATAGCAAATGGTGGAACTGTTGTAAATCCAACTATTATAAAGTCAGTATTAAATTCAGATGGAACTGAAGTTTCAAGAGATGAAGTAGAAAAATATGTTGATGAAAAACTTGGAAATAAAAGTACTGATGATGGAATAAATGTAAATTCAGAAAATATAGAAATAGCTAAAGAAGGTATGAGAATGGCTGCTAGCGAGGCAGGAGGAACAGCATATAATATTTTTAAAAATTTCAAAGTAGAGGTTGCAGGAAAAACAGGTTCAGCAGAAGCGGGTAAAGACAAAAATGGAAAAGATCTTGTAAATGCATGGTTCGTATGTTTTGCACCTTTTGAAAAACCAGAAGTAGCTGTAGTTGTTATGATTGAAAACGGTGGGCATGGAAATTATGCTGCAGAGGTTGCTAGAGATGTTCTTAATCAGTATTTTGGAATGAATGCAGCAACAACAGAAATAAATGAAAATGTAACAGCAACACCATTTGTAGAACTAATTAGGTAGACAAGAAGTCCTATATAAAGGGATGAAAGGATGTTTAAAATGAACAGTGTTAATATAAATTTGAAAACAGATGAAGTAATAATAAAAATAGATGATAATGCAAAGCATGAAAAAATAATACAAGAATTAACAAAAAAACTAAAAGAACTTAAAAAAATGTATCAAGATGAAAAGACTCCAATAAGAGTAACTGGAAAGATATTAAAAAATAAAGAATTAGAAGAAATAAAAGAGCTTATAAAAAAGCAAATAGATGTGGAAGTTAAATTTGATACTCCTACAACATTAGGGTTACATAGTATAACAAGAAGTTATAAAAAGGATGTTGGAACATCTGAGACTACATTTCATAAAGGTTCACTTCGTTCTGGACAGAAAATTGAAGTGGAAGGAAGTATTGTGATAATTGGAGATGTCAACTCGGGAGCAGAGGTTATTGCAGGAGATAATATTGTTGTTATAGGTACTCTTCGAGGACTTGCTCATGCTGGTGCAAAAGGAAATAAAGAGGCAATTATTGCTGCTAGTACACTTGATGTTGTACAATTACGTATTTCTAATATTGTTATGGAAATTGATAGAGAAGAAGAAAATGTATATGAACATGCATATATATATGTTGATGATGATAAAATTGTAATAGAATAATAAATTTAAGTCGGTGCAGTATGTGCCGATTTTTTGATGTTAAATTTTGAAATTCTGGACTGGGTACATTTTTTTATTTTCCTATAATATATAAAAATAATAAAAATATAACTTTTCATTACATTCCTTAACTCATTACAAAGCTTAAGAAATTCTAACTCATTTTATGGCTCCCTTCCACTCTCGTGAACTCTTTCCATAAAATTTCTTAAGAATTTCTAAAGCTTTTCCAATCATATTCGTCATTTCATTTAAAGTTATATTTTTATTATTTTATTAAGTGTGAAAAAGTGAAAAATGTACCCGGTCCCAAATTATCAACTAATAAGTAGCAGTACTAAAGCAAGGAAAAGTCCTTCATCTTTAACTTCTTCTTTATACAAAAAGAATAAAAGACTTAAAATAAGTACATCATCAAAATATAGTTTTATGCCAAACAAATCAAACCAAACATTATCATCAGACTTTTGACTTAAACGAGATGATTTAGAATTGGAAGAATTTTCAATTGATTGTTGCTCAGGTAGATTCATTGATGTGATATTAGACGGTTGATTATAAGAAATTGGAGCATAGTTTCTTTCATAATTAGGTGGTCTATAATAATTATAAAAATTAGGCCTTCTATAAGGCCTATAATATTTAAATATAGGCATTTTTTACTCCTTTCTATAAAAATATTTGGCTATAAATTTATTTTTTTTCATTATTATCCTTATTATTATTATTCATAAGCTCTGCTATTTTAGAGACATTAAGTAAATTTACATATTGATCAAGTTTGTCTTTTTTACTATCACGCAAATAAGGTTTCAAAGAATAAAGCAGATTTGCACGAGGATCATTTTTATTATTCATATTTTCCATAATTGACTTCATTTTCATAATTGTATTCATATCTAAATTGAAATTATTAGACTGAGAATTTCCATAAGAAGAGCCTGAATTATTAGAATTTAACATACTACTTAAATTATTAATCATTTCAGGAGAAACTTGGCTTAATATATTGTTCAAGTCAGTATTATTAGAATTTGAACTTTGATTAGTATTAGTGTTAGAATTGTTATTAGAATTATTTAGATTATTCATCATTTGTTTTATATCATCAGGAATATTACCACTATCAACCATTTTCTTAACATTAGCAAATAAATCATCCATATTATTAGACATAGTATCACCTCTAAACAATTTATGTTTTTTATTTCTATTATATGTATGAAAATAAAAATTGTTAAACGATAATGCTTTTTTTCCTAATTTATTAAAAAAACTTGTAATTTTCGACAATCTATAATAAAATAGAAATCGCAAAACAAAAGAAAATAATAGAAGAAAAAAATAAATATCACAAAATGTAAAAAACTTTTTTGTAGTAAAGTACTAAAAAAGACAAAAAACACAAAAGAAAAAGATTAAAATATTGCTATATTATGAAAAAGTTATGAGGTGGTAAGGATGTCAAAACAAAATACAGGTAAAGAAATACTAAAAAATTTAATAAATATAAAAAATATAATTATATATATAATAGCATTTATGATATCAACAATAGGAATGGGACAAGAAGTGTCACCATTTAGTATAGCAATAGTAGCTGCTAGTTTAGCAGGAGGAGTACCTGCTATAATGGTTGTAGTAGCAGGACTTATTGGTAATTTTATAGGTGTTGGAGCCGTAGGAGTCTTAAACTATATATTAATAATATTAATGTTATTAATACTATTATGCATAAAACCTCCAAAAGAGAATGATCAATATAAAAACGAACAAATGCAAATTTCAGTACATGTTTTTGCAAGTATATTACTTGTAATGATTGCTAAATTGATTTTAACAAAATTCACAATAGGAGATATGTTATTGCATATAACATTAGCAATATTTTCTGTAGTATTTTATAAAATTTTTGTAAATTCATTAGTAGTTATACAAGAAATAACAGAAAAGAGAGCATTTTCGATAGAAGAAGTAATTGGTGCAAGTTTACTTGTATCGATAGCAGTTTCAGCATTTGGAGAATTTTCTATATTAGGTTTATCAATTAGAAATATTTTAAGTATATTGATGGTATTAATACTTGGATGGAGAAACGGAGTATTAGTAGGGACAACAGCAGGTGTTACAATAGGTGTAACATTAGGTATAATTGCTCAAAATGAACCTATGGTAATTGCAGTATATGCTATTTCAGGAATGATTGCAGGACTTTTAAATAGATTTGGAAAATTAGGTGTAATAATAGGATTTTTAATAGGAAATGGAATATTATTATATGCTTCTAAAGGAACAGCAACAGATATGGTAGTATTCAAAGAAGCATTGGTTGCATCTTTAGGGCTACTTGCAATTCCAAAATGGGTAGGAATAGATGTAGAAGAACTGATTAAAAGTGACAATATGTTACCTGAATATAATAAAAGAGGTCTAGAGCAAAGTAAAGAAACCATAAATCAGTTAAATATGGTTTCAGAAACGATAAAAGATATGGCAAATACATATCAAGAAAAAACTGAAACAAATATGTATTTTAAAAATAGACAATCATTTATAACAGAATTATTAAATAATCTTGATGGACTTGAAGATAATATGTTATATGAAGACATGGTAAAAACAGAAAATGAAATTGTAAATGAATTATTTGATATTTTATTAGACAAGCAGGAAATAGATAGAGAAGACTTATTAAAAACATTTGCAAAATTTAATAATTATATAGTTCAATATGATGATGAAAAAATCAGCAAAAGAATGAATAATGATATAGAACAAATAGTAAAAGCTGTAAATTATGCATACAAAGTAAGCAAATCCAATTTTATATGGAAAGAAAAAGTAAAATCAAATAAGAAAAATGTACAAGCACAATTAGATGGTGTATCAAAAGCAATTTCAAGTATTGCAGTAAAAATGGAAGAAGAAATAAAACAAGATGATAATTTTCTAGAAGAAAAAAAGAAGGCTATTACAGCACTTGAAATAAAAGAAATTTTAGTAGATGGAATAGAAATTAACAAACAAGACAATAGATATTTTATAGATGTATATTTACAAGAAAATAGTAAGACAAGTGAAAATACGGATATTGATAAAGTGCAAAAGGTTTTAGAAAAATGCTTAAATGAAAAACTAATGAGAAATGAAGCAAAAACAAAAAAATTAAATAAACGAGGAAAAAGAGTATTTAGCTATTTATCTGCTGATAAATATATTATTCAAATAGGACAAGCAACAAAAATAAAAGATGGAAGTCCAGTATCAGGAGATGGTCTTTTACAAATTAGGTTAAATGATGGAAAATATTTAGTAGCATTAAGTGATGGAATGGGGACAGGACCAGAAGCAAGAAAAAGTAGTCAAATTGCAATAAAAATGCTTGAAAGGCTACTAATGTCAGGATTTGACAAAGACACATCAATAGATTTAATAAACACAACAATTATGAATACAAATGAAGAAATATTTGCAACTTTAGATATTGCAATTATAGATTTATATAATGGAAAAATCGAATTCATAAAAAATGGTGCGTGTCCAACATATGTAAAAAATAAGAAAAAAGTTCAGATTGTAAAATCTTTAAGCTTACCAGCAGGAATTTTAAAAGATATAAATTTAACTACATATGATAAAGACATTGACAATCAAGATATTTTAGTAATGTGTAGTGATGGAATTTTAGACTCAAATATAGAGTATAAAAATAAAGAACTTTGGGTTAAATATATATTAGAAGATATTGAAACAACAAATCCTCAAAAAATTGCAGATTTAATATTAAATGAAGCAATTGATAATAATTATGGAATAGCAAAAGATGATATGAGTATAATTGTATGCAAATTATTTACCATTGGGGACACTCATTAGTGGTAAAAAGTTACAGGTTAATGGTTTTTATTAATTTTTTTATAAAAAATACTTGAAATATAAGCTTTTCATTACATTCCTCGGCTTATTATGAAATTTAAGAAATTCTAACTTAATTTATGGCACCCTTCCACTCTCGTGAACTCTTTCCATAAATCTGCATAGAATTTCTAAAATTTCTCCATTCACATTCGTCATTTCATTTAAAGCTTATATTTCAAGTATTTCTTCATATTAATTTTAAATAAACCATTAACTTGTAACGGTAAAAAATAAAATTTCATAAAAAGTGTTGAAATTCTAAAAAAGATGTTATATACTTTTATTATACAGGGAGGAGTTTATGTGGAGAAGAATATGTTAGAAACAGAAGAAAGAAACTTTACAATTGAAGACTTACATAGAAGAAAAGCAGAAGCAGAAATGCTAGAAGAAAAAGACAAAAGAGTTACAGCTGAACTTGAAGAAATTATTTCTAAAGATGATAATGAAATTATGAAAGATAATACTCAAGAAAAAAATTTAATTGAAAGAAACGAAAATAATATATTTGGAAAGATAAAAAGTTTTTTTAGAAAGATATTTAGTAAAAAAGAAGAGAATACTGAAAACGAAATAGATGAATCTATACTAGAAGAAGCTGAAAAAAGTTATAATTTCAGAGAATATATAAAAAGGACAGAAGACGAGGAAACAGTGCTTTTTGAACTTCAAAGAAGATATCGTAGAGGAGAAATAGCGGATGGTGATTTGACGCAAGAACAAATTAATTCTTTATGTATGTTATATGATAAACAAATTGAAGATCTAAAAAAAGCTATTGCAAATAAAGAACAACAGGTTGCAAAATATAAGAAATAAAAAGATTGATTTTTATATGTCAATCTTTTTTTTTATTATGTAATTTTTTAACAGCAATAAATAAAAAATGCTTGTAACTAAAAAAAAAATGTGATATATTATACTTGCGGAAAAATATAAATTAAAATAGAATAAAAAGGTTTATAGGTAGCCATAAAAACCTAAATATATTTTATGAGGAATGAAAAATATGGCAAGAGGAAAAAGATATGAAACAGAAGGAAAGCTGAACTATCAAAAAGTATTTGCAGTTATTATTGCAATTGCAGTTATAATTATGTTCATATTTATAATAAAAAATGTATTAAAAGAAAGAAAAAAAATAACAAAGGACTATGAATATTTTGCATTATATGCACAAAATAAATGGGGAGTAATAAACCAAGATGGAGATGAAGTAATACAACCATCATACCAAGAAATGATAATAATACCTGACAAAACAAAAGATGTTTTTTTATGTATATATAATATAAACGAAGAAACAGGAACATACCAAACAAAAGCTATAAATAGTAAAAATGAAGAAATTTTAACAGGATATGACCAAATAGAAATACTTGATAATATGGACAAAAATAATAATGTATGGTATGAAGAAAATGTTTTGAAAGTAGAAAAAAATGGAAAATATGGTTTAATAGATTTATTAGGTAAAGAACTATTACCTGTAGAATATGATGAAATAACTGTATTAGATGGGATAGAAAATAGTATTCTAATAAAAAAAGATGATAAGATAGGATTAGTAAATGATGCTGGAAGTATAATAATTGAATGTAACTACAAGGAAATAAAAAATATAGGAAATACATATAAGGATGGATACATAACCATAGATGAACAAGGAAAATATGGAGTTGTAAGTGCAACCAAAAAACAAATATTAGAAAATAAATATGAAGAAATAGAACAAAAGGCATTAAAAGAATACTATTTAATTAAAGAAGATGGAAAAGAAAAATTAATAAATTCAAAAGGCGAAGTAATAATAGAAAATGGATTTGACGAAATAAAATCAGCAACAACAAATGGAATAATATTTACTAAAAATAATTTATATGGAGAAATGGATACATCAGGAGAAATAATATTAGAAACAATATATCAAGATTTAAAAGAAGCAAATGACGGAATATATATAGCAAAACAAAATGATAAATATGGAATAATTGATAATATGGGAAACATTCAAATACCATATGAATATCAAGGTATAACATATAATGAAAAAGCCAAATTATTTTTTGCAGAAGATGCAGAATATAAAACATCAATAATTGATAGTCAATATAATATAAAAACAACAGGTATATTGACAGAAGTAAATACAGATGATGAATATATAAGGATGAGAATTGACGACGAATATAAATACTACAATTTAAAAGGTGAAGAAATATCAAATATAAAAGCATTAAAAGATAATACTATATTTTTAAGCAAAAAAGATGGCAAATATGGATATATAGATAAAAAAGGAAATGCAGTAACAGAATTTATATATGATGATGCAACAGAACAAAACAAATATGGATATTCTGCAGTAAAAAAAGATGGATTATGGGGTTCAATTGATAAAAATGGAAAAGAAGTAATAGAACCAAAATATAATTTAGAAGATAATTTAAAAATCGATTTTATAGGTAAATGGCACTTAGGAGAAGATTTAAATATGAATTACTATTGTGAAAAATAGCCAGGAAACAGAAAGAAAACAAAAAATTTTTTTCTAACTGGAGAGAGGAATAATATATGGAGCTAAAGACAAAATATCAATACACACATTTTATATACCCTTATGTGATAAAAGAAAGCAAATATATAAAATATTTAATAAAACTACTAAAAAATGAAAATTGTAAATTGAGGATATTTAGAAAAGAAAAAGATTTAAATATATATTCATATTTCTCATATAGAGAAAGAAATTATATGTTTAATAGCTTCAATTTAAGCAAAACAAGATTAACCAGATTTAAAGAATTACCATTAGAAACAAGGGCTGCGATTTTAGCAAAAGATTCTTGTACAATATTTGAATATAATATAAAAAAAGATATACAAGGTAAAACATCAGAAAGAAATGGAATATTTTTCAAAATACCTAAAATTGAAATAATATGTTTCAATACAGGAATATGTTTTTTATGTATAAAAACTAATATTGAAGAAAGTGATAAATTTTCAGATGTATTAAATTTTAATTATAAATTTAGAGATATTAATCAAGAATTTGCAAATATGAACAATTATGACAATATTAGAGTACAAACAGATTACTTTAGTGATGTAAAATATTTTAAAGAATTTATAGAAAACATAACAGGGCCTATAACAGAAACTATGAAACTTAATATAAATACAGAAAGATTTTTTACATTTTCATATGTATGTATAGATCAAGAAAATTGGAACAATACAAGTCAATTTGAGCAAATAAGTAATAGTTATATGAGATTTTTAAACATTTTGCCAAATGATAATAGTATAAATTATTCAAAAGAAGATATGAAGATAATATCAAAGTGGAAATATGCAAAATTGGGAGTAACAAAGCAAGGTGTAACATTATTTAGTTCAAGTTATGATATGAATAATTATACAAAATTTCCACAAGAATTTGAAGAACAATATTTATATACATATATACTAGCTATTTACACAAAAATTTATCTAAATAAAATAAATTTAGACTTTAGGCAAGAAATTAATGTAAGAAAAGTACGAAAAGAATTTATAAAATTCACTCAGACATTATGGGTTAGTGAAGTAACATCAGAAGACACAGGATCATTATATTATCAAAATTTAAAAGAAGTATTAGAGTTAAATGAAATTTATTTTGACACAAAAAATAAATATGATATTTTATATAAAGAAATGAATATAGAAAAAACAGCTAAAAACAATATAATAATTACAATTATATTAATAGTTACTTTAATAATAAACACAATAAATATATTGTTTTTAGGAAAATAGAGATAATCAATTATTATTACAGTGGTATAAAATTAATATATAGGAAAAATATAAAAACAAAAGAAGTTGATATATAATATTTAAAATGTATATATCAACTTTATTTGTAGGAATGAGAAAAATAAAAAGGAATAGGATAAAAAATGAAAATAAAAACAGGCATTGATATAATAGAAATAGAAAGAGTAAAAAAATGTATTGATGAAACAGAAGGAAAATTCTGTGATAGAGTATATACGGAAAGAGAAATATGGTACTGTGAAAGCAAAAAAGCACAAAAGTATCAACATTATGCTGCAAGGTTTGCTGCTAAAGAAGCAGTATTTAAAGCAATTTCATCAATGTTGCCTGATAAGTACGATATCAATTGGAATGACATTGAAATTTTAAATGACGATATTGGAAGACCATATGTAAATATATTAAATCATAATATAAAATCTGAAAATATAGATATTAGCATATCTCATTGTAAAGAATATGCAGTTGCAAGCGTGATTTTTACCATTGGGGACACTCATTAATGGTAAAATTTTTTATCACTTGGGACAAACATTAAAAATATTAAAAAATTTTATAAAAAGAAAGAAGAGAGAAGATGGAACTTTTTGATACACATTCACATTATAATGATGAAAAATTTGATGAAGATAGAGAACATATAATAAAAGATACATATGAATCAGGAATAACAAAATTTGTATGTGCAGGTTATAATATAGAATCGTCAAAAAAGGCTATACAAATGTCAAAAAAATACGAATTTATTTATTCGATTTGTGGTATTTCTCCTAATGATATTCCACAATCTGAGCAAGAATTGTGGAAAGATATAGACGAAATCACAAAAATTATAAAAGAAAATAAGTATAATAAACTTGTAGCAATAGGAGAAATTGGACTTGACTATTATTGGAACAAAGATAATAAAGAATTGCAAAAAGAAGCATTTGTAAAACAAATAAATTTGGCAAATGAATTAGATTTACCAATAGTAATACATTCTAGGGATGCTTCGGTAGATACAATTAATATTATAAGAGAACATCCTGTAAAAAAAGCTGGAATATTTCATTGTTGCCAATTTAATCAAGAAATGATAAAACAAGCACTTGAATTGGGATATTATATTTCATTTGCTGGACCAGTAACTTTTAAAAATTCAAAAAATGCATCTGAAATAGTAAAAATGGTTCCATTAGAAAGAATTTTGATTGAAACAGATAGTCCATATTTAGCGCCAGAACCAAATAGAGGAAAAAGAAACGATTCTAGAAATGTAATATATATTGCTCAAAAAATCGCAGATTTTAGAGGTATACCAGTAGATAGGATTGCGGAAATTACATATAGCAATGCTTTAAAAATTTTTACCATTGGGGACACTCATTAGTGGTAAATTTTTTTACCACAGGGGACACCCTTTAAGTTAAATTTATAAAAAATCTTTATAATATTTTTTTATTTTTATAATTAAAAATTTAAATTGAATAAAAATGAAAGAAAAATTAACAAAAAACAAGAATTATGTTTACAAAAAGCAAAAAGTATGATAAAACTATAGGATAGATGGGGGCAAAAAATAAATCACAAGGAGGGATTACTATGCCCCGAACAGCTAGAAAAAATATGGATACACAGTATCTTCATGTAATGTCACAAGGAATAAACAAAGAGTTTATTTTCAAGACAGACGAACTAAAGAAAAAGTATAAAAATCTTTTAAGAAAACATATAAGAGAAAGCAATGCAAAGGTCCTATCATATTGTATAATGGGAAATCATGCTCATATATTGTTTCATACTATAAATCCGTATGAAGTGACAAAGGTTATGCATACGGTGAATACTAATTTTGCAATGTATTATAATTACATAAATAAAAGAGTTGGAGTAGTTTTTAGAAATAGATATTATACTCAGCCAATTATGTCACAAGAGCAATTATATAATTGTTTGGTGTATATACATAATAATCCTGTTAAAGCTCGGAATAGTACAAAATGCCAAGGATTATAAATATTCAAGTTTTGGTGAATGGATAGGATGTAAAGATATAATAGATCCACAAAGCCCTAAGCTAATTTATGGTGAAGGAAACTATTTAGAAATATTTGAAAAACAACATTCTAATTTTAATATTACAGATATAGAAGATATTGAAGAAAATGTTGAATTTGATAAAATTATTAGTGAATATATGCAAAATAAAAAGATTTCTATAGAAATGTTGAAAAATAATGAAGTGTATTTGAAAGAGATTATTAAAGCTCTTAGAAAAAATTCTAAAATTTCTACAAGAAAATTATCAGAAGTTTTAAATATAAATAGACCAAAGATTACTAAAATTTTGAAAGAAATTGAATGATAATTATTTAAGAAAAGACAAGGGGTGTCCCCACTGGTAAAAATTTTTACCATTAATGAGTGTCCCTAGTGGTAAAAGGAGAAAAATATGTATGATAATTGGGAACAGTTAGAAGATGATGCTAAACAATGTATAAAATGTAAATTATGTCATACAAGAAATAATGTTGTGTTTGGTATAGGAAATAGAGAATCTGATTTAATGTTTATAGGTGAAGGTCCAGGAGCAGATGAAGATATGCAAGGTGAACCTTTTGTTGGAAAAGCTGGAAAGCTGATGAATATGGCATTTGAAACTATTGGATTAGATAGAAATGAGGTATATATTGCTAATATTGTTAAATGTAGACCACCTTCAAATAGGAATCCGCAAGAAGATGAGGCTGTAGCTTGTTTAAATTATTTAAGAAATCAAGTAATTCTTGTTAAACCTAAGATTATTGTTTTGCTTGGAAGTGTAGCTCTAAAAAATATTTTAGGAAAAGAGTACGGAATTACAGCTAGTAGAGGAAAATGGGTTGAAAAAAAAGGAATATTGTATATGCCAACTTGGCATCCTGCTGCACTTTTGCGTGATGAAACTAAAAAAATTGATTTTATTAAAGACTTACAGTTGGTTATGGAAAAATATAAAGATAATTATAAATAAAAAACTATCAAAAACTATTTACAAAATTCGACTTAAATGATATAAATGCTATATAAATGATTCAAAAGATAAGGAGGTGAAAAAAATGACAAAAGTTAAAATGTTAATAATTATGATGCTGATATGTGCTATAACTATTTCAATCCCTAATATAGTAAGAGCAGAAACAACAACAGAGACAATTACATCTGAAAAAATAGTAACATCTACAAATGGTTCTGTGGAATTTAGAATAAAAGGTTTAAAATTAGAAAATGGTGCAAGTTACCAATGGGCAATTGAAAAAAGCAAAGATGCACAAATTACTAATTGGTATGATGTACTAGCACCAGAATATACTACAGGAAATATAAAAATTACAGTATCAGTTGATAATAAAAATCAATTAGAAATATTAAAATCAACAGATACAGCATATATTACTGTTAGAAAAGTTGGTGAAA
Organism: uncultured Clostridia bacterium; assembly: GCA_934167755.1. Lineage (GTDB taxonomy): Bacteria > Bacillota > Clostridia > TANB77 > CAG-508 > CAG-269. The sequence continues at coordinate 128,087 of CAKPLT010000001.1, forward strand.
CAACTAATTTATTGGAAAAATATAATGTTGATTTAAGTTTGCCATTACTAAAGTCTTTTGAAGTAATAAAAAGCAAATTTTTCAATAGAGGTGTGCCTAACAATCCAGCTTTTGAAATGACAACAGTATATGGCATAAATAAAGAAAATGTTCAATATAAATGGGAAAAAATAACTGATGCTAATATTGTAAATAAATATATTGACAATAATCATGATTTATCTGGATTAAATTTAAAAGGAAAAGAAAGCTTTCCAAGTTTATCAGATACAAGTTGGAAATCTGTGAATGGTACATGGACAAAACCTACAATACTTAATGAAAATTTACCAGCAGAAGATGGACTATATTATTTATGGTTAAAAGGAAGTGCAAATGATGTAAAAACAATATATGGACAAGCAATATTAGAAGTTGGAGAAGTAACTAAAATAAATACAACTCCAAATAATAATAGCAACAATAGCAATAGTAACAATAATCAAAACCAACAAACACCAGGAAGTTCAAATAACCAAAACAATAACCAAAATAATCAAGGACAACAAGCAAACCAAAATAACAATAACCAAAAACAAGATAATACAACAGCAACAGGAACATTACCAAAAGCAGGATTAACAGTAGGAGTTACAACAACATTAATAGTAGTTTTAGGTATTGCAATTTTTGTATATTTTAAGTATAATAAATTAAAAGATATAAAATAAAAGGAAGGATGTTAATAAACATCCTTTATTTAATAAAGGAGCATGTAATGCAAAAGAAAAATAAAACAATTTCAATACCATTATTTATAATTATTATAATTTTTGTTATATTAATAGTAGGAATAAAAACAATATGTTTTGGAAATAACGAAAGTACTTCTGAACAAGAAATAATACCTAATGAAGTGGCTACTACAGATGCAGAGCAAGATTCAGAAGAAACAGTATTATTAACAAAAGAAGAAGAAAATGATAAAGAAGAAAAAGAAAATGTTCAAGAAGAAGTTGAGCAAAAAAAAGTTAATACACAAGAAACAAAGCAAGAAAACACAACAAAGAAAGTAACTAAAACATATACAGCATCAGATGGAAAAAAATATGACACTATAGGAATTGTAAGTATTCCAAGATTAGGAATAGAATATCCTATTTTATCAACTGTATCTGAAAAATTATTAAAAGTATCTGTTGCTAAGTATTGGGGAGGAAATCCTAATGAAGTAGGAAACTTATGCATTACAGGTCATAATTATAAAAATTCTAAATTTTTTGGAAATCTTATTAATATAAAAAATGATGACATTATAAAAATTACAGACTTAAATGGAAAAACATTAGATTACAAAGTTTATGATACATTTGTAGTTGAACCTGAAAATACAGCTTGTACAAGTCAATTAACTAATGGAAACATTGAAGTTACTTTAATCACATGTTATTACGAAAATGGAAACGCACATGCAACAAAAAGATTTATTGTAAAAGCACGAGCATAATAAAAAAGCTAATGAAGTAAAAATATACTTTATTAGCTTTTTTTAATTCTTCTATTCTTCATCAATTTTTTTACCGAAAATTGATTTTGCAATATTACCAACAACAGGCAATTCTGGATCTTCTTCTTTATTTGCTTTAGAAATACCTATAATTACTAAAACAATATATAAACCATAAATTATAGTTGAAAAGAATGGAATATATATTGGAATTACTCGATAAATTGCATAAATAATCATATAACCAATTCCTATAACTATTGCTTGTGCTGCATGAAATTTAGTATTTCTTTCATTATCTTTCATACCATATAATACAATTAATCCACCTATCCAAGTGAATACATATGCTAAAATAGCTTTACCTTTTTCTGTCATAATTAACATCTCCTTTCGAAAAAATAAATTTAACCCAACTATATAAATAAATACAAATGGTAAAGGGAAAAACAAAGACTACCTTATTATTGAAAAAATAAGCAGAACTAAAATTACAATGAAGAATTGATAAAAATGCTCTTGTCATTCCACAATTCCAACAAGTATGTCCTGTTATAAATTTAAATACACAAATATTGCTAAGTATTCCCGAATCAATTGGAATATTATATAGTAGTATAAATAACATTAGATTAGAAACTATAAAAATTATAAATTTAATTACTTTTGATGATGTTTCCATCTTTATCTTTAAAGTTTCCTGTAGCTATCATAATTATATCAATTAATGTCCAAACACCACATCCACCTAATGTTATTAGTTGCAAAATACCTGTTCCTATTTTTCCTACATAAAATCTATGTATGCCTAAAGAACCAAGAAATATACTTAATAATAATGTAACAACCCAGTCTTTATCGCTTTGCATAGTTATCCCCCCTTTTTTCTTATGAATAAATATACTATATCAATAATGTCGAAAAATGTAAATAGATTACTAATAAAAAATCTAAGAAAATTGTAAAAGTAAGCCCAATTGGTCAAAAGAATTGACTAAAAAAATAAAACAATGTAAAATAGTATAGGTGAATATTAATGGAAGAAATAAAAGAAAAATCAAATTATTGTTTAAACTGTCCTGTAAAACCTTGCTCAAATAAAGGATGTCCATTAGGAAACAATATACCAGGTTTTATTAAAGCAGTAAAAGAAGAAGATTATAAAAAAGCATATGAAATACTTTCAGAAACAACAGTATTAGAAGCTGTATGTGGTAGGATATGCCCACACACTAAGCAATGTGAAGGTTCATGTGTTAGAGGAATAAAATCAAAACCAGTAAGCATAGGAGAATTAGAAGCATTTATAGGTGATATTGCTATAAAAGAAAATTATGAAATAACACCACATACATTAAATAGTCAAAACAAGAAAATTGCAATTGTAGGAGGTGGTCCTTCAGGACTTACAGCAGCAGCATTCTTGTTGAAAAATGGCTATTCTGTAACTTTATATGAAAAATATGATTACCTTGGAGGACTATTAGTACATGGTATTCCTGATTTTAGACTTCCAAAACAAATAGTAAAACAAACAGTTCAAAAAATTATAGACTTAGGGTTACAAGTAAAATATAACCAAGAACTTGGTAAAAATTTATCATTGGAACAACTAGAAAAAGAATATGATGCTATATTTTTAGCATTTGGAGCAAATATTACAACTAAAATGGGAGTAGAAGGTGAAGAACTACAGGGGGTTTTTGGAGGAAATCAATTATTAGAAAAGAAAAATTACCCTAATTATATAAATAAAAAAGTAGCAATTATAGGTGGTGGAAATGTTGCTATGGACTGTGCTAGAACAATAAAAAGACTAGGGGCACAGGAAGTTAAAGTGATTTATAGAAGAGCAGAAGAACAAATGCCTGCTGAAAATAAAGAAATACAAGAAGCGAAAGAAGAAGGAATAGAATTTTTATTTCAAAATAATATTATTAAAATTTTAGGAAAAAATAAAGTTGAGCAAATTGAATTAATAAAAACAGAACTAGTTCAAAAAGAAGGAGAGAGTAGAAAAAGCCCAGTTAATATTATTGGCAGTAATTATATTATAGATATAGATTATATTATAATGGCACTTGGATCCAGACCAGATGACTTTGTAAACAATTTAAATTTACAATTAAATAAATGGGGATATATTCAAATTAATGAAGAAAATAAAACTTCAAGAAGTAAAGTATTTGCAGGAGGAGATATTGCGGGAGCTAAGGGAACAGTTGCTTGGGCAGCTCGTTCAGGTAGAGATGCAGCAAATTCTATAATGAAATTTTTAGAAGAAAATTAATACAAAAAAGTCGGTTTTATTAGACCGACTTTTAAATCATTTGTATATAAATAAATCATTTGTTTGATATCTTTTGTACAGCTATCTTTTGAAACATCATTAGTATGACATCTTTTGTATAATAATCATTAGTATGATATCATCTGTATAGTTATCATTTGTAAGTATATAACTTGCAAAAATGTCTTATGTGAATTTTAAATTCATTTGTTAATTATTTATTTTTTCTCCTGTTACGAAGTTTTTAATTGCTCTTAGCCAAGAAACAAATTTGTTAGGTTTCTTATATTCAAGAGCTGTTTCAATGCCGCCATTTTCAAGTACATTAGACTTATGCTCTAATTGTGACATCTTTTCGGTATAGTAATCATCAAAGAAAGTATAATTGTCAGTACGACCAATTAACTCTCCATAATGGTCTAATTTTCTTCTATAATTGTCCAATTCTTCTAAATTGCTTATTAATCTAAAAGATTTATCAAAATAATTTTTTATAATTGAATTTTGTGCTTTTTCAAAATATTCTGCAATTTTACTTTTAGATTCATCTATTTTTGAGATAAGTTTATTTACTGTTTTGTTTCTTTCATCATATGAAGAAGATTTATTGTTTAATTTTATAATATTTTCTTCTAATTCAAGAATACGATCAACATAATATTCAACATCATTATATGTTTTTTCAGAAGTTAATCTGATAAATGTATTCTTAAACTTGTCATTACTTGTAAAAGTGCTATCAAATAAAACAGTTTCTCCCGTAACATATGCCATTTGTTCAATCAAATTACATTCTAATGGATAATATGAAGGACTAATGGTTCTAAAAGAAACACCGAAATATTTAACATAGTCTTTTTCAATATTAATAACTTTAGATGTAATATATTGAACTGCAGCTTCATTTAATCCCATACCAACAATTTTAAAATTATCAAAATTGCATAGTCCCATTCGAACAAGATTATTTTTCTTATCTTTAATTTCTTGAATATAGTGAATACATTCATGAATTGCAAATTCTTCTAAATCTTCATAAGCAATCTTTTCATTAAAATATATTGATGTATTTTTATAAAAGTAGTTTGCTTCTGCCATTCCTTCTGGCATTGTAGCTCTATACATACCCAATCTAGAAAGTTTTGCAAACAAATCACTTTCATTAAAACAAAGTTCAGGAAATGTATTACAAAGCTTTTCGGCAATGCTATGAGCGATACGGTTTACAGACATTGTATCAAGTATATCAACTACTCTAATTCCATCTTTTCGTAAATCAGATTCGATGCTCATTGTATCCTCCATTTTTTGACTACAAAAAATAACTTTTTGCATTAAATTTCGTCAAATTAATTATACAATAATTTAATATAAATGTGTATTACATTTGTATGACATTTGTGTTACAAAAATATTACAAACAATATACAATTTTTACAATTTTATTGAAATAACCTAATAAATATGATATAAATTTCATATATAAATATTATAAATAAAAGGAGGAACAAAGATGGCAGAATTATGGGATATATATGATAAAAACAGAAATAAAACAGGAAGATTTGCTGAAAGAGGAGTATATGAATTTAAAGATGGAGAATATCATTTAGTAACAGTTGCATTAATTATGAATTCCAAAAAAGAAATTTTAATAACAAAAAGGTCTGAAACTAAAAAAGCAGAACCATTAAAATGGGAGCTAACTGGTGGAGGAGTACAAGCAGGAGAATCAAGTTTACAAGGAATTTTAAGAGAGGCGCAAGAAGAGATTGGAATGAAATTTGCGCCAGAGGATGCAACATTATTACAAGAAAAAAGAAAAGATAAAACACCAGGAGGTTTTAAAGATATTTGGTTGTTTAAAAAAGATACTCCAATTGAAGAAATTAAATTTGAAGATGGGGAAGTATCTGATGCAAAATGGGTAACTATAGAGCAATTTATGAAAATGAAAGAAGACAATGAAATGATATCATCAATAGATTTCGGAATTGAAGATTATAAGTTAGCATTAGAAAAAATTTAAAATGTATTGACAAAATTATTAAATGATAATAAATTATAAATGAATCAAATTAATAAAACTTTTCTAAAATTAGAAAGGGGAACAGTATGAGACATCAAATAACAAAAATTGCAAGTACAAAAGATGGAGCAATTTATAAAGTTTCAATTCAGATTCCATTTGAAAAAGGTTGGGTTGAACGGGTGAAATTTTCTGTTTTGACATTTGGAAAAAAAGATGCATATCAGATGAAACATGTAAAAAATGACAAGGGAAATGCTTATTTTGAAACTACGGTTACACTTGAAAATAGTGCTATTTACCAATACTATTTTTCTTATGAAGCAAATGGAAGATTCCAGTATTATAAGAAGAAAAACATTACTGGGGATACTAGCTTAACCAAAGAGGAATATTGGAAAATGTCTGTTGGATTCGATGTACCGGAATGGGCAAAAGGAGCAACTATGTACCATATTTTTGTTGACAGATATCGGAAAGGCAAAGGAATTGAAAAAATTTCAATGCCAAGAAGAAAAATTCATGAGAATTGGTATGAACCACCAACATTAGGACCTGACGAAGATGGACTTTGGAATGCTGATTTTTATGGAGGGGACTTAAAGGGAATAGAAGAAACACTAAAATATATAAAAAAATTAGGTGTAGATATTTTATATCTTAGTCCAATTGTAAGAAGTCAGTCAAACCATAGATATGATACAGCAGATTATGAAAATGTAGATCCGTATGCAGGAACAAATGAAATGCTTAAAAGCTTATGTGATAGAGCACATCAAAATGGAATGAAAATTATCCTTGATGCTGTATTTAATCATACAGGTGATGATAGTGTTTATTTTAACAGATACGGAAATTATGATACTGTTGGAGCATATCAAAGTTCAGAATCTCCATACTACAGTTTTTATAGAAGAGAATGTATTCATGGCCATCATGATTTTTCATATTGGTGGGGAATGACAAATCTTCCTGTATGTGATGGAAATTCAGAAAAGTGGAGGAAATTCATATTTGGTGAAGGAGGAATAATTGATAAGTGGTTTAAATTAGGAATTGATGGACTTCGTCTTGATGTTGCTGATGAACTTTCAGATGATTTTATTGAAAACATCAATAAAGCTGTAAAGCGTAACAAAAAAGATGGATTTATTTTAGGTGAAGTCTGGAAAAATCCGATGAGAATGAACAGAGGATATATAAGTTCAGGAAAAAGTATGCATTCTGTAATGAATTATCTTGTTGTTGATGCATTAATTAGATATTATAAGTATTGTGATATAGGAAAATTGGATAATATCTTAAGAGAAATTTTATCTGAATATCCTGAGGAAACAATACAGACACTAATGAATTTTACATCTACACATGATATTTCACGAGCAATTGAAATTTTTGGATGTAATGCATTTCAACAATATGGTGAATGGGTATGGAATTTACAAAATGACAACTTAGAGTGGGTAAAAAATCATAAAATGAGTAAAGAAGAATACAAATATGGTAAGATGGTCTATAAATCTTATATTATAGCTTTGGCGTTTTTGCCGGGGATTTTTTCTATTTTTTATGGAGATGAAGTAGGAACAAGAGGAATTGGAAATCTTGAAAATAGAGCACCATATCCTTGGAAATACAGAGACAAGGAATTGTTAAAATTTTTCAAAGAAATAGGAAATTTTCGAAAACAAGAACAATTTTTAAGAAAAGCAGAAATTAAGATTATAAAAATTGACCAAGAACAATTTATATTTGAAAGATATGATGAAAATAATAAAATGCTAGTTGTTGTAAGTAGAACACATAAAATTAGTAAAATGAATTTACCAGAAGAATATAGAAATGCTGAAATATTATTCAAAATTAAAGGATGTAATAAACAGCAATTAACACCTTTTGGAGCTATTGCAATAAAAAAATAAAGAATGTTTCAAAAAAGGACCTTATAATTATAAAGGTCCTTTTAAAAAGTTGAAAAAAAGATTGAAAAATAATGTATAAATGATATAATAAAAATGGATAATAATTTCAAAAGAAAAAGTTTTTATTATAGAGGAGTGAATTTTAATGAAAATCTATTATGTAAGGCATGGGCAAACAGACTGGAATTTGGCAAAAAGGATGCAAGGAGGAGGCTCTGAGAAGGAGTTAAATAAAACAGGTATAGAACAAGCAAATGAGACAAAAAAAGAATTAGAAAATTCAAGTTATGATATTGTAATTTGTTCTCCAATGCATAGAGCTAAACAAACGGTGGAAATAATTAATGAAGATAAGAATGTTCAAACTATAATGGATGAAAGAATAAGAGAGAGAAAACTTGGAAAATTAGAAGGTCATAAAATAACAGATGAAATTGAAAAAAAAATTTGGGATTATGATTTAAATTATCAAATTCCAAATGGTGAAAACTTAAAAGATTTTGAAAAAAGAATATTAGAATTTTTAGAAGAGATAAAGCAAAAATATTCAGGCAAAACTGTATTAATTGTTGCACATGGAGGAGTAGCAAAAGTTATAAAAGCACATTTATATGGAATGCCACAGAGTAGAAATTTATCTGATATATCGATGAAAAACTGTGAAATTATTGAGGCAGAAATATAAAGGTATCTTATATAAACAGAGAATGGAGAAAAAAGTGAAAAATTATTATGAAATACTAGAAGTAGACTCAAAAGCATCACCTGAAGTAATAGAAAAAGCATATAGAACACTTGCGAAAAAGTATCATCCAGATTTACAAAATGGAATAAAGAAAAGTGAATATGAAGAAAAATTGAAAGAAATAAATGAAGCATATTCTGTATTAACTGATGATTATAAAAAAACAACATATGATGAGCAATTAAAAAGAACAGAAATATCAAGAGAAGAATATGAAAAAGCAATAACTGAAAATGAAAGACTAAAAAATGAATTAGAAAAGAATAGTACAGTAACAAATAATCAGACTTATAATGGTAGAATTCGAGATAATAATTTCCAAAAAAATGTGCCTAATAATGTATACAATGGTTTTCAAGATGGAAATACAATAACTAATATGGGAAAAATATTAGGGGAAGAAATAAAGAGAGTAACCAAACAAGCATATAATAAGGCATATGAAGATGCATACATTCAAGATATGAGAAATAGAGGCTATAAAATAAAATATAAACATAATTTTAAATATTATATAAAATTAATTGGATGTATTTTAATTGTTATATTAGCATTTGCAATAATTTATCAAATACCAGTAGTAAGAAATTTTTTTACAAAATTATACGAAAAAAACATTTTTTTTAGAATAATTATAAATACATTTAAATCATTTATAGATGTATTTAGAAAGACTTTTTCAACAAAATTTTGGTAATTGCTTGTAATTGAAGGGAATAAAAATATGAGAGCATTAATAACAGGAGCATCTTCTGGAATAGGAAGAGACATTGCGAAAGAATTAAGTAAAAAAGGGTATGATTTAGTTTTAGTAGCAAGAGATTTAGAAAAATTGAATGAATTGAAATTAGAATTAGAAACAAGCTCAGAAGTAGTAAGTATGGATGTATCTAAACCGGAAAATTGCAAAGAGTTACATGATAAATATATAGATATAGATATACTGGTAAATAATGCAGGATTTGGAGATTGTGGATATTTTGATAAAACAAATTTAGAAAAAGAATTGCAAATGATAAATACAAATATCGTAGGATATCATGTTTTAACTAAACTATATTTACAAGATATGAAAAAGAAAAATAGAGGAAAAATTTTAAATGTTGCATCAATTGCAGGATTTATGCCTGGCCCACTAATGGCAACATATTATTCAACGAAAGCGTATGTTGTAAGACTTTCAGAAGCAATAAGAGAAGAATTAAAAAAAGAAAAATCAAATGTACAAATAAGCATTTTATGTCCAGGACCAGTTGACACTAATTTTAATAAAGTAGCAGATGTACAATTTGCTTTAAAAGGATTGAGTAGTGATTATGTTGCAAGATATGCTGTAGAAAAATTATTTAAGGGAAGATTTTATATTGTACCTGGCTGGAAAATTAGACTAGCTAGATTTGGGGCTAAAATTGCTCCCAATAATCTCGTGGCTAAAATTTGTTATAATATGCAGAGAAGAAAAATATAAGATATATAAAAAATTCATATGGCAAAGGTATGAATTTTTTTAATTTTAATATAATAAATGTGAGGAGGAATGTTAATGATAAAAGTAAAAGAATTGCCATATCCATTAGATGCATTAGAACCATATTATAATAAAGAAACATTAGACATACATTATAATATTCTATATAAAGGATATGTTGAAAATACAAATAAAACACATAAAAAGCTAAATAAAGCAAGAGAAACAGGAGAATTTGCAAATATAAAATGTTTAGAAAAAGATTTAAGCTTTTTTGGATCAGGAGTGATATTACATGAATTATTTTTCAAAAATATGGGACCTTCAATTCCAACAAGCCCTAGTAATGAATTAATGGAGCAAATAATAAAAGACTTTGGAAGTTATGAAAAATTTAAAGAGCAATTTACAGAAAGTAGTAAAGTTGTGGAAGCGTCAGGTTGGAATTTATTAGTATGGGTTCCTGATTTTTGTAAATTAGAAGTTTTACAATGCGAGAAACATCAGAATTTAACTTTATGGGGATGCAAACCATTACTTGTTTTGGATATGTGGGAACATTCATATTTTTTACAGTATAAAACTAAGAGACTTGATTATATTAATGCTTTTTGGAATATAGTAAATTGGAATGAAGTGAATAAAAGGTTTAAAAAAATAGTCATTTAACATTATTGTTGAATGGCTATTTTTTTACTTGAAGGAATTTTTATAGGAAGACTTCAAATAACTTTATATCAAAATAATAATATAAAGTTATATAAAATACAAACATAGCCATTAAAATAGCTAGTAGGTATCCTATAAACCGTATTATTGTGCTTTGCTCTTTTATCATTATATCTACTACTGAAATGATAAAATAAGCAAACAAAATAAGTACGAAGGGTAATAAAAGCTTTAGTTGCATTGGCTGCATAAGAATTCCTCCTTTTTATTATTTAAGCATAATAAGTATCTATAAAATTATAACATGTTTTATGTAAAATATCAAGACCAGAGATAGTTTATAAAAATAGTTAACAAACTTATTGACAAAAACATATAATAATGTTAGTATGAAAATGTAAACATATGAACAATTATTCATATGACAGCATATAATAGAAAGATAAAATTCAAACTTACATATAGAAAAGAAGGTGGAAGTATGGAAGAAGGAGCAATTGATATAGAAAAAGTAAATAAAATAAAAAAGGTAATGCCAAGTGATGACTTATTATTTGATATTGCTGAAGTTTTCAAAGTATTTGGAGATACAACAAGAATGAAAATAATAAGTGCATTACTAGAATCAGAATTATGTGTAGGAGATATATCCGAAATAACAAATTCAACACAATCTGCAATATCACATCAATTAAGAGTTTTAAAACAGGCTAAACTAGTGAAATTTAGAAAAGAAGGAAAAACAGTTTATTACTCTTTAGATGATGAACATATTTCAGAAATGTATGAACTCGCTAAAAAACATATAGAGGAAAGTTATGAACACAGATAGGTAAATTATGTACCCGGTCCCAAATTACAACAAGTGAAAATTATGTACCCGGTCCCTAATGACCTGTCCCCAAATTTTCCGGAAAGGAATGATGAATATGAAAAGATATGAATTTATATTAAAAGATTTAGATTGTGCTGCATGTGCAAATGAAATACAAGAAAAACTAGCGAAGAATCCCAAATTGTACAATGTAAATGTTAATTTTGCGAAACTAAAATTAACATATGAAACTGATGAGGTTTCTGTTGAAGAGGTAAGAAAGGCTGTATTAGAACAAGAGCCAGATGTTGAAATGATAGATGCTTCTTCAGAGAATTCAGAACCAAAAGAAGAAAAATCAAATACAATAACTCAAGTTTGTAGATTAGTGATAGGAATAGTAATTGCATTTATAGGGATGTATGCAAAATTACCAGCAACTGTTTCAACAATCCTAATTATAATAGGTTATGCTATTTTGTTATATAGAACAGCAAAAAATGCTATAAAAATGCTTTTCAAAAGTAAGAAGATAAATGAAAACTTCTTGATAACAATATCATGTATTGGAGCTTATTTAGTTGGAGAACATCTAGAAGGATTAATGGTTATCATTTTATATGAAATTGGAAAAATTTTAGAGGAGAAATCAATCAATAAGAGTAGAAAATCAATAAAAGATTTAATGAATATTAAACCTGAATATGCAAATTTAAAAATAGAAAATGAGATAAAGCAAGTTTCACCAGAAGAAGTAAAAATTGGAGATATTATATTGGTTAAAGAAGGAGAAAAAATACCACTAGATGGAATTGTTACAAAAGGAAATGCAGATTTAAATACAGCTTCATTAACAGGTGAAAGTAAATTGTCACAAGTTCAAGAAGGAAAAAATGTACTTTCTGGAAGCATTGTTGTAGATGGAATGATAGAAGTAAAGGTAACAGAAAAATACGAAAATTCAACAGTTAGTAGAATTTTGAATTTAGTAGAAAATGCAACAGATAAAAAAGCTAAAACAGAGACATTTGTAAATAAAGCTTCATCAATTTATACACCAATAGTTATTGGATTAGCTGCAGTTGTAGCAATATTTTTACCATTATTTACAGATATCCCTTATGTAGGAAACAATGGTAGTATTTATAGAGCATTAATATTTTTAGTAATTTCATGTCCATGTTCAATTGCAATATCAGTACCACTTAGCTATTTCTCAGGAATAGGAAAATCTTCAAAAGAGGGTATCCTAATAAAGGGAAGTGACTATATAGATGCAATTAAAGACATAAAAGAAATAGTATTTGATAAAACAGGAACTCTTACAAAAGGTGAATTTGAAATACAAAAAATAGATGTATTAAGTAATTACAATGAACAAGAAGTATTAAAATATGCAGCAATGGGAGAAAGATTTTCAAATCATCCAATTGCTAAATCAATAATAAAAGCTAATAAAGTAGATGTTGATAATGTAGAGATTCAAGATTTTAAAGAAATTGCAGGAAAAGGATTAAGCTATCAATATGATGGAAAAAATATATTAGTTGGAAACTCAACTTTAGTAAATGATACAAATAAAGCTGATGATAAAGATGATACAACAAGAATTTATGTGAAAATTGGAGATGAACTTGTAGGAATAATTTACTTAGGTGACACAATTAAAGATGGGGCTAAAGAAGCAATTAGAAAATTAAACTTACAAGGAATAAAAACAAGTATGTTCACAGGAGATAACCATAAAAATGCTGATAAAATTGGAAATGAATTAGGAATTCAAAATATAAAATCAGAAATGCTACCACAAGATAAGTATAATGAATTAGAAAAGATAATCAATGCAAATACTAAAAATAGTGGAAATTCAACAAATAGAAAAGTAGCTTTTGTAGGAGATGGAATAAATGACTCACCTGTTTTAGCTAGAGCAGATGTTGGAATATCAATGGGTGGAGTTGGTTCAGAATCAGCAATAGAGGCATCAGATATTGTAATAATGACTGATGATGTTTCAAAAATTATAGATGCAATAAATATTTCTAAAAAAACATGTGGAATAATAAAACAAAACTTAATATTCTCAGTAGGTGTTAAAGTATTAATATTGTTATTAAGTGTTTTAGGTATTAGTGGAATGTGGCAAGCAGTTTTTGCAGATGTTGGTGTTACAATTTTGACAATATTTAATACACTTAGAATTCTTAAATAATTAAATAGTTGATATTTTGAAAGTTTTCTGCTAAAATAGTAACATAAATATAAAGGAGACGAAAAAAATGCAGGAAAATATAAATACAGATATAGAAGAAATAATAATGAAAATACATATACCAAGATGGAATGAACTACCTGAAATTGACTTATACTTAGATCAAGTAGTAAACTATTTAGAAAAATATTTATCACAATATTCAACAAATAAAGAAGACAAAATAATAACAAAAACAATGATAAACAACTATGTAAAACAAGGAATAATGCCAGCACCAGAAAAAAAGAAATATAGCAAATCACATATTGCATATTTAATGGTAATATGTATATTGAAACAGGTATATAGTATAAGTGACATAGGAAAATTAATCTCATTAACAATACAATATTTTGAGCTAAGTAAAGCATATAATAGATTTTGTGCAAATTTTGAAATATCAGTAAAAAACGCATTTTCAAGAAAACAGTTTCCAAAAGTTGAGAAAATGACAGAAGAACAATATCTTTTAAAAAATGTTGTTCAATCTGTTGCAGATAAATTATATGTTGAAATGAAATTTTTAAATAAGAACTAGAAAAGGTGTCCCCGTTGGTAAGAATTTTTACCAGAGGGGACACTCATTTTTGGTAAAAAAATTTACCATTTATGGGTGTCCCTACTGGTAACTATTTGTAAATTGATAAAATTTAAAATAGTCACTTACTTGTCACTTTAGTCATGATACAATCTAATTAACAAATATAAAAAGGAAGGAAAAAATTAATTATGGAAATATTAAGAGTTGAAAACTTAGGCAAGGTTTATGGAGAAGGAATTACAAAAGTAACAGCATTAGATAATGTATCATTTACAGTAAATAAAGGAGAATTTGTAGCAATTGTTGGAGCATCACGGAAGTGGAAAGTCTACACTTTTACATTTAATTGGTGGGGTTGATAGGCCAACAAGTGGAAAAGTTTTTATTGATGGAAAAGATATATACAAATTTAATGATGATGAACTTGCAATTTTTAGAAGAAGGCAGGTTGGTTTGATTTATCAATTTTATAATTTAATTCCTATATTAAATGTTGAAGAAAATATTACTTTACCATTAAATTTAGATAATAGAGATGTTAATCAAAATAAATTAGATGAATTAATTAAAGTTTTAGGATTAGAAAACAGAAGAAATCATTTGCCAAATGAATTATCAGGAGGTCAACAACAAAGAACTTCTATAGGTAGGGCTATGATCACTAATCCAGCTATTATTTTAGCAGATGAACCAACTGGAAATTTGGATTCGAAATCAAGTGATGAAATTGTTGAATTATTAAAAAAATCTAATAGAGATTATAAACAAACAATAATTATGATTACACATAATATGGAAATTGCTAAAATAGCAGATAGAATTATAAAAATTGAAGATGGAAAAATTGTTAAGGAGGTGTAGAAATGAATATTCTTAACAAGATATCTATTAGAAATTTAAAATTAAATAAGAAAAGAACTATTAGTACTATTATAGGTATAATATTG
The DNA here is from genome assembly GCA_934167755.1 of uncultured Clostridia bacterium. Taxonomy (GTDB): domain Bacteria; phylum Bacillota; class Clostridia; order TANB77; family CAG-508; genus CAG-269. Next base: position 143,252 of record CAKPLT010000001.1, read on the forward strand.
TCGACTGCTTTAATTTGTGCTGTTGCAACTATGGCTACAAGCTTTCAGCATACATTGGTGCAAAATAGCATAAATAGAACAGGATATTATCATTTGAAGTTGTATGATATTACAGATGAAAATATTAAAACTCTAAAAAATAATAGAGATATTAAGAATATTTTTACTATTAAAGAGGTTGGATATGGAAAATTAGAGAATGGAAAAAATGAGGATAAACCTTATTTAAAACTATATTCAATGGATAACAAAATATTTAATGAGCTAAAATTTAAGTTGACAGAAGGGAGATTTCCAAACAACAATAATGAGATTGTTATAAGTAAACATATTGCTACTAATGGAAAAGTAAATTATAAAATTGGAGATAAAATAAAAATTGATATTGGTACAAGAAAGACTTTAGATGGAGATACATTAGATAATAGTAATCCTTATAATCAAGCTGATGAACAATTAACTAATACTAAACAATATGAATTTACTATAACAGGAATTATTGAAAGACCAAATTATTCTTTTGAAATATATAGTGATCCAGGATATACAATAATTTCTACTAATATAAATGATGGAAGAGAAGATGCATTTATATCTTTAAAAAATCCAAAAGAATATAAAACATCAATAGCAAATATTTTAGGTGCTTCTAATTATAATGATTTATTTAAAGATACAGAAATCACAGACAATATGGATAATACAAGCAATACACAGAATTCAGTACCAAAATTAAATTATGAAAAATTTAATGTAAATGAAGAACTATTAAGATGGGAAGTTTTTGCAATTAGTGATAACACAATTATAATGTTATATCAAGTTGTTGGTGTTGTAATATTTATAATAATGTTTACAAGTATATTTTGCATAAGAAATTCATTTGCAATAGCAATTACAGAAAAAATGAAAATGTATGGAATGCTTGCAAGTGTTGGAACAACAAGAAAACAAATAAAAAGAAATGTAATTTCAGAAACATTAATATTAGGATTAATAGGAATACCTTTAGGAATATTATCAGGTATATTAGCAGTAATCATTCTAATAAAAATTGTTAATGTAATTGCAGGAGAGCTCTTGTTTGGTAATGTTGATGGAATTATGCTTAAAGTATCAATATATCCTATAATATTATCTGTTGTACTTGGAATAGTTACTATATATTTATCAGCATTATCATCAGCCAAAAAAGCAAGTAAAGTAAGTCCTATAGATTTATTAAAAAATCCAAATGAAGTAAAACTAAAATCAAAAAAATTAAAAGTACCATTTTTGATCTCTAAAATATTTGGAACTGGCGGAGTATTGGCATATAAGAACTTAAAAAGAAGTAAGAAAAAATATAGAACAACTGTAGTATCACTAGCAGTAAGTATATTTGTATTTATAGCTATGAGCAGTTTTATTGCGAATATGTTTGATGTTACTGGTAATTACTATAAAGATTATGATTATAATATCAGTATAGGCTGTGGTGGGAGAACGCAAGAAGAAATAGATAGAATTTCAAAATTAAAATACATAGATGAATCTTATTGGCTATATGAATGCGAACAATATTTAAAAATTAATGACTTAAGCAAAATAAATAATGTAGAAGGAATCCAATTAGAAGAAGATGAATATTATGACAAAAATCTAGTAGAATATGTTCCAACAGGAGAAGGAAAAGTATCAAAATTACAAATTTTAGCCTTAGATAATAATTCTTGGAATAAATATATGAAAAAAATCGGAGCGAATGGTGAAAAATTAAAAGATAATGGAGTTTTATGTGATGATTATTTATATTATGAAAAATCAGGAAAAGGAATAACTCAAAGAATATATAAATATTCAATAGGAGATACGATTATAGGAAAATTAGATAATAAAGAAACAAGTTTTAAAGTTGGGGCTATAACTGATATAAGACCTTATGGAATTGAAAAATCATATTATGATGGAGGGTATTTAATTGTTAATTTAGATTATTATAAAGATATGAACTTTAAACTAAGGTATATATCAATACAATCTAGTAATCCAGATGGATTTGTGGATGAATTAAAATCAATTAATATTGATAGCGGATATTTTAATATATCAGAACAAGTAAAAGAAGAAAAATCAATGGTTTTAATAATTAAAATATTCTTATATGGATTTATAACTGTTATTACATTAATTGGAGTAACAAACATATTTAATACAATTACATCTAATATGGAATTAAGACAAAAAGAATTTGCAATGCTAAAAAGCATTGGTATGACTAAAAGAGAATTTAATAGAATGATTAATCTTGAAACAATATTTTATTCAACAAAAGCATTGATATATGGAATTGCACTTGGAATGATTGGAACATTTGCATTATATAAAGCATTTTCTGTAAAATTTGAAAGTGATATATATATACCTGTAAAACCTATTTTAATTTCAGTCATTGCTGTATTTATATTAGTATTTATAATAATGAGATATTCAATTGCAAAGATAAATAAACAAAATACAATAGAAACAATAAGAAATGAAAATATTTAGAAAAGGGACTATAAAAGTCCCTTCATTTATTATATAATAAATGAAAAATATAATTATAGACTACGCTAATTTTTATTCCAAATTGAGCATGGGGAAAGGAGAAATAAAATGATGGAAATTTTATTAGTGGAAGATAATGAAATTCTTGCAAAAGGGATAATTTATTCTTTAGAACAAGAAAAATTTAAAGTAATACACAAAACAAATGTAAAAGAAACAATAAAATTTTTACAAAATGAAAAGCCTAAATTAGTAATTCTTGATATATCTCTTCCAGATGGAAGCGGATTTGATTTATATGAAAAAAATATAAAAAACAAAAATATACCGACAATATTTTTAACAGCAAAAGATGATGAAGACGATATAGTAAAAGGATTAGAAGCGGGAGCAGAAGATTACATCACAAAACCATTTTCAATAAGAGAATTAATAGCAAGGATTAATAAAATACTTCTTAGAAATAAAAAGAATTCGATAATAAAAGTAAAAGATATCGAATTTGATATAGATAAAATGGTAGTATATAGAGATGGAAAAGAAATCAATTTAACAAGTTTAGAATTAAAAATATTAAATTTATTATTTATGAATTTAAATAAAGTAGTTACAAGAAATTATATTATAGAGAAAATATGGGAATGGACTGGAAATGATGTAAATGACAATACTGTAACAGTATATTTAAAAAGAATAAGAGAAAAACTTGTAACAGATATAATAATTACAATTAAAGGAATAGGGTATAGAATTGATGAAAAATAAAATTGAATTAAAAAAAGCATTAATAAAAAGTCTAGTTGCAATAGTATTAATTTTAATAGTGTTTAATGTATTTCAATATTATCAATACAAAAAATATACAAATAATTTTAATAATAAAATTGCACAAATTGTATCAAAACTAAAAGAACAATATCCAGATTTAGATAATAATGAAATAATGCAAATAATAAACAGCAAAGAAAATATAGATACAGGCTTATTCAAGAATTATGGAATTAATTTACAAGATGATGCAATATTAATAGAAAATGATAATTATTTTAAAATATTTTTAATATTAAATACAGCAATTTTGATAATATTATCATTAACAATTTTAATTATATTTATGAAGTATAATCATTCAAAAGACGAAAAATTAAAAGAAATTACAAGATATATTGAAGAAATAAATAATAAAAACTATAAATTAGATATAGATGACAACACAGAAGATGAATTATCGATATTAAAAAATGAAGTTTATAAAACAACAATAATGTTAAAAGAAACTGCAGAGAATTCTGTGCAAGACAAAGTAAATTTAAAAGATTCTTTATCAGATATATCACATCAATTAAAAACACCTTTAACATCAATAACAATAATGATAGATAATATTTTAGAAAATCCAGAAATGGACAAAGAAACAAGAATAGAGTTTGTTAAAGACATAAAAAGAGAAATTATAAATGTTAATTTTTTAGTAAATTCAATATTGAAATTATCTAAGTTAGATGCAAACTCAGTTAAATTTATTAACAAAGAAATAAATTTGCAAGATATAGTAAAAGATAGTATAAAAAATGTTTCAGTGTTGTGTGACTTAAAAAATGTTGAAATAGTGCAAAAAACAAATCAAAATATAAAAATAAAATGTGATTTTAAATGGCAAGTAGAAGCTGTAACTAATATTTTAAAAAATTGTGTAGAACATTCAAAAAATAATTCTAAAATATATATATCATATGAAGAAAACAAGATATATTCAAAAATAGAAATAAAAGATTATGGAGTAGGAATAGAGAAAGATGATTTGCCTCATATATTTGAGAGATTTTATAAAGGCAAAAATTCTTCAAGTGAAAGTGTTGGAATTGGACTAGCTCTTGCCAAATCTATAATTGAAAGTAATAATGGATATGTGAATGTTGAATCAGAAGTAAATAAAGGAACAATTTTTACAATAAAATATTTTAAATAATATAGAAAAATAAGATTGAGTGTGTTAAAATTTTTACAAGCCAATATTGGCAAAAGAAAAGGAGATACAAATGAAAGAAAAAGGGATTTTACTTCCAATATTTTCGCTACCAAGTAAATATGGAATTGGAGATTTTGGAAATGAAGCATATGAGTTTATAGATATTTTAAGTGAAAATGGAATGAAATATTGGGAAATCTTGCCTATAAATGCATGTAATAGATTACCATATTCGCCACTAAGTTATTATGCATTAGAAGAAGACTATATATCATTAGACAAATTAAAAGAAGGTGGATTAATAGAAGATCCTGAGCAAAGAGAAGTAAAAGATAGAGCAGTATATGATAACTTTAAGGAAAAATATTATAAAGAAGCATTCAGTAAATTTTTAATAAATGGAGAATATGTGGAATTTATAAAAAATAAAGAAATTAATGAATATGCTGAATATATAAGTAATATAAAAGGAGAAAGCAAAGAATATTATATGTTTTTGCAATTTATATTATATAAACAATGGATGGAGTTAAAAGAATATGCAAATTCTAAAAATATTCAAATAATAGGTGATATGCCAGTATATCCTACTTTTAATTCTGCAGAAACTATGTATCATTCAGAATGTTTTAAAATGGAAGATGGAAAATTTACATTTGAAGCAGGTACACCTCCAGACTATTTTAATAGTGATGGTCAAAAATGGAACAGTCCAGTATATAATGTGGAAAATATGAAAAAAGATAATTTTAATTATTTGGTAAATCGTTTTAAATATCATTTAAAATTATTTGACAAAGTTAGAGTAGATTATTTTAGAGGATATGATTCGTTTTTTGAAATACCAATAGGAAAAAGTGGGAAAGAAGGATTCTATACTGATGGTGTAAGTTATGCCTTTTTTGATGAGTTATTTAAAGATGAAAATATAAAAGTTGAAAATCTTATAGTTGAAGACTTGGGTGACATTAGAGAAGAAACAATAAAATTAAGAGAACACTATGGATTTACAAGACAGAAAATATTGCAATATTCAATTGATTTAAACAACCTTTATGATAAAGACAATGAACAAGAAAATGTTCTTGCATTTCCTGGAAATCACGATTGCCAAACAATACATAGTTGGTATAATACCTTAAATGATGAGTATAAAGAAAGATTAAAGGAATTTCTAAGAAGAAATGAATGCTATGACATAAATGTTAATATAGGTATTATGCAATATTGTGCAAAATGTAAAGCTAAGATTGCAATTATAACAGTTCAAGATATATTAGGATTAGATGATAGCGCAAGAATTAATGTACCCGGCGTAGAAAAAGAAGAGAATTGGTCTTGGAAACTTGTGGATTTTAGAGACTTTAATGAAAGAATAAAAGATTTTTAAAAAAGTTTATCAAAACAATTGACATTTTTTTACTTTAAATGTAAAATATAGGAAAAATTAACAAAGAGGAGACATAAAGTAAAAAATGAAAGATTTAGAAACAAAAAATTTAAAAATTAGAAAATTCAGAATTACTGATACAGAAGATGTTCATAAGTATCTTGGCTCAGAAAAAAAGTTAGCTGATTGCCTAAATTATAATCTACATAAATCTCTTGAAGAAACAAGAGCAATAATTGTTTCTTATATAAAAGAATATGAAATGAATGAACTAGTGTGGGCGATGGAAGAAAAGAAAACGGGTAAAGTAATAGGGTTTATTAATGCTCAAGAAGTATCAAAAACAAATAAAGGATGTAGAATAAAATTTGGAATTGCTTTAAATTGGGTAAATACCGGATATATGGAAGAAGCATTAAAAAAAGTATGTGACTATTTAATTAAAGAACAAGGGTATCACATTGTAATTTCCAATTTTTATGATTGCAATAAGGAACTAACCGAAATAAAAGAGAAAATACTACAAAGAGTGGGAATGAAGAAGGAAGCCTGTTTGCGAGACAGAAGAATAAATGAAAAAACTGGAAAATATGAAAGTATGATTATTTATTCAATTACAGAAGATGAAATTTAAAATAGTGAGAAATAAATAAAAAGTGTGAAAATAAGATATGAATTTTCTTATTTTCACACTTTTTATTTATTTTTTTCTAATGTAAACTGCTAATTTTTCAACAACTTTTAATGCAGATATTATTTCATCTTCAGAATAATTTTTTAGAAGCTTTTTAGTTTTTGATATACATTCATCATCAATTCCAAACAAAATATAATCTGTAGAGTGCCCACTAATTTCACGAAGCTTTCTAAGACTGTAGTAAACCAAATTGCCCTTTCCTTCTTCAACTAATCCTAAAAATTGACTAGATGTACCAATTTTAGCAGCAAGCTGAGTTTTATTTAGTTTTAACTCGTTTTCTCTAATATATTTAATTCTTTTGCCTCTTTCAAGTTGTTCTTGTTTTTCTACTTCAATTGCTACATTTGATTTTCTTCTTCCCATAATAAAACCCCTCCTTAAATTTTTTATAATTTTACAACATAAAAAGAACAGATTAATAGTAAAACAAGATAATAAAAAATAGTAAAAAATAGTATTAAATGGCGAAAAAATATAAATTCAAATAAATATATTTAAAAGATATTCATATAATTTTTTACTATTTTTTGCAAAAAGTTGTTATTTTTTGTCATAACTTTCTATCACCAAATTTTGCGTAGTTATAAGCTTTGAATGGTATTTTTATTATAGCAAAACGGAACGAGCACAAAAGATAAAAAGGTGGTGGAGAAGGATGACATGGTTTGAGGGATTTGTATATTGGCTAAAAAAATGGCTATAAAAAGAAAAAAGAAATGTGATTTTAAATCATGTTTCTTTTTTTGAACATTTTTTGATTTATGATTTTGTATTGAAATATATACTTAGATAATATATAATTAACTCCAATAGGAGTATTTTTTATGGGAAATATAAATTTAATGTATATGTTGGATGATATAGAAGAAAAAATAGATATTATAAAAACAGTATTTATTTTAATATGTACATATTATACTAATCTTAAAATAACTAACCAAAAAATAAAAATCAATACTAGGGAGATATTATATAATGTTATTATAATTTTGCTATATATATTATTTATATGTGAGTTTAACAAGTTAGGCAGTATGCTGAGTATTATGCTATTAGAAAGCCTAATATTTTCTAGAGAAAATATAGGTTATGGAATATTAACAACGATTATATCATTAAGCGTAAACTATATAGTGTTAATTATTTCACTTTTTGTAAACTATATTTTAAATTATATTATAGGAGTAAATAACAACTACATTAATTTAGCTGCTATAATAATAATTCACTTAGGAATATTATACAATATATTTAAATTAAAAAGACTTAAATATGGAATATCGTTTTTGAAAAATAAACAAAACAACGAGTTTATAAATTTAGTTATTTTAAATGTAAGTGCGACAATATTATTTTCTATTATAATAATAGTAAATGCAGATATAAAACTAGCTACTGATGCAACAGTTGGAGTAATTTTAATTGCAATTATTATGATTACTACAATACAAAAATCATTACAAATTTATTATAAACAAAAATTGTTAATACAAGACTTAAATGAAACAAAGGAAGAATTAGAAAAAACGAAAAATGAGCTAAAACAAGTAGAAGAAGAAAATCTCGGATTAAGTAAGAAAAGCCATTCAATAGCACATAAACAAAAATCATTGGAATTTAAAATGCAACAGTTGCTAATAAATACAGAAATAAGTGCAGAAGCTGTAGGTGAAGTACAAGACAGAATAAAAGAAATAAAGAAAGACTTTAGCAAAGATAAAGCAATAATACAATTAAGCAAAACAGAAATTTCTAAAATAGATGATATGTTAGAATATATGCAATCAGAATGCATAAAAAATAAAATTGAATTTGAGTTACAAATATCAGGAAATATACATTATATGGTGAATAATCTAATATCAAAAGATGATTTAGAAATATTGCTAGCAGACCATATAAAAGATGCAATTATAGCAATAAATCATACGGATAATATAAATAGAAGTATTTTAGTACGACTTGGTGAGATTGATGGTATTTATAGTTTGTACATATATGATTCTGGTATAGAATTTGAAAAAGAAACATTATCAAAGTTAGGAAAGAAACCAATTACAACATATGAAAATGAAGGTGGAACAGGTATGGGCTTTATGAATACATTTGATACATTAAGGAAATATCAAGCTAGTTTAACTATTAATGAATTGAGTGAACCTAATAAAGATAATTATACAAAGGTATTAATTTTTAAATTTGATAAGAAGAATGAATTTAAGATAGTATCTTATAGAAAGTAAAAAGGAAAAAATAACATTTTATACAAAACAAAATATTAATGACTCTTTTTATAGAGTAAAGAATTATGTATATAAAGACAAGAGAAGAAAGGAATATTTATAAATGAAACAATTAAATAAAAAAATTATAAGTACAAGCATTTTATTTGTAATATTAAGTATATGGTTTAATTTTTTATATGTAAAAAACGAAAGTTTTGCATTAACAGATGAAGATATATATGATGTAGTTTTATTTTGGGGGCAATCTAATATGGTAGGTCGTTCAGAAAGTAATAAAGAAGATAGATATAATCCATTAGATCAAGCGAGTGTTGAGTCTTATTCAAGAGAAACAGGAATAGACAAAGATATATTGGCAAAGAATAGTACTAATAGAAATGAAATTAAAATTCCTCAAGAAAAAGGCACAGTTTTTGAATATTTATATAACAAAGATGATATACAAGAAATAACTGAGAATACAAAAGTGTTGGGAGAAACATTATATTATCAATATGATAGCAATGGAAAACTGACAAAACTTGGAACAGATATAAATGAAAGTAAATTAGCAGCATTAGCAAAGTCATCTGGAATAAATATGATTCCTGAGTTTGGAAATATATGGTATAAAAATACTGGACATAAATTAGTGGCAGTATTTTGTGCATATGGAGGACAAAGAATAGAACAATTTTTACCAAAAACTGATCCTAATTATCCAACGACAAATCAGAGACATATATATGAGGCGATAAAAACAAAATGGGATGCAGCAATTAAATATTTAAATAAAAATAATTATAAAATAGGAAATAAATTATATGTTGTATGTCAAGGAGAAGCTAATATAAATGATAGTATGACTGATTATAAAAATAATTTTAAAAAAGTACATAATAATATGAAGAAAGATTTAGGAATAACAACTGGAGCTATAGTAGAAACGAGTACTAGAATAGGAACTGAGAAATTAGTACAAGTAAATAACAAGCATAATGTATACAAAGAATTAATTAAAGAGAATTCTGATATAATTTTAGGTTCATCTTATGCATATGATAGATATGTTCCAGCTGAATCACAATATTCTTTATGCAATACAAAAGTATGCTATGATTCAAAAGAAAATAAACTTACATATGCAAAAGCATTAGAAAGAGCAAGCAAAAGTGTTGATTATGATACGAATACTATACATTTTACATCTGCTGCATTGTCACAGATAGGTAAAGAATCAGCTGAAGCATTGTCTGAAATAAATTCAATAAAACTAAGTAAAGTACCAAATAAAATCAAATATATACAAAATTACGAAAAATTGGATGTTTCTGGCGGAGAAATAATAGTAGATTACTCAAATATTAAAGATGATGTAATTGCTTTGGATTCAAAAATGGTTAAAGGTTTTAATAATAGTAAAGTAGGAAGTCAGACTTTAACTGTAACATATAAGGGGAAAAGTTCGACATTTAATGTAGAAATAAAAGAAAAAGAGCCAACAAATATCAAGATTGTAGAACTGCCAAATAAGACAGAATATATACAAAATTATGGAAATTTGAATGTTGAAGGTGGAAAAATACAAATTACATATAATGACACTAGTACAGAGATAATAGATATAACTGATGAAATGATATCAAATTTTGACAATAGTAAATTAGGAACTCAAACTTTAACTGTAACCTATAAAGGACTGACAACTCAATATAATATAGTGGTAAATCAAAAAAAGATAGATACAATAAAGTGGAAAGAAAAACCAGCTAAAATAGAATATATACAAAATTATGAAAAATTGGATGTTAAGTCTGGTAAAATACAAGTAATATATAATGATAAAAGTGAAGAAGTAATTGATTTAACTGAAGAGATGGTATCTGGTTTTGATAATACGACTTTAGGAACAAAGAAATTAACTGTTAAATATCAAGGAAAAGTGTTGAATTATGATATTAATGTTGTAAGCAAAAAAGTAATAGATATAAGTATTTACAAAAAGCCAACAAATATGGTATATGTGCAAAATTATGGAACATTAGATGTAACAGGAGGCCAATTGTATGTACGATATAATGATAATACAAATACAGTGATAGATATGACGAACGAAATGGTAACAGGATTTGATAATTCAAAATTAGGAAAAAATGTATTAACTATAAAATATGCTGGAGTTAATACTGAACTGGAAGTTGAAATAGTTGCTAAAAAAATAGTAAATATAGAATTAGAAAAAAAACCAATTAAAACCAAATATATACAAAACTATGAGGAACTAAATGTAACTGGAGGGACATTAAAAGTTGTATATAATGATAATACAACAGAAAATATAAATTTAACCAAAGAAATGGTAGAAGGATTTGATAATTCAAAATTGGGGCAACAAACATTAATAATTAAATATGGTAATAAGAGTGTTGAATATAGCATAGAAATAATAAAAAAATCTGTTGTAAAAATTGAAATATATAAACAACCTGATAAAAAAGAATATTTCCAGAATGATAAAGTTATTGATGTAACTGGTGGAAAAATAAATGTAATATATGATGACAAAACAACTGAAATAGTTGATATGACTTCTGATATGATAACAGGATTTGATAGTACAGTTTTAGGAACTATAGAAGTTACTGTAACTTATGCAGGTAAGATTGATAAGTATAATATTAAGATTAATCCTGTTGTAGAAGAAAAAAACACTGATGAAAAAAGTGAGAATAATAAAGAGCCAAAAAATGATGATACAATAGCAAAAGATATTTTACCGAAAGCAGGAATAATGAGTTATATCTTGGTATTAATAGTATTAATAAATATAATTATTATTTTATATATAGGATATAAAATAAATAAAGATATATATTAGAAATGTCTAACATATATCAAAAAATAAGAATTTAAATTATACTTTTTGCAATTGGACTGAAGAAGATTTCGATAGAAAAATTAATTTATTAAAGAATAAAAGAGAAGAAATTTTAAGTAATATAAAATCATAATCTTCAAATTAAAACATAATATTAAATATATTTACTATTATGTTTTGATTTGGAGGTTTTTTATGTTCTTAATATTTAATAAAGAAAAAATACAAACATATGCTGTGTCAATATTAACAGTTGCGGTATTAATAGCAATAGCAAATATAAAAGATATAAATACAATTCAAACATTTTCACCGGAAAAATATTTGCCCATATATAATGTACAAACAGAAGAAAATAAAATTGCACTTACAATGAATTGTGCATGGTAACAATTACTTTTATGATAGAAATTAAAAACAAGTTATTTTAGGATTTTTAGAAGGATTACTAATTATAAAGTTAGTAGTTCTTTTTTTACTTAAGAAAATTAGAAATTATGAGAGCATAATTTCAAAAAGAAAAGAAGGGGATATTGAAATATATAAACATAGATAAGAATTATAGTAACAAAAGAGACTATAGTAATTTTGATTGGACAAGTTTATATGCAAATAAATTTTAGAAAATATAATATTTTTTTGCCTAAAATGCAATATACATTTGATATCACAAAATACATTTGTAATACCGCTAAAAGCTACGCTTTTAGGCAGTTTGCGGGAGAAGAGATATCTCTCTGATCCTGCAAAATTATTAGAAACAATTTTGCAAAGGAAAGGCAAGAAAAAAAGCCAATTGTTATGTGAGTAGAAAGTCTTATGGAATGACTAAAATAGATTTATATTATAGGAGATGTTTTTGAGAAGAGCTTAGAAATGAATAAATTTTTTTACAAAAACTTAAAAAGTAATTTCTAAATGATTGACATCAAGTATGAATAATACTAAAATGTTTTTAGGGAAAAATAGAATTTATAAGGAGAGAAGTTTATTCATGGAAAAAAATATAGATATTTATAATAAAAAAGAAGACTGTATTATAAAAGGAAAAGAGTTTTATATAGAAGAAGAAAATGATAACAATCAAATTTTTATATTTTGTCACGGATTTTGTAGTGGAAAGGGTAGTAGTTCCGTTAGAATAGTGGCAGAGAGATTATTACAATATGGAATAAAATCAATTTCTTTTGATTTCCCAGGACATATAGATAGTACTCAAGGAACAGACAAATTAACAGTAGATGTTTGTATTTCATATATTGATAGTGTTATTGATTATATAAAAAGTGAATATGGAAAAAATGTAAAAATTTCTTTTTTTGCAATTAGTTTTGGAGCATATGTTTTGTTAAATAAACTTATAGGAGATAGATCAAAATATGAAAATATAGTATTAAGATCTCCTGCTTTTAATATGAAGGATATTTTTACAAAATGTTTATTAAAAGAATCATTTACTCAATATAAGGAATCTAAAAAAGCTAAAGCTGGTCATGGTGGAAAATTAGAGGTACCATATTCTTTTTATGAGGATTTAACCCAAAATGATTTATATAGTAAATATCATGAAAAAAGAAAAATACTTATTATTCAAGGGTCATTAGATGATACAGCACCAATTGAAGACACCTACAAATTTATAAAAGATAGACCTGAAATTGAACTTATAGAAATAAAAAATATGAAACACCATATGGAACCAGAAGAAATAGAATTTGTTACGGAAAAAATGATTACAAGATTAAATATTAATAAATTGACATAAAGTGCAAAAGATGGTATAATAGTCGCATAGTTTTACTATATTTTAGCTGATTAGCTCTTATTTTTATCTTAAAATTTACCATAAGGAGGACAATTTTATGGAATATGCCAAAAAAGAAGTATTGGGTAAGTGGGGATTTGTAAACGATAAGGGTGAGCCTATTTGTAAATTTATCTATGATGAAGTGCGGGATTATTCTGAGAACATTGCGGCAGTTAGGATAAATGATAAATGGGGATATATTGATGAAAAAGGAAATCAAATCTGCGAAATAAGATATGATGCTGTAGGCGATTTTCAAAGTAAGCTAGGTGTTGTGGAAAAAGAAGGTAAAAAATGTTATTTGAATCAAAAGGGAGAAGAAGTAGCTGTTACAAACTTTTTAAACGAAGAAATGGTTTTTGAAGGTTGTAAAAGTTGTGCAATCGGAAATCATACGATTACAAATTTACCAGGAGGATATTTGTATGAAGATGATTTCATCAATGTAACAATTGATCCAGAAGTTCCAATTTTGGGATTTATTGTTATAGGAATTAAAAAACATGTATCTACAACAACTCAACTTACAAGAAATGAAAGAATTCAGATAGAAGATATTACTAATAAAGTAAAACTTGCACTAGAATACTTGGGAGCAAAAAATATTCTTCTTTTTGAAGATGGCTTTTCAGAGCATTATAGAAGGTGGATTATTCCTTCTGCTGATTGGATGTTCCAGTTTGGAAGAGGGAAAAACCTTAAGCAAATTACAATGTATGCAAAGAAAAATATGACAGATGAACAGAAAATGGAATGTCTGACATTTGCAGAAAAAGTAAAAAGCTTTCTTGGAGCTTAATTAGCTAAAAAGTGGGGAGAATATTATATTCTCCCTTGAAATTTATAAAAAGGGTATATGTATTATGAATTTATTTGAATTATGCAAAAAAAATATACATATGAATAAAATAAAAAAATTCAATGGAGATTTATATGAGATGGCTATTGTCAGATATGTTATGAAAGAAATTTCTGAGTTTTTTTATCGAGATTATACATTTTTTTTAGATAAGGAAAATGTAAAAGCCAGAAATGATATTTATAATAAACAAATTGATTTAAATAACATACAAGACTTTAACATTGTCTGCAAAAGTTATTGCAATATCATTAAAGAAGTATTAAAGAAGAATTATGAAATTGAATCTGAGTTAATATCACCTTTTGATGATAAATTTAGACATGTTGACTTAATAATTAAAACCAAAAAAGGTAATAGATATATTGTTGATCCACTAACTGATTTAATTGAAATGCAAGTGGGATTGAGAACAAACAATTTTGCTTCAAAAAAATATTATGATAGTTTGTATACAGGAGCAATGGAAGATATTAGTTTTTTGGAAGAAAAAGAGTTAGAAGAAATTGATGATAATATTGGTTATAAAAAGGACGGAGTATATTTAGATGATTTTTTGAAATTACTAAAAAGAAAATTAAATAATATTGAAGAAATATTGCAAGAAGATGAATCAGTTGCAATTAATCTATTAGGAGAAAAATATGATGGAAAACAATTTTCTGGTAACGAAAAAACTGATTTAAAATTAAAGTTTATTAGTAAATATTTAAATAATAGAAAAAATTTAAATGGTATTGTAGATCTTTTAATATTTTCTAATATAGTGATAAAAAATATATTTACAGAAGAGGAACAAGAAAAAATAAACCCATATAGTTTCTTTGCTGATCAAGAAGATTTGAAAGATAATAAACTAAATAATATACTTATAAATAATGGAAACAGAAAAAGGGGGATAGTTATCAATTTTAATGGAAAAAATTATATATTTTCGTTAGATTCAGAAGTATTAGAATTAAATGATGTGGAATGGAAAAAAGTTGTTGAAGAAAATAATATTTTTATCAAACCGAACTATCCAGTTAAGCTATTAAAATACTTAAAAAATAATGGTGCTGATAGAAATATAGTACATAATAATGAGTTTTTAAGAATATTTAATAAATTCGAAAATTATTTGCTTAATAAAGGTAAAACTTTAGAAGATATCAAAGATAATAATGTATATATTCAAAAAGATATGATATTTATAAATTGGGAAGATAATAGTATATCATTTAAAATAGAAGATGGAAATTTAGTAATTAAAGATTATGTAAAAAATCTAAAGCATACAGTTTTCTATCAAGATGAAGGAAGAGATATTTCATATAAGACGGAATCAATATTAAAAGAAGATGAAAAACTTCATCTGTATGAATTTGATTCTAATGGATTATTTGATTTAGATGACATAAGTGAAATAGAAGATCTTGTAGAGCCATTAAGTGATGGAAAATTTTTATCAAGAAATGCTACATATTATGAAGCAAAAACATACTCTGAACTTGCTGATGAAAGAAAAAGACTAACAAAAATTCTAACAGATGACGATTCAAAGAAAAATTTTGTCATACTTGAATATCTATCAAATGCATCTGCAAAAATTTATTTTGAAGAATTAAAGAAGAAAATAGACAATCAAGAAAATAATGTATATGAAGCCCAAAAATGTTTTGAAGAGGACTGCGCCAATATTGTTAGAGTTTTTGAAAATAAACCATTACAAAAACCAATTTATGATTTACCTTATGGTGCTAGTAAAATTTTAGAACGTTACATTGAAATGGATAATAAGCAGATTTTATATATGTTTTGTTCAAACTTAAAATTTAATAAACCTAAACATATATTAACTCCTGGTTTAGGCTCAATTTTTGTTGGACCAATGTTAAAAAGTATGTACGGATTTGATTATACTAACATATTATTTAGCTTATATTCGAAAGATGAAAAATTGAGAGATATTTCTGCTCGAAAAAATTTTGAGGATATATTAAGTAATGATTTATGGAAAACTACTGAAAATCAACTTGTACTAATTGATGATAATGTAGGATCTTGTAATACAATGAATACTATAAGAAAACAATTAGAAGAAAGAAATAGGTCATGCAGATTTGGTGCTATTAAATATAATTGGAATTTTTATAATCAAGTAAAACATGGAGAATTAGAACATCCAACTTTTGATGTGAAAGAGGTTGATTTTTTAACTATCTTTGATGATCCTGGATATTGGATTATGAGAGATTCAATTAATGCATTAAAAGAAAAAAATGGAGATGCATATGTAGAAATTATGAAACAAGAGGGACTTCGTCAAGATAAAAATCCAGATATTGAAATTTTAATGCAACTTGCAGAAAGATATTCACAAAATGCAGATATTAATTTATATGATATGGAAAGCACAAAAATAAAGAAAAGTTCAGCTTTTTTATGTATGAATTTAAAAAAGCAAATAAAAGAGATGATAAGAGATTTTAAAGCTCAGGATAGGAGTAGAGATGAGTAGAGTAAAGAAAGAATTAAAAGAATTTTTAGACTATAAAAAGAATTATAAATTTGTTTTAAAAGAATTAACGGAAAAAGATAATTGTATTTACTGTGAAGATGAATTGCTTCAAGATAATGATGGAAATAAAATTAGTGAAACTGAAAAATGGGTTGATGTTGGATATAGGAATAGAGGAGATTTTCCACAAATGCTTTCAAATTTATTTCCATATAATTTCAAATTTAGGGGAAAAAAATTAAATAGCATTGAAAATTTTTTTCAAGGAATAAAATTTAAAGACAAAAAAGTACAAAATTATGTATTTGCATATTATGGAACACAAGCTGTTCATATAAAAGCAGCAAGCAGTTATAACTGGAAAGAAACGGGGGAGATTTATTGGCAAGGTAAGCCGATAAAGAGAGAAAGTAAAGAATATGAACTATTAATAGACGAATTATATATTTCAGCTATACAAAATCCACTTTATAGAAATATATTATTGAATTGTAATAAAACAATTATACATTCTATTGGAGAAAATAATAAAAAAGAAACTACATTTACTAGATATGAATTTGAATTTGAATTAAATTGTTTAAAAGATTTTATACAGAAAAAATATAAGAAAGAGGCTTAATAATATGAATAAAATTGTTAATTGGTTGGGACAGGATATGAAATTTGAAGGCAGTCTAAGTTCAGCTATAGCAAAACATGAAATAACAAATTTTCCAGGTAGTTATATTTATGATGATGGTTTATTTAATATTGCAACAGATCCAGAAATTCCTATAAAAGGATATATGATATTAGCTATAAATAAGGAAACCCTGACAATAGTAGATCTAACAGAAGAAGAAAGAGAAAAATTAATAGATTTAGCAAATAGGTTATTAAAGGCAATGCATAAGACGGGGTTTGAAAAAATAATGATATATCAAGATGAAGCAAGTTCAGGAAACCTACATATTAATTTTATACCAAGACATGAGTGGACTTATCAGTTTCACGCAAATTTTGGCGAAATGGGAATTTATGCAAAAAAAAATTTAAATATAAATGATGAGTATAAGAAAGAATTATTGGATTGCATTGAAAAAATTAAGAAGAATTTTAAATAAAAGGATTCCAAAAAAGGAATCCTTTATTTTGTACGTATTGGCTAACTAGTAATGAGTGATAAATTTCACATCCTCCAAATTTTCATGGAGTTTCAATACGCGCCACAGACTTTCCATAAAATTATTATCTTTAAAAGAACAACATTCTGTACAGTTTTTAGGACAATTTTCCATAATAAATTTTGCACTTTCTCCATGCATTAAATTTTCGAGTTCATTTTCTTTTCCTTCCATTATACCATAGTGATAATTGAGATCTGTAATTCTATCCCAAAGTACACAACACATAAGATTAGTTCCATATAATGGAGGAGAAATAAGTGAACTCCAGCATCTTGTAGGTTTTTCTCTTTCTACCATTGTTCTATTGTTGTAAATTGTATTCAAGTCATTAGGAATCTGATAATCCTTAAGACCATAATAATATGAAGTTTCTTTTAAAGTTACAAGTTCTTCAATTATTTCCTTAGAAACAGTTTCATTTTTAACACTTTCAAAATCCGGAATAAGAACTTTTACTCCTTGAAATACATCTACACCAATATTTGCAATAGTATGAATAAAGTCATCATAGTGTCCAGCATTTAACGGTCTAATACAAGTTCTAGTGCCAATTAATAGTGAATTTTCTCTTCCAGCCTTTACTCGAGCATTACATAATTTATCCAACAAATGAATTGCATCATTATATGAAAAATTCATATTTATAGATTTCTGGTTGGAATAAATTCTATAAGATTCTGGCGAAATTCCTGGAAAACTAATTCTAATAAAAGCAACATTGTTAACCAAACAATCTAATAATTCATCTGATATTTGGCTTCCAGTACTTACATAAACTACTCCCATATTGCATTTCTGATTAGCATATTCTAACATTTTAATTCTATCTTTGTATAAGTCAGGATTTCCTTCTCCACAAACTTCAAATCTGACTGTATTAAATCCACGTCTATTTGAGTAAGCAGAAATTTCATCCAAGATTTTTTTATACATATCAATAGGAATAATAGGATACTTGATGTGCTGATCTGTAACTGCCCACTTTCTACTTGGACAAGCTAAACAGTCCATACAATCAAAATCACAATAAGGAAAATCTTTAGCACTTACTGAAAGAATTGGCATTTGGTCTATTCCATATTGAACTGCATATTTAATTGCCTCACAGTAATCTTTTTCTGTTAAGGGATAAAGATGCTGTGGAGACCGTGAACGAGAAAACCATATTGTTTTACCAGTTTTCATGTCTACTGCTGAAAATTGTTTTGCGGTTATAATACTATCCTTGTAAGACATTTTTTTCATGTTATACCTCCTCCTGTTATAATCTTATGGAAAATAGTGGTAAATTAATATTAATATTTTTTATGTTAACACTTTTAAGGGCTTTTGTCAAGTAAATTAATAGACTTTTAGGAGTAATTTATAAAAAATAAAAAATGCATTGACAAAATGTTGAAATATGCATATAAAAGTGTTATCAAAAAGGAAAGTGCTAGACTCTTTTTTGATTGGTTATAACAGATAAAGAATAATCTATATCTGTTTTTTTTGAAGTAATAAATTATATGTAGAGACATATACATTTAAAAAGAAAGAGGTGGAAATGAATGTAACGCGAACTTTTTTACACGAAGGAAAAACATTACAAGAAATGATGGAAATACTATTACCAATATACATACAAGAAAAGACTTGCAATATAAATGAAGAAGAGTTAGAATTCACACAACAAAAAATTCTAAAATAACTTGTCATCTAAAACAAGAAGGAAGGGATGGAAACAAATGAATTTAGATACAAGTATATTAGACAGTAAAACATATAAAGTACGGACTGTATTTAAGACTTTCAAGAGATGATGAAGGGAGTCGGAACTTCAGAAAGTATTATAAATCAAAAAGAATTTCTAACAAAATATGTAGCCCAACAACCTAATTGGTTATTAATAGACTGTTACATAGACGACGGATTCACAGGAACAAACTTTAACAGACCATCATTTATAAGATTAAAAGAAGATATTGAACAAGGAAAAATAGATATGGTAATAACCAAAGATTTGTCTCGTTTAGGAAGGGATTACATAGATACTGGTTATTATTTAGAAAAATATTTTCCTGCTAAAAATGTAAGATATATTGCAGTAAATGATGGAATAGATACATTTTCTAAAAATAGTAATAATGATATTGGACCTTTTATGTCTGTTGTAAATGATATGTATGCAAAAGATATTTCTAAAAAGGTAAGAACAGTAAAAAGAACAAAAGCAGAAAAAGGTGAGTTTATAGGTGCATTTGCACCATATGGATATAAAAAGCATCCAAATGATATTACTAAATTAGTAATAGATGATGAAGCAGCAGAAATAGTAAAATATATATTTAATGAATATGTAAATGGAAAGGGATTAGCATATATAGCACATAGATTAAATGAAAGGAAAATACCTTGTCCATCTGTGTATAAACAACAAAGTTGTAACTATTACTGTAAAACGATATCAGGTTTATGGGGGCACAATACCATTAAAAAGATTCTTACAAATAAAGTTTATACTGGAGACCTAATTCAACATCAAGGTGAAATGGTAAGTTATAAAGTAAAAAAATATAGATTATTGCCAAAATCAGAACATTTAGTTAAAGAAAAAGCACATGAACCAATTATAGATAATCAAATTTATGAATTGGCACAAGACATATTAAAAAGAAAAGCACATAACATACATAGAAAAGAAAATTCAAAGCATTTATTGGCAGGGCTTTTATATTGTCCAAGATGTCATAATAAATATACATATCAGATTCAAAGTGGACTAAAGAATGATATGGTAGCAATTTGTAGTATGTATAATCGTTACGGAAAAGACTATTGCACAAGAATAGCAGTAAGAGAAAGCGTTTTAAATGAATTTGTAGTGCAAGATTTAAGAAAAATCCTGCAAGAAAAAATTGATAAAGAAAAGCTAATAAATTCAATAGATAAAACTAAAATTAATAATGATAAAAAAATATTACAAAAGAAAGTTGCAGATAATAACAGAAGAATAGAAGAAATAGCAAAAATAATAAAAACAGCTTATGAAGATAGAGTAAATGGATTACTAGATACGGAAGAATTTGTTTCTTTTACGGAAAGCTACAAAAAAGAAAAACAAGAATTAATAGAAAAAACAGAAAAGCTAAATATTAAATTGAGTGATTTTGAAAATAATAAAGAAAATGAATTAATGAAATATATAAAAGAAATAGTTAGTTTCAAAGATATTAATAGAAATATAATACTTAATTTAATAGATAGTATAGAAATTATAAATAAAGAAAATATAAAAATAAATTATAAATTTACAGTATAGAGTTAAGTAGATAAAATCTGCTTTTAATTTTCAGTACAATCTATCATAAAAGTAATTGTTACTGGAATGCAGATGACATAGACAGTATACTAGACACCTTGAAAAATAATGATGTACATATAACTTTTTTTATAGTAGGAGACTGGGCTGATAAATATCCAGAAGCAGTAAAAAAGATATATGAAGCAGGCCATGAAATAGGGAGTCATAGTAATACGCATCCACATGTAAATAATTTATCATCAGAAAAGAATTTAGAGGAGATACAGTTAAGTGTAAACAAACTAGAAAAAATAACAGGAAATAAAACTATATTATATAGAGCACCATATGGAGAATATAATGATACAGTAATAAAAACGGCACAAAAGAATGGGTATTTTACTATACAATGGAATTTAGATACATTAGATTATAAAGGATTAACTGGTGAGGAAATGTGGAATAGGCTAAAGAATAAACTAAATAAAGGTTCAATAATTTTGAGTCATAATGGAACAAAACATACTGCTGATAGTTTAGATATGCTTATAAAGAATATAAAAGCAGAAGGGTTTCAAATTACTACTGTTTCAGATTTAATATATCAAGATAATTATACTATTAATAATAATGGTACACAGATTAAGAATTAGTAGTTATAAAAGTATAAAAAAAGAAGTTTAGGAAATAATGACAACAAAGGAGAAAGTTATGCCATTAATTGGAATAATTGCGAAAAAGAGAGAGATTCAGAGTATAAAAAAATGCATAAAGGAAAGTAGCATCGAGATTATAGGAATTACGAAAGATGCTTTAAAAAATGTTAAGAATATAGTGTTTGAAGAAATAATAATTTTAGAAGATATAAAATTAGAAGAAGAAGAATACAAATATATGAATGAGATAATTTCAAAGACAAAATATTTAATATTAAATGTTGATATTAAAATTGAGTTTTTGAAACAAATGAGTATTGACAAGCCAATAAAAGTAATAACATTTGGTTTTAATACAAAATCGACAATAACAATATCAAGTGTAAAAGAAGAAAAAATAATAGTATGTTTACAAAGAGACATAAAAATGCTAAATGGAAAAATAATAGAAAGTCAAGAAAAGGAAATTAAGTTAAACAAAGAAAATGATAAAAAAATATACAATAAATTAGTAATTTTTATAGTAAATGAATTGCATAATTTATAAAAATAGCTCAAAAATGCTAATATATAAATAAAAAAATAGAAAAAATTAACTTTTTATGTAGACAAATCCAAAAAAATGTAGTATAATAAGAAATGTAGAAAATTTAAAAAAAGAGAAGCAAGAAGAGAAATTTACAATTGATAAAGAAAAAAATAAGGAGGAAATAAAATTGGATACAAATTATTTAGAAAACAACTACTTAACATTGGTAGGAAAAGTTACAGGCGAAAAAAGATTTAGCCATGAAATTTACGGAGAGAAATTTTACACATTCAACTTATCAATACCACGTTTAAGTGGAAATGCAGACATTATACCAATAACAATATCAGAAAGATTAATAACTGATGAAATGTTACAAGAAGGTAAGAAATTATTAATTAAAGGTCAATTCAGATCATACAACAGTTATGAGAATGAAAGAAACAAATTAATATTAACAGTATTTGCTAAAGATGTTGAAGAACTTAAGGAAGTTGAAGAACAAGAAGAAAGTGACATAGTTAAAAAAGACGAAACAACAAACGAAGTTGTACTTATCGGATTTGTATGTAAAAAACCAATTTACAGACAAACACCATTTGGAAGAGAAATTGCAGATTTATTATTAGCAGTAAACAGAGCATATAATAAATCAGATTACATTCCAACAATAGCATGGGGAAGAAATGCAAGATTCTGCCAAAACTTAGAAGTTGGAGCTCAAGTAAAAATAATAGGAAGAGTTCAATCAAGACAATATGAGAAGAAATATGAAGATGGAACATCAGAAATGAAAGTAGCTTATGAAGTTTCAATTTGTAGCTTAGAACTAATAAATGAAGAGGGAACAGAAAACAAAGAAGAAACTGAAAATCAAGAAGCTGTTTAATATAAAAACTAAAATCCAAAAAGTATAGTCTTTTTGGATTTTTTCTGCTATAATATGGATATTATAATAAAGAAAGGAGAATATAGCTTTCATAATATAAAAAGTTATATAAAAACATATGAAAAATAAAAAAGCAATTTATTTTGAAATTATGGCAATAATTTTAATTGCAATATTTTGTATAAGTTTAACACCAAAAACTTTGCAAAATGATACATTTTATACAATCAAAATAGGAGAACACATAATTGAAAATAAAGGGATTGACATGATGGACCCATTTTCGTGGCATCAAAATTTAGAATATACATATCCACATTGGCTATATGATGTAATAATATATCTAATATACTTAGCAGGAGGAATGACTGGAATATATATATCAACATGTATTTTTTCAGCAATATTAGGAATAACGATATATAGAACAAACTCTAAATTAGTAAAAAATAAAGTAGTATCATTTGTAATTACAATTGGAGCAATGTATATGCTAAAAGATTATATTGCTGCAAGAGCTCAGCTCGTAACATTTATATTATTTGCTTTACAAATATATTTGATGGAACAATTAGCGAATACAAGTAAGAAAAGATATGGAATTGGACTAATAGTAATATCAATATTGATAGCCAATTTGCATGTTGCTGTTTGGCCATTCATGTTTGTTTTATATTTACCATATATAGCAGAATATATAATAACTATTATAAAAACGAAAACAGCAAGAAAATTTGGAAAAGAATTAAAAAAAGGATATAAGATTTCATTAACCAAAAGAGATGGAGTAAAATATTTAATAATAGTAATGATAATATGTACATTAACAGGATTTTTGACACCATTAGGAACTACACCATATACATATTTAATTAAGACAATGCAAGGAAATACAACTCAAAATATAAATGAACATTTACCAATGACACTTATAAATTGTATGGAAATATTGTGTGTGCTTATAGTATTTATTGCTTTATTAACATTTACAGATGTCAAAATTAGATTAGTTGATTTATTTATGTTTGGAGGACTAATATTATTAATGTTATATTCAAAAAGACAGTCAACAATGTTTGTATTAATTTGTTCAATTATATTAAACAGACTAGCATATGATTTTATAAAAAAAGATGGTGATGATGTAGATGAAAGACTAATAAATGTATTTACAACATTATTTGGTGGATTTATGATATCAGCATTAATTATAATATTAAGTTTGTATTTTATAAAAGGAAAAATAAAATCTAAATATATAGATGAGAAATCATATCCAGTAGAAATGAGTGAATTTATTTTACAATATTTTGATGAAAATAATATAAACCTAGAAGATGTAAGATTATATAATGAATATAATTATGGAAGCTATTTATTATACAAAGGAATCCCAGTATTTATAGATTCTAGATGTGATTTATATGCCCCAGAGTATAATGGTGGAAGAGATATATTTATGGATTTTATAAAAAGTTCAAAATTGGACATATGGTTTGAAGACATTTTCAAAAAATATGATATAACATATGTTATATTATATAAAGACTCAAAAATGAATATGATTATTCAAGAAGCAAATTTAGGAAGATATAAGCTATTAAAAGAGGATAAAAATTTTGTATTTTATGAAGTAATAAAGTAATAAAAGGTAAATTATGTACCCGGTCCCAAATTGCCAAGAAAAGAAAATGGAAATTATGTACCCGGTCCTAAATTTTATAAATGGAGGAACAAAAATGGAAACTTATAAAGTAAAACCAGAAGAACAAGGAAAAAGATTAGACACTTATGTAACAAATCAAAATAATGAATTAACAAGAACAGCAGTACAAAGGTTAGTTGAACAAGAAAAGATATTGGTCAATGGAAAAAAACAAAAAGTAGCATATAAGGTCACTGAAGGAGATATGATTACAATTGAAGAAACAGAAGCTAAAACAATAAAATTAAAGGCGCAGGAAATACCTATAGACATTATATATGAAGACAAAGATATAGTTGTTGTAAATAAACCTAAAGGAATGGTTGTACACCCTGCTAATGGAAATATAGATGGAACATTAGTAAATGCAATAATGGCAATCTGTAAAGACAGTTTATCAGGAATAGGTGGAGAAATAAGACCTGGAATAGTACATAGATTAGATAAAGATACATCAGGATTATTAATTGTGGCCAAAAATGACAAAGCACATGTAAATATGAGTGAACAGATAAAAAATCATGAAGTTAAAAAAACATATATTGCTTTAGTTAGAGGGATTGTTAAGGAAAATGAGGCAACTATAGATATGCCAATTGGAAGAAGTCGTTCAGATAGAAAAAAGATGGCTGTAGACAGAAATGGAAGGAATGCAGTAACACATATTAAAGTATTAAAAAGATATGACAAATATACATTATTAGAAGTAAATATAGAAACTGGCAGAACACATCAAATTCGTGTACACTTATCACATATAGGATATCCTATAATTGGTGATTGTACATATTCAAATGGCAAAAATGAATTTGGAGTTGTAGGACAATGCTTACATGCTAAATGTTTAGAATTTAAACATCCTGTAACAGGAAAAGAAATTAAATTAGAGGCTCCTTTACCAGACTATTTTGAAAATATATTAAAAAAACTGGATGAAAGAGTATAGCGGATGTAGATTATTAAATAATAAAATCCGGCAAGAGAATCTTGCCGGAGAATCTATATAAAGCCTTTTAGAAAAGTAAAAGGAATTAATATATAATATGCTAAAACATAAAAAAAAGAACCAGTCCTAAAATAAAAGAATAATGAAAAAAGGTAAATTATGTACCCGGTCCTCAATTGCCTAGAAAAGAAAAAGTAAATTACGTACCCGGTCCCAAATTACCAACAGAAAGAAGGAATATTAAGTGGAAGAAAGATTGCAAAAATACTTGGCAAATTGTGGAATAGCCTCAAGAAGAAAATGCGAAGAATATATTTTTCAAGGAAAAGTACAAGTTAATGGAAAAATAGTTACAGAGCTAGGAACTAAAATAAATCCATACAAAGATATTGTAAAATTTGATGGAAAAATTGTAAAGCAAACAAAAAAATTAGTGTATATTTTACTAAACAAACCAATTGGATATGTTACTACTGCAGAAGATCAATTTGGAAGGGATACAGTGTTAGATTTGGTAAAAGTAAGTGAAAGAATTGTACCAGTTGGTAGATTGGATATGTATACATCAGGAGCTTTAATATTAACGAATGATGGTGATTTTGTTTATAAAGTTACACATCCAAAACATGAAATAGAGAAAACTTATACTGTAACAGTAAAAGGAATTGTAGAAAATAGTGAAGTTGAACAACTAAAAAATGGTGTTAAGATAGATGATTATATAACAAAGCCAGCAAAGGTGAAAATTTTAAAAACAGATACAGAAAAAGATATTTCAAGACTAGAAATAACAATTCATGAAGGAAAGAATAGACAAGTAAGAAAGATGTGTGAAGCAATTGATAGAAAGGTCTTAGCTTTACATAGAAGTAAAATAGGAAAGATAGGAGTTAAAAATCTAGAACTTGGTAAGTGGAGATTTTTACAAACAAATGAAGTACAAGAATTGATAAAAAAATAATTAAAATAGTTGAAAATCTATTTTAGAAAAGATATAATAATATTGAAACAAAAGAAAAAGGAGCAAAAGAAAAATGAAAATAAGACAAGGGCAAATAGTTGAAGGAACGGTAACAGGAATACAACCATATGGTGCTTTTATAAAAATTGAAAGTGGTGTGGATGGACTTGTATATATAGAAGATTTATCGGTCGCAAGAATAAAATCACCAGAAGAAAGAGTAAAGATTGGACAAAAAATAAAATGTATGGTAAAATATATAGACCCCAATACTGGAAAAATTAATTTGTCATATAAAACTTGCTTAGGAACATGGGATGATAATATAAAAAGTTTTAAGGAAGGAATGACAGTAAAGGGAATAGTAAGAGATGCTGAAAAGAATAAAAATGGTATATTTATTGAACTTACACCTAATTTAGTTGGAATGGCAGAGTATACAGAAAAATTAAAATATGGCGAAACAATAGATGTATGCATAAAAAAAATTTTACCAGAGAAGAGAAAGGTAAAACTAATAGTAGTTTAAAATAACTGGTTATAAGTAATGGGCTAAAGTTAGCAATTAAAAATATAAGGAGGGATTGAAATGGTTGAAGATAACCAAATCAAAGCACAAGTATCACCATTTGCAATAAGAGAAGGTGAAATAAAAACATTTGATGGTAAAGATGGATATGTTTCTATGAATCAAATTATACACAAAATTAATATAGGACATATAGCAGATATTCATTTTGCAATATTGGAATTGGTAAATGAATTTGAATTTATAACATCTAGACAAATATATCAAATGCTAGAATGGAAGGGAATAGACCCAAAATCACAAGATAAATTAAATAACAAATTAGATCAACTTGTAAAATCTAAAATTTTAACAAGATATTATTTTACATCTGAAGAAGGAAAAGGGATATATAGAATATATTGTCTTGAGAAGATGGGGAAATATTTATTAACTTCAAAAGAAATTGAATGTAAATGGCAACAAACAGATAATGTAAAGCCAGTTGCTATGATAAAGAAAAGATTAGCAGGAAATCAAACATTAATTGCTTATTTAAGAAAGGTAAAAGCATTTGATAGCTATGTTGTTAAACCTGCATTAAATGCAAAAATATCAGGAAAAATATTTAAAGCAACAGGTGGTTCTGTAAAACTTACTAAAAATAATAAGTCAATAACATTTTTATTTGAAGTAATTAGAAGAGAAGCTGATTGGCAGAAAAAACTTATAGACAAAATGGCTATGTATAAAGAATTTTACGAGAATTTTGTGCCAGGAGATTCAGCATTTTCTGCATTACCACAATTAATATTTGTATGTGAAGACGATAAACATACTGTTGAAACTTTTAAAGAAATAGTAAAAAATAAAATGGAAATTCCTCAAATTAAACTATATTTTACAACAGATTTGAGACAGAACAGTGAAAGTCTTGAAAATACATTAATAGAGTTTAAACTAGATGAGACAACTAAAAAATATAAGATGTTTAATGTTGAAGCAAAAATATTAGGCATCTAAGGAACAAAAGGGGAAAAGAAGATGTTTGGACATAGACCAGATGGTAAAAAAATAAAGAATTTGCCACCAATTTTTAAGATTATGCCTTGTGTAATGCTTGATAGAGCTGATTCTCAAGTATATTTTAAACAAGACATAGCTTTAAAAAATTTAGATGAATATATTGATAAAAAAGCAAAAGAAGGAATACGATTATCATATATGAACATTATATATGCTGCTATTGTAAAAATTGTAGGTCAAAGACCTAATTTAAACAGATTTGCAATGAATGGGGCATTATATAAAAGAGATAAAATATATGTTTCCCTTGTTATAAAAAAGAGTTTAACAGATGATGGACCTGAAACTCCATTAAAATTAGACTTTAATGGAAATGAAAATATTTTTGAAATAAAAGACAGACTGGATACTGCAATAGAACAAAATAAAGAATTAGAAAATTCAAATAAAACAGATAAATTGGTTGCTGTTTTAAATATAATTCCAAGTGGTTTGATTAGAGCTGTTGTAAAATTTTTAATGCTTTTAGATAAATATGGAATAATGCCAAGAAAAATAATTGATGCAAGTCCATTCCACACAAGTGTATTTATAACTAATGTTGGGTCTCTTGGAATTGATAGTATATATCATCATATATATAATTTTGGAACAACAAGTATGTTTTTCTCAATGGGAAAAAAGAAAAAGAGTTATATTTATGAAGACGATGAAATTAAAGAAGAAAAATGTATAACATTGGCTTTTGTTGGTGATGAGAGAATTTGTGATGGATATTATTATGCTTCATCTTTTAAACTTTTATCCAAATACTTAAAAAAGCCAGAATTATTGGAAGATATACTTGAAGAAAAAGAAGAAATTGCAAATTAAGATTAGTTATAAAAAATGAACTTTTCAAATAAAATTAAAAATTTTTAAAAAATTATTGACTTTGATAATAATATGTGTTATTATATTTAGGTGTTAAGAAATGGGTCAGTAGCTCAGTTGGATAGAGTACGGGCCTTCTAAGCCTGGGGTCGGGGGTTCGAATCCCTTCTGGCTCACCACAACAATTATATATTAACACATATAATGAAAAAACATTACTATTTTTCAATTAGTAATGTTTTTTACTTTATTAATGATAATGTGAGAAAATAGGAGTGAATTTTATGGATAATAAAGATTTAAAAAAATTTATAATAAATTTTATAAAAACAAAGGAAAAAGAATGCCATAATAAAGATTATATTGAGTATTCTTATTATGAGTTAAAAATAAAAGCAAATTTAACTGAAGAAGAAATAGATGAGTTGTTACGAGTAAGTAGAGACTATTTTCAAAATAAAAATTATAATGTCTATTTTACTAATGCTGAATTTGAATATAATGGTCAAAAAAGAAAGGTTGAAGCTAACGATTATATGGTAGCAATAAAACAATAAATAGAAAGTTATTGTGGAGGTATTTATGAAAAAGAAAATTGTATTAACAATATCATTCTTAATTAGTTTATTACCAATGTTATTAAATCAATATGGAGGAATGAAAGGTGTACAAGAAATTAGTGGCTTAATTAATTTGCTTAATCCAATAGGAATAATATCTGTATTATTATTTATTATAGGTGTATGGGTATCTTTTAAGAATAAAAAAATAAATAAAATATTAGGAGCATTTGGAACAATAGGAATTGTAGCTTCAGAAATATATAAGTTTTTTACTTGGCACATAATGAATATAACAGGGAAAATGAGTATTCATAATAGTATTGAATTTGCTTTTCCAGAGTTTTATATTGGATTAGCAATTTCTTTAATTATGATATTTATCTATTTTTTTATTGATAAAATAGTAAAAGAATAACAAATTAGTAATTAGTTAGAAAAATAGTAATTTATGGAGGATATAAAAATATGAATATTAGAAATGCACAAATAGAAGATGTAAATAAAATTAGTGAACTAATGTTACAAGTAGCAAAAATTCATAGTAATGCCAGAAAAGATATTTTTAAAGAAAAAAGTATTGAAGAAATAAAGACGGAATTTAATAATAGAATAAATAACAAGGAAAATATATTAGTTGCAGAAGAAAATAATAATATATATGGAGTTGTTGTTTACAAAATTAAAGAAGTTAAAGAACATATAAATCTAAAAGATAGAACAACTTTATATATAGACGAATTAGTTGTAGATGAAAAAGTTAGAAAAATGGGAATAGGTAAAAATTTATTTTCTGAAGTAAAAAAAATTGCAAAAGAAAAAAATTATGATGCAGTTGAATTGAATTGTTGGAAGTTTAATGAAAGTGCAATTCAATTTTATGAAAAATGTGGAATGAATATACAAAGATTAATAATGGAGATAAAAACAGATATATAAATTATAGTAACAACTTACAAGATTTAGAGCAGATAGTTAGTTGATAATTATCTGCTTTTATGATAGGATGAGTAAAAATAAAATTAATGATAGGTTTAATATTTATTCTGCAAAATTAACAGACACTGGATTCGAGTTTGGTATGACTATAAAAGATGAACATAAGCCAACATATCCTGAAGAAATGAAAAATGAAAGAAAAAATATAATAGAAAAATATGGGGTGTTAGATGAAGATGGATTATATACATCAGAAAGCCAAAAAATAATGAGTCAAAAGATGAATGAATTGAGTGTAACATCACCATATAAAGAAATGCTAGAGAAATATGAGAAAGAAGATACACCGATTTTAAGTCGCGGTTTGACAATAGATGTAAAATCAGATATTGAAAATGGTTGTTATGTTATGAATAATAAAGGAGAAAAGTTTGAATGTACTATGAGTCCATCAAGAAAATGTAACTATAATTTCATTGATGGAGATAAATACGATTTTTATGAAACATATTCGATGACTAAATATGATGCAACTGATGATATTACAATGGTTGTAAATTACAGAGGTACATTAGAATATATAAGGCTACAGAAAGTAAAATAAATATTGATAGCAGATATATTATCAAAAAATTATGACATATGACAAATATAAAGAATGTAATAAACAATGGAATAATATGACAGATTTGTGGATAATTTTATTATGGATATTTCAATGTAGATGTGCACCATGCTGATAATTGTGCATGACCATTTACAAATTCAATTTTTAAGAGAGGGAAAAAAATATTAAAAAAAACACAGCCATTATTTTTTTAAATGGCTGTGTTTTATAGGTATTTCTCCTATAATGATTTATTAACTTGAATATTAGAATAGTTATTCATGAACACATCATCATCTTTTTTATAGAATTCAGGGTAAACTGCCTGTATCCATATTCTTGCTACACAATATGCCAATATAATATCACTATCTTTTACTTTTTTTGTTGTGCATACGCATTGAACAATATGACTTAACACTCTTTCTATTGGATTGACTATGAATCCAAGTGTATCAATTAGAAATAAATCAATTAAAGAACTAGTTATATTGTAAATAACAAGAATAATAATGAATTGTATTATGGTAATTTCAAATAAACCAATATGTAAAATGTTTGGTACAACTAATATAATTGCTGAAGAAGCTAGTATTTCAGAGATAAGCTCTCTGACAGATTCTTCAGTCAAAAACCGACTACCACAGTCTGAACAAAATCTGGAAGATTTTCGTATTTCTTGCATATTTTTTGGTAATCTCTTATTTTTTTCAAGAAAATTAACCATCATATGTTCTGCTGAATGCTTGCTTTTTAATGAATGAGAAATAGTTAATGCGTTTACAATTGAAGTTATTATTTCAAACATTGAAAGGAATATAGATATATTAAAAAGGACAATAAATGCACTATCAATACATTCATTTATTGCAAAAAGAATTGTAACTAAAACCACATCGATAGGAATTAATATAAATAAAGATTTAATTAATCCTTTAAAGACTGCTTTATTTTTAAACATTGTCAAAATGCTTACTTTATTTTCTTCCTCTTTTTCTTCCTCCATTTTTTTTATTAAAATATTTCCTTCACATTTTTCAATTGCTGTAATGTATGTGGTGTCGTCATCAAGATAAAAGCGTATTTCATCTTGTGAGCTTGACGCGTGATATACTATGAGTTCTTCAAGGTTATTATCCTTAAAAATAGTGTTGTTTTCTGTGTTCCGGTTTTCCATTTTTTGATTACCTCCGTAATAAGTTAATAATTTTTTATAATTTTCGTTGGAATTTTTACTATTTTATCATATATTTATAAAATTTTCAACACTGAAATGTTCAATTAGTAACTCAAGAATTATATTTATGGTATATATGGTATTAGTAAAACACATTTAGCTTGTTGTATTGCAAATGAATTAATAAAAATTCTGAAATCAGTAATATTTGAATTTACCATAAAACTCTTATACTTGATGACAATTGTTAAGCTATTAGTTATTAAATATTATTTCTATTAATCTTTAACCTAATAAACTCACCGTTATTTAATTTTGTAATTTGTATATTATTTTCTTTTTCGTATTTTTCAATTTTTTCTTTTAGTTCTTCATCAGCTTCATCATAATGAGGATATATGCGAAAAGTTGTTAAGCTTAATCCTTTATATGTTTTAAATACTTTATCATATTTAGATTTTGTTCCTTTTTTTATGTCATATACCCACTTGCAATCTTCTCCCATTATTATACTACCAGCACTTTCACCAATGTATATTCCTTTTTTTAGGAATTCAATTATATATTCTTTAAAATTACTTGTGTTATTTAATTCTATCAGTTCCCCAGGATCTCCACCTAATACATATATTACATCATATTCTAGAATTTTTTCTAAATTTGATTCATCAATATCAAGTAAATCAACCTGTCTAGCTCCTATTTTTTCAAAATTATCTTTTACATCTTTTCTAGAATTTATATTAGTTGTTTTTGCTGCATTTCCTATTAATAAAACTCTTTTTCCTTTTGATATTTCTTCAAATAATTTTTCTATTTTTTTACTTCTTTTTCCATTATTATTAAAGCCATTAGCTGTTAAAATTATATTTTTCATATTAAATTCTATTCCTTTCTTGCCTTGTTTAAATGCACACACAGCAATGAAAACCTTGGATTTAAAGTATTTTAACTATAAATCAAAATTGAAAATAAGAATAAAAAAAACAGAAACCTGTTTTTTTCTGGTGCCCAAAGTGGGACTCGAACCCACATGGTTTCCCGCACGATTTTGAGTCGTGTGCGTCTGCCAGTTCCGCCATTCGGGCAAATAATTTAAAATATTACAAAATAAATTTGCATCTCAAATATATTATCACAAAAAGAAAATTTTGTCTAGTCCCAAAATGCATTTTCTATTGACTATTTGGAAAAATTAATGTATTATATATAATATTAAAAAAGAAAAGAGGAAAATTTATATATGTTATGTTCAGATTGCAATAAAAACAATGCAGAAATATTTATAAATAAAATCGAAAATGGCCAATCATCAATGGAAGGGCTATGTAGAGAATGTGCTCAAAAAAGAGGCATAGATATTCCTAATATGCCACCAGTAGACAATAAGCAAGAAAAACAAAACAATAGCGGAAATAGCCAGAAAACAAAGCAAAATAGTAATAATAGTAATATACCACCAATAAATAATATAGATATGACAAATATGTCAAAACAACTTGAAAGTTTATTTAAAGATTTATCAACAAATTTAAAAATGGAAAATCTTGAAGGACTAGAAGACTTTGATCCAGAAGATTTTGAACAAGAAGACTATGAAAATGATGAAGAAGGAGAAAACAATTCAGGAAATCCATTAGGAATTCCAATTGGTTCTATATTTGCTAGTATCGTACCAAGAAAGCAAGGACAAAATGAGGAAGAATCAAATGGAAGACAAAAAGTAAAAGTTGACAAAAAGAAAAGCAAAAAGAAGAAAAAATATTTAGATGTTTATGGAACAAATCTTACAGTAAAGGCAAAAAACAATGAATTAGATATGGTAATTGGTAGGGACAAAGAAATACAAAGGGTAATTCAAATTTTAAATAGGCGTACAAAAAATAATCCATGTTTAATTGGGGAACCTGGTGTTGGAAAAACAGCAATAGCACAAGGGCTAGCCATTAAAATTGCAAATAACAATGTACCAGCAAAACTTTTAAATAAAGAAGTATATTTATTAGATATGACAGCTGTTATAGCAGGAACACAATTTAGAGGACAATTCGAAGCTAGAATGAAAGGCATTATTGATGAATGTAGAGAATATGGAAATATAATACTTGTAATTGATGAAATTCACAATATTATAGGAGCAGGTGATGGAGAGCATTCAATGAATGCTGCTAATATTTTAAAACCATCATTATCTAATGGAGAAATTCAGTTAATTGGTACAACAACATTAAAAGAATATAGAAAGTATATAGAAAAAGATTCTGCATTAGAAAGAAGATTCCAACAAGTAATAGTTGAAGAACCAGATATTGAAGAATCAATTAAAATCTTAGAAGGAATAAAAAAATATTATGAAGAATATCATAAAGTAAAAATTTCAAATGATGTAATAAAACAAACTGTTATAATGTCAGAAAAATATATACATGATAGGTTTTTGCCTGATAAAGCAATAGATATACTTGATGAAGCATGTTCAAGAATTAACTTAGAAAATAAAGAATTATTTAAATTAGAAATGTTAAAACAAGAATTAGCACAAGTTCAAGCACAAAAAGAAGATGCAGCACAAGCAGATTCAACAGAAGATTATCAAAAAGCTGCAGATTTAAAAACACAAGAATGTAGACTAATTGAAGAAATAGACCAATTAAATAGTACAATTCAATTAAAAAATCTTACAACACAGGATATAGCACAGGTAATTGAAAATTGGACTAAGATTCCTGTTAAGAAAATAACAGAAGCTGAAACTCAAAAATTGTTAAACTTAGAAACAAATCTTCATACAAGAATAATTGGTCAAGACAAGGCTGTTAGTGCAGTATCTCGTGCAATAAGAAGAAATCGCGCAGGACTACAAAGCACAAAACGTCCACCATCATTTATATTCGTAGGTCCAACAGGTGTTGGTAAAACAGAATTAGCTAAAAGCTTAGCATATGAAATGTTTGGATCAGAGGACTCAATAATTCGTGTTGACATGTCAGAATATATGGAAAGTCATTCAACATCAAAATTAATAGGTGCACCTCCAGGATATGTTGGATATGATGATGCAGGTCAACTTACTGAAAAAGTTAAAAGAAAACCATATTCAATAATACTTTTAGATGAAATAGAAAAAGCTCATCCAGATGTATTTAATATATTACTTCAAGTTCTAGATGATGGTAAACTTACAGATTCACAAGGAAATACAGTAAGTTTCCAAAATACAATAATTATTATGACATCAAATGCTGGTTCAAACTTAAATAATAATTCAATTGGATTTGCAAAACAAACAGTTGATACAAGTAAAATTGAAGAAAATTTAAAACAAGTATTTAGACCCGAATTTTTAAATAGAATTGATGAAATTATTGTATTTGATTCATTAACAAGACCTGAATTAATACAAATAGTTGATTTAATGTTAAAAGATACAAAGAAAGCATTAGATGAT
Organism: uncultured Clostridia bacterium; assembly: GCA_934167755.1. GTDB lineage: Bacteria > Bacillota > Clostridia > TANB77 > CAG-508 > CAG-269. Next base: position 179,385 of record CAKPLT010000001.1, read on the forward strand.
AAAAATATAAATTTAACAGTTTCAGAAAGTGCAAAAGATTTTATATTAGACAAAGGTACTAATCTAAAATTTGGTGCTCGTCCTTTAAGAAGAGCAATTCAAAGATATGTAGAAGATGAAATTTCAGAAATGATTTTAAGAGCAGATGTTCATGAAGGGCAAAACATTAATGTAAACTTAGAAAATGATAATTTGAAATTTGAGGTAAACTAAGATAAGGGCAAAATGGGACGGTTCTCTTTTTGCCCTTGTGATTTTGTGAAAGGAAATAATTAAATGAAGAAAGAAAATATACCAAATATTTTAACAATAATACGTTTTATTTTAATACCATTTATTTTTACATCTGTAGTAAATAATGATTATTTAGTAGCACTGATATTTTTTACAGTTTCTGCAATAACTGATGTTCTTGATGGTTATATTGCACGAAAATATAATTATATAACAGATCTTGGAAAATTGATTGATCCGCTTGCAGATAAATTAACACAAGTTTCATTACTATTATCATTGGCTATTTTAAAAATTTTACCATGGTGGATTTTTGCAATAGTCTTTATAAAAGAATGCGTTATGGTAATATCAGCATCATTGCTGTATAAAAGAAAAGATGTAGTTGTTTATAGTAAATGGTATGGAAAACTTGCAACTGTATTATTTTATTTGGCAATAGTATTTTCATTAATTATAAATCAATTCCATATCCAAATTCCATTTAAAATTGATTTATATTTATACTATCTAGCAATAATTGCCACAATATTTTCTTTAATTATGTATTCAATAAAATTTAAAATAAAAAAAGAAATGTGAAAATTCTGTGAATTTTAGCAATCTACTATTGACACTGCTAAAAACTAGATATATAATAAGTATGTAAATAGAAATTAACCAAATGGTTAATAATATATTATGTGCAACCGAATAGGTGTCAACACATAAAATTATAGGGAGGTAATGTATTATGATGATGATACCAAGAAGAAATGGAAATGGATTAGATTTTTGGGATGAGGTTTTACCTGATTCATTTTTCACAGAAAAAGAAAGTAAATTAATGAAAACCGATTTAAAAGAAAAAGATGGAAAATACTTTTTAGAAATTGATATACCAGGATATGACAAAGAAGATATAAGAATAGAATTACACGAAGGATATTTAACAGTAACAGCAGAAAGAAATGAAGAAAAAGAAGATAAACATGCTAAATATCTAAAAAGAGAAAGATTCTCAGGAATGTGTTCAAGAAGCTATTATGTTGGAGAAAATGTAAGTGAAGAGGACATTAAAGCAAATTTCAAAAACGGAATATTAACTATAGAATTTCCAAAAGAACCTGAAAAGAGAATTGAAGAAAAGAAATATATTCCAATTGGAGAATAAAAGTGAAAAAATGTATTGATAATTTTCTAAAAAAATGATAATATATTAATATGATTATGATAGATTAAAAAAAAACCGATTTTGTAGTTTTTATTTTAATCTATTTTTTTTATTTAATAGGAGGAGAAACAATGAACACAAAATATGTATTTGTAACAGGTGGAGTAGTATCAGGACTAGGAAAAGGAATAACAGCAGCATCATTAGGAAGATTATTAAAAAATAGAGGGTATAAAGTAACAATTCAAAAATTTGATCCATATATAAATGTAGATCCAGGAACAATGAGTCCATATGAACATGGAGAAGTATTTGTAACAGATGATGGAGCAGAAACAGACTTAGATTTAGGACATTATGAAAGATTTATAGACGAAAATTTAACAAAGAACTCAAGTGTAACAATGGGAAAAGTATATTCAAGTGTTATAGAAAAAGAAAGAAGAGGGGATTACTTAGGAAAAACAGTTCAAGTAATACCACATATAACAAATGAGATAAAAGAAAAAATTTATAGTTTTGAAAATACTGACACAGATATAGTAATAACAGAAGTTGGTGGAACTGTAGGAGACATAGAAGGTTTATCTATAATAGAAGCAATTCGTCAAGTAGGATTAGAAAAAAATCCGGAAGATGTTGTATACATACATGTAACATTATTACCATACATATTTGGTTCAAATGAAATAAAATCAAAACCAACACAACATTCAGTAAAGGAATTACAAAGTTTAGGAATACAACCTAATATATTAGTATGTAGAACAGAACAAGAAATTCCAGAAACTATAAAAGATAAATTAGCATTATTCTGTAATGTTAGAAAAAGTAGTGTAATTGAAAATAAAACAGCAGATAATTTATATGCAGTACCATTAATGCTTGAAGAAGAAGGATTAGGTAGAGAGGTATGTAATCACTTAAGACTTGATAAATATGTGCCAGATAATAGAGAATGGCAAGAAATGATTGATAATGTAAGAAGTATTGGTGATGAATCTGTAAATATTGCAATTGTTGGAAAATATATCAAATTAGATGATTCATATTTATCAGTAATTGAAAGTTTACATCATGCGGGATTTACGAATAAAGTTAAAGTAAATATAAAATTAATAGATTGTGAATCAATAAATCCAGAAACCGCAAAAGAAAAATTATCAGGATTACAAGGAATTATAGTTCCTGGAGGTTTTGGAAATAGAGGAGTAGAAGGAAAAATTGAGACAATTAAATATGCAAGAGAAAATAATATCCCATTTTTAGGAATTTGTCTAGGAATGCAAATGGCAGTTGTTGAATTTGCAAGAAATGTATTAGGATTAAAGGATGCAAATTCTGCTGAATTTGATGAAAAGACAACAAATCCTGTTATACATATTATGGATGACCAAATAGGAGTGGATAAAAAAGGCGGAACAATGAGACTTGGAGCTTATCCATGTATAATAAAAGATGGAACTCTTGCTAAAGAGTTATATGGAACAGAAAAGATTTCTGAAAGACATAGACATAGATATGAATATAATAATGAATATAAAGAAAAATTAGAAGATGCTGGTTTGATTTGTTCAGGAATATCTCCTGATAGTAAATTAGTTGAGATTGTAGAATATAGAAACCATCCATATTTTATTGCTGGACAATTTCATCCAGAATTAAAGTCTAGACCCAATAGACCAGCTCCATTATTTGTTGGTTTAGTGAAAGCTGCTAAAAGTATATAGTTTAGAGACTAGAAAAGAAATATATAATTTTATCGTTTAACTGCGGACGCTTTGCTATTTTAAATTTGTTTTTAACAAATTTAAAACACCTTGTTAAACTTTAAAATTATATATTTCTTTTTTGTATTTAAAGGGCTATTATTAGCTTTTTGAACTTTTTCTTGTAATCTAAAATTAAAATTAAAAGAAAAAATTTAAAAAATTTATTTGTTCTAAAATTGAAACAACTTGCATAAAATAATTTGAATGCAATTGTGAATATTATGTGAAATTTGAATAAATGTATTGACAAAGGATAAAAATGGGTATATATTATTAGCAGTCAAACAAAAAGAGTGCTAATGCAAGGTGTTAGCAATACAATTATTCTTTTACAAATTATTTTAAAGAAAGGAATGTGAGGAGACATGATAAAACCATTATCAGATAGAGTATTAATAAAAATGAAAGAAAAGGAAGAAACTACAAAAAGTGGAATAATCTTAGCAAGCACAGCACAAGAAAAACCACAAATTGCAGAAGTAATTGAAGTTGGACCAGGAAGAATAGTAGACGGAAAAAGAGAAGAAATGGAAGTAAAAAAAGGTGATAATGTAGTTGTAAGCCAATATGGTGGAACAAAAGTAAAATATGAAGGCGAAGAATACATTATTATTAGAGAAGAAGATATATTAGCAATAGTTCTTTAAAAAAGAAAAATTTTGTAAATTAAAAGAGAGGAGAAATGAAAAATGGCTAAACAAATTAAATTTGGAGAAGATGCAAGAAAATCATTATTAGAAGGTGTCAATAAATTGGCAGACACAGTAAAAGTTACATTAGGACCAAAAGGAAGAAATGTAGTATTAGATAAAAATTTTGGAGCACCACTTATTACAAATGATGGTGTAACAATAGCAAAAGAAATTGAACTAGAAGATAAATTTGAAAACATGGGAGCTCGCTTAGTAAAAGAAGTTTCAACAAAAACAAATGATGTAGCAGGAGATGGAACTACAACAGCAACAGTATTAGCTCAAGCAATGATAAAAGAAGGAGTTAAAAATGTAGCTGCAGGTGCAGATCCAATGGCAATCAAAAGAGGTATCGAAAAAGCAGTTGATGGAGCAGTTGAAGAACTAAAAGAAATTACATCACCAGTTAATGGAAAAGAAGATATAGCAAGAGTTGCAAGTATTTCTGCAAATAATTCAGAAGTAGGAAGTTTAATTGCAGATGCTATGGAAAAAGTATCAAAAGATGGAGTAATAACAATTGAAGAATCAAAAACATCAAATACAGAATTAAATGTAGTAGAAGGAATGCAATTTGACAAAGGATATGTATCACCTTATATGGTAACAGATACAGAAAAAATGGAAGCAATAGTTGACAATCCATACATATTAATAACAGATAGAAAAATAAGTAACATTCAAGAAATATTACCATTATTAGAAAATCTAATGCAATCATCTGGAAAATTAGTAATAATCTGTGATGATATTGAAAGTGAAGCATTATCAACATTAATATTAAACAAATTAAGAGGAGTATTAAATGTTGTAGCTGTTAAAGCACCTGGATTTGGAGATAAGAGAAAAGCAATGTTAGAAGATATTGCAATCTTAACAGGTAGTGAAGTAATTTCACAAGATTTAGGAATGGAATTAAAAGATACACAAATAGAACAACTAGGTAGAGCAAAACAAATAAAAGTACAAAAAGAAAATACAATAATTGTTGATGGCTCAGGAGATAAAGAAGCTATTTCAACAAGAGTTAAACAAATAAAAGCTCAAATTGAAGAAACAAAGAGTGAATTTGATAAAGAAAATTTACAAGAAAGATTAGCTAAAATTGCTGGAGGAGTTGCAGTAATTGGTGTTGGAGCAGCAACAGAAGTTGAAATGAAAGATAAGAAACTAAGAATTGAAGATGCTCTTTCTGCAACAAAAGCAGCAGTTGAAGAAGGAATTGTAGCTGGTGGAGGAACGGCATATGTAAATATTATTCCAGCAGTTGAAAAAATAGCTAAATCTTTAAATGGCGGAGAAAAATTAGGTGCTGAAATAGTGTTAAAAGCATTAGAAGAACCAGTAAAACAAATTGCAAGAAATGCAGGATTAGAACCAGCAGTTATTTTGGAAAATGTAAAGAAATCAGCAGTTGGATTCGGATTTGATGCTGATAAAGAACAATATGTTGATATGAAAAAGGCTGGAATTGTTGATCCAACTAAAGTTACAAGAAGTGCATTACAAAATGCAGCATCAATTGCAGCTATGGTATTAACAACTGAAAGTTTAGTAACAGATGCACCAGAACCTAAAGGTTGTGGCTGTGGAAATAACCATGAAATGGATAATGGAATGGGTGGAATGTATTAGAAAAGTGGCGAGAGCCACTTTTTTAGTTATATGGTTTGAAATCAAAATCAAATCCTATATAAGTATGTAATTTCATATTTAAAAAATTATTTATATCATTATTAGCTTGAGAAGAAACATCAGAAATTCTACAAGCTTTATTATTGTAAATAACCAAAGGATTAATATATCTTTTTTTGCCTTTTACAGTTGTACAATAAATTTTATCATTAGGAAAGTCACTTTTATATACAGAACTTCTAGTAACATTCTCAAAAAGATTAAATGAATTTCTTATATAAGAATCATCACAGGTTTTAATCAATTGTAATACTTCTGCTTCTGAAAGAGTGTATAAATCATCAATAGTGATATATCCTTTTTTATGCATTGATTTCATAATATCTGCAATGAATTGCATACATAATCTATCTTCATCTTCAATCCAACGAGGCCATAGTTTTGAAATATCATGGATGAAACTTTCACATATTTTAACATCTTTAAATGTAAGTTCATCAATATTGTTTTCATTTTTTGATATAATTACATTATTATAATATTTTTCAATAGAATCAAGCTCGAAAACTCTAACTTGATAAAGTCCACCAGATAATGTATATTCGAAACGGTCGGCACTTAACATTGGTGTATCATTATCAGCAATTGGATAAATGTGATAATCAGAAACTTCTTCAATTTTGATATTATCTTTATTTAGTAAATTCATTATTTCTTTTGAATTTCTAATTATTTGTTCAGTTCTTTCTTCGGTAGACTCTTGAGTTTCTGAATCTCCATTCATAAAGTCTATACAATGCTTAAATGTTGGTGTTGCAATATCATGAAATAAACCAGAAAGAGTTTGTTTTTTATCATGTGTAAAATTCCATATTATAAGTGCTACTGCTACACTATGAGTTAATGATGAATAAAAATATTTATCAGTATATACTTTTGTATATAAAGTACCACAAGACATGCCTATTTTATCTAATCTTAACATTTCTGGTGTATATATGTAGTCTAATAACCATTCAGGAAATTGTGGAGATAATATTTTTAGGTAATTTTGTATTTCTTCATTTAAACTTTCTATATATTTGTTCATGTTTTGTTTCATTCCTTTCCTAGTTGAAATTATAAATTTTTTAACTTTTGCTTTTTTATACATAAGTTATATCATAAATTATAAAAAATTTCAAAAAAAACTTGAAAAATCACTAAAATAACAGTATAATAGTTATTGTGTAGATGCGCTCGTAGTTTAGCTGGATAGAATGCAAGGCTACGAACTTTGAGATCGGGGGTTCGAATCCCTCCGGGCGCACCAACGATATATTTGTTCGAATTTTTTATAGAGTAGATGATATAAAATCAATCAGAAATGGTTGATTTTTTATATACTAGGATCATAGTATATAAAAAGCTACAATCTCCAGGCATTCTAGATTTCATAGCTTCGATTGGAAACTCAAATGGAGCGAGAACAAATTAAAGAAAAATTAAAAATTTTTCTTATTTGTTCTCAATCTGACAATACAAAAATTTAAAAGCATCTCAGAAAATGTAGAGACATTTTTCTGTAAAAGGTAACTATCTATTTGAGGGGGAAAGAAATTTAAATTCGAAAGGAGTTTTTAATTTATGAAGGATATGAATTATATTCAAATTTTATGGGACTATATGAAAATGAATCATGATCTTAAAAAATCAGATTGTATTATTGGGTTAGGGACAATTGATATAAATGTTGCTAATATTACATCAGAATTATATTTAAACGGATATGCTAATAAAATAATATTTTCTGGAGGTTTGGGAAAAATTACATACAAATTATGGAATGAAACTGAAGCAGAAAAATTTACTGAAATTGCTATAAAAAAAGGAATTTCAAGAAAAGATATATATTTAGAAAAAGAGTCAACAAATACAGGAGATAATTTTAGATTTTCAAAAAAATTAATAGAAAAGGAAAAATTAAATATAAAATCATGTATAGTTGTGTGTAAACCATATGATGAAAAAAGGGCGTATGCAGCATTTAAGAAAATAATGCCAGAATATGATGTTATAATTCATTCAGAAAACATTAGCTGTGAAGAATATTATAAAAGGTATGACAATGAATGGATTGATGTTTTGGTTGGGGATGTTCAGAGAATGAAAGCATTTTACGAAAAAGGGTGGCAAATAAAAATGGAAATTCCACAAGAAGTATGGAATGCGTATGAAACTTTAGTAAAAAGAGGATACAATAAATTTGTTTTGAAAAATATATATGATGAAGGAGATAAGAAAAATATTGAGAAAAAATTAAATGAGGTTTTATAATTGCAAAAGAAATAATTAAATAAAAAATTAATATTAATTTCTGTAAATAATTTTTTTATATAGATTATACTATATAATTATGATGAATAGATTTAGAAAAAATTTATGGGGGAAATTGAAAGGAAAATTGTTGTAGGCAGAAGTATTGAAAAGGATAATAAAAACAATATTTTAAATGCTTGAAGATAATAAGATATATCCTTTAGATTAATGGGTAAAAACATAATAAAAAATTGCTTGCTAAAATTGCAAACAACTTTTAATATTTGGTTGCGGGAGTAGGACTCGAACCTACGACCTTTGGGTTATGAGCCCAACGAGCTGCCAACTGCTCCATCCCGCGATGTAACAATTATTATTATAAGACTAAACAATAATTTTGTCAATAGATTTCAATAAATTCATAAAAATTATATATATTTTATTGTATATTATATTCAGTTGTAAAAAATTTATTACATAATTTTAATAGTATTATCATTGATTTTATTAAAAATCCATGATATAATATTTACATAATTTTGTAAATATTATGGAGTAACATTTTTTCCATAATAGTAACAAATGTCTATAAAAAGGAGAGTGATACCACAAGTAAATTTGTAACAATTAAAAAACAAAACAAAAAGGAGGACTACAATAGTGTTACAGTTTCAAACAAAATCTATTGACATCTGCCGGATTAGTAAAATACTTGTAAAATATAATATTAAGTCTAGTATAACTGATTCGGTAATTACTTTAGAGGGCGATATTTCTGATGATTTGCTTATGAAACTTTGTGATGCCATTAACATCAATAGTGTTCAAAACTTCATAAGTCAAGAACCATTATTTGATCTTAATGAAACATCATTTTTTAAAAATGAAAAAAATACTCAAACTGAAGTTAGGGAAAAACCTACTTTATCACATAATACTTCCGAATATGATTTAATATATTCTAAAGTTAAGCGTGGTGAAGTATATTTATGTGATTATGGAAAACCTTATGGTTGTGAACAAGGACTTGAGAGATATGCTATTATTGTACAAAATGATGAGGGGAATTTATATTCTCCGACAACCATTGTAATTGCTTGTACTTCAAGAACCAAAAAAAGCCTTCCTGTTCATGTAGAGAGCAGATTTTCTTCTAGCAATATGGTTGATTATGACTTGAAAAGAGTAGGAACTGCTAAAAGTGTAATTATGGCAGAGCAAATTCGAACAATTGACAAAAGTAGACTTCGCAAATATATGGGAATGTTGACAGAAGAGTTTATGGAAGAAATTGATGAAAAGCTTAACATTTCATTACAGTTAAGTCAAAAAGTAAAAATCATAGAAAAAAAGGTGTATGTTGAAAACACACCCAAAGTTATGGTTGCTCCTAATGAACCAAAAGTACGAAAAGATGTGAATAAGGTTCAAATTCAGTTATTGTCATTTGTTGATATAAATGAACTTTTGAAAATTTCACAAAAGCATGTTACAGATGAAGTTAAAGCTGAGAAAATTTTAGAATTATTCGGTTTTGATTTTAATAAAAAAGGCGTTTCATATGTACTTAAAGCAATTATTACTTCTCCCAAAGATGCTTACTTTAACCTTGAAACCTTATCAGAGAGTATTTCTAAAGAAGAAGGCATTGATAAAGAAGAAGTAAAGCGCTTAATCGTTGCAAGAATAAAAGAAACTTTTGGATTTAGAAAAGCTCCAACAGTGGATTTTATTCGTTTAGTTAATAGTTTTTTGTTAAAACAGGAGGATGACAATGAAGAAATTAACTTTTAAAGTAAGTTCACAAAAAGAAGGATCATTAATTTCATTAATAAAAGAGGTTGATAAAATATCTTGTCGAATTTCTTTTGATTTTGAAAACGGTATCGTAGCAGTTAAAAATGTCAATGATATTATGATTGATTCAGTTATAGAATTAGTCGATAATTATTACACTATTCTTGGTGTTGATATTGATAACACACTTGAAGAAAACACAGAAAACACGACAACAGCTGTTTCATCAGAATCTTCTTCTGATGTATCTAATAATACAGTAGAAACAGATGAAACTGTAAATGAGATCAAGCCAACAGTTTTAGAACCTCAAACAGAAGATGATTTAATCATCAAAAAGGTTGAATTCCAGAACGAATATCTTGAAGGATTAATCAATAAACTTGTAAAAACTATATCTTGGGCAATGTTCAAAATGAATATTTCTGAAAAAGAAGCTGGTGATTACATTTATACTACTATAAATGAGATTTCTATGAGATACAATAAAAAAGAATGTATCGATTTTGCAATCGGAGATATTGTTGACTGTACCTATGGTGTTCATTTACCAGGAGAAATCAATGGTGGGCATGTTTCTGCAATAGTATGCGATATTTCTCACAATTCTATGGCATATTTAGTACCTATTACAAAGATACAGACAGACATTGTATCTAATTCTTATTTAATTTTCAAAGCTCCAGAAGATGTAGTTTATGAAAATGATTATTACAAAGGTGGTACTGCTTTATTAGATAAGGCAAAATATGTTCGTGCTGAAAGATTCAATGCAGTAATTGGTAAAACAACTCCTGCTTTCTTTGAGAAAATTCTAAGAAAGTTGGCAAATACCTTTGACTTTACAAAAAAATTTGCAGAAAGAGTTGAAGAAGAAAGTGAAAAAACTGTAATTACAACCCAAAATACTGAAGAAGTAGTTACAGAATCTTCTAAAAAGTATAATAATGTTGAAAATGCTTTGTTGGAAGTTATTGGATTTGCTTTCGACAAACTTGACCCTTCCAAAAAGGTTGAAGACCAGGTAGAAAGCTTTTTAGAGGATATTGGTATGGTATCTAACAAAATGATTACACAGTCCTTTATTATTGCTTGTGATATAAAAAAAATCAAGTATGACAATGTTGCTCTTAGGTTGCATGAAGAGTTTTCAGAAGTAGATGAGGAAACTATCAAAAATACCTTAAAAGAAACATTTAAAAATTGGTTAGAAAAGTATCCTATTTTAGCAGAAAAATGCCCTAAAATTTCTATTATATATATGCTTAAATTATTTGCTAAGAAATTTGCATAACTGCTGATTTGACTTTGACTAGGCGAGAGAATTTTCTCTAGCCTAGTTTTCTTTATATTTTTTAAAATTTTGAAGAAATCTCAAAAAAACAAGTAAAGTATTGATATTCTGAGAAAAATTAGATATAATAACCATTAATAAATATATATAAAAGGTGAAATATATGAACGATGAATGCAAAAGAAAATGTCAAATATTTACTCCAAAGGAAAATGTCATACAATTATTAGACTGGGTAGGATATAAAAAAGATTTATATGGAAAAAAAATAATTGAAAATTCATGTGGAGATGGACAAATATTAACTGAGATAGTAAATAGATATATTAAAGAATGCAAAAAAAATAATATAAATTCAAAACAAATAAAAAAAGGGTTAGAAAATGATATATATGGTGCAGAAATAGATGCTGTTCATTATAGAAAATGTATCAACAATCTAGATGATATAGCGAAAAAAAATGATATTAATGATGTAAGGTGGAATATTATACAAAAAGACATATTACAAGAAAAATTAGAAATTAAATTTGATTATGTAGTAGGAAATCCACCATATATAAAATATAAATTGTTAGATAAGGAAACTAGAGAATTTGTAAGGAAAAATTTCGAAGTATGTTCAATAGGAAAATTTGATTATTGCTATGCATTTATTGAACATGGAATAAAGAACTTAAATGAAAATGGAAAAATGGCGTATTTAATACCTAATAGCATATTTAAAAATGTTTTTGCACAACAATTAAGAAACTATATAAAAGCCAATTTAACAGATATATATGACTATACGACAGAAAAATTGTTTACAAAGAAAAACCTTGAAAGCATAGAAAAAGATATACTTACATCTTCAGCAGTTATTATAATAGATAAAAGTAAAAAAACAAGAAATATTAAATATCATGATATTGTAAATAAACAAGAAATAAAAATTTCGAAGAATAATTTAAATGGTAAGTGGATATTTAATAAAAATGGTGAAGAAGAGCAACAAAATAGAACTGCAAAATTTGGGGATTATTTTAAAGCTTCAAATACAATTGCAACATTATATAATAAAGCATTTGTTATAAATCATTACCAAGATGAAGAAGAATATATAGTAACAGAAGACAATTATAAAATAGAAAAAGCAATATTAAAAGAAGCAGTCAGTCCAAGAAGTTTAAACAGTAATACAGCGGAAAAAATTATATTTCCATATTATTTTAAGAATGGAGAATTAAAAAAATACACAGAAGAAGAAATCAAAACAAAATTTCCAAATGCATATAAATATCTAGAAATACATAAAGAAAAATTATTAAAAAGAAAATCAGATACTAGTGCAAAATGGTATGAATATGGGAGAAGTCAGGCTATTAGTCAATCAAATGAAAAAAAACTATTATTATCAACAGTAATAACAAAAGAAGTAAAAGTATATGATTTGTCAAATGAAACAATACCATATTCAGGAATATACATTACAAGTGAAGAAGAAAATCTTGATAGAGCTAAAGAAATATTGGAAAGTGAAGAGTTTTTACAATATGTAAAAAACATAGGAATAAATGCTAGTGGAGAATCCATTAGAATAACAAGTAAAGATATTAATAATTTTGAATTTTATATTGGAGAAAATATATGAGCAAGAAAATAAGATTTAATGTAAATGCATATACTGCAAAATTAATAGGAAGAGAAAATGTTTCAAACTTAGAAGGTGCAATCCTTGAATTAGTAAAAAATACATATGATGCTGATGCTACAAAATGTATATTATATTATGACGAAGAAAATAAAACATTATATATTATGGACAATGGTACAGGAATGTCAGAAGAAATTATTGAAAAACACTGGATGACAATAGGAAATTCTTCTAAAAGTACAAACTTTATTACCCAAAGTGGTAGAGTGCAAACAGGAGCAAAAGGGATAGGAAGATTTGCATTAGACAGAACTGGTGATACATGTGTGATGTACACAAAAACTCAAAAAAATGATGACATAATACAATGGAAAGTTGATTGGAGAGATTTTGACAGAAAAGAAAACTTAACAGATATAACTGCAGAAATTGACTATGTTAAAGGAAAGTTATATGACAATGTACAAGGAAATAAATATTTAAATGAAATTTTAAAAACACATTTTAGTGGTACTGGAACAATTTTTAAAATTACAAATTTAAGAGAAGAATGGAATATTGACTTAATAAAAAATATAAAGAAAAGCTTAGCAACACTTATTCCACCAGATATAGAAAACGAATTTGCTATATATTTTTTCTATGAAGATCAAAGTGAAAAAGAGGCATTAATCATATCAGATAATATAGATGCATATGATTATAAAATTGAATTCAATGTATTAGATGATGGAAAAACAATTATAAAATTAGATAGAAACGAATTTGACTTTAAAGACAAATTAGATGAAATAATTCAAAAAGCAGGATTTAAAGAGGAAGACAAAGATTATTTTTTAGGAAAAGAAAAAATTATAAATACTACATTAGAAGCATTGATAGGAAATAAAGATGCAGAAGAATTAGGAAAATTTGATGGAACTATATATTTTAATAAAATTACAGTAACAAAAGAAGATGCGAAGAAATACTATTATAAAGACATAACAGGAAGAAAAAACTTTTCTGATATATTTGGTGGAATAAAATTATATAGAGACAATTTTAGAGTAAGACCATATGGAGAAAAAGAATCATCTAGTTATGACTGGTTACTTTTAGGAAATAGACATGCAAAATCACCTGCTGCTATAAGCCATCCAACAGGAAAGTGGAGAGTTTCAACAGACCAAGTATCAGGTGTAATAAATATATCAAGAATGAATGTGAACTTACCAGATCAGGCAAATAGACAAGGAATAGTAGAAACAAAAGAGTTCAGACTATTAAAAGAAATACTTATAGATATTATTTCCGAATTTGAGGAAGATAGGCAATATGTTGGTAGGAAATTAAACAAATTATATTATGAAGAAAATGAAACACAACAAACTCAAGAAGAAGTAAGAAAAAAGGCAAAGAAGCAACAAAAAGATAAAGAAAAAAATAGTGATAATGATGATTATAAAGTAGACGCAGAAAAAGTACATAAAGTTTTTGAGGAAAAAGATGAACAAATAAGAGACTTACAAGACGAAAACAGAATGTTGAGAAATTTGGCTACAACAGGAATAGTAGTAAATCAATATATACATGAAACAAAAGAATCAGTTAATAATGTGGGAACGAATATTATGGTAGTGAAAGAATTATTAATTGAAGATAGAGACATAGAAAAAGCAATAGAGAAAATAACAGATGCACAAAAATATGTTGAAACAATGAATTCTTGGTATGATGTTACATTAGGTTCAATAAGAAGAGATAAGAGAACAATGAAATATAATGATATTAATTCATTAATATCAACACAGATGAATTTATGGAAAAAAGTATTAGAAAGACAAAATATTGATATAATATATACAGGAAGAGATATTCCAGAAATAAAATGTTTCCCATATGAAATAGAAAGTATAATTAGTAATTTAATAGCTAATAGTGTATATGCATTTAAAGGGATAAAAGACAAAAAAATATATATTAATTTATTGGAAACAGATCATGGTATAAAAATCGAATACCATGATACAGGATCTGGGCTAATATCGGAATATAAAAAACAGCCAGAGAAGATATTAGAAGCATTAGAAACAAGTAAAAAAAATCGTATAGGTGAAACTGTAGGAACTGGAATGGGAATGTGGATAATATCTGGAATTGTTAATAATTATAATGGAGATATAGACTTAAGCAAAAACTTAAAAGAAGAGACAGGATTCTATATAGACATTAATTTGAAAGCATTGAAAAGAAATGAAGGTGAATAAATGTATAAAATAGCATTAATAGATGATTGTAAGGACCAATATGAAAACTATAAATACAGGTTAGGAAAAAAAGGAATAGATTTGTTATTTATGGAATATAAAGAAGATTATACAGAAATAATTGATTGGTTATTAGATAATCAAATACAATTTGTATTAATAGATTATAAGCTAGACTTACAATATGATTTTTGTGGTTCACAATTAATGCAATATATTAATAATGCAATACCGGATTTACAATGTGTATTATTTACATCTAATACAGTTGATGATGATCTAGTAATGGACAGATTAAAAATAGATAAAAGTGTATTTAATACAGACGGAAAAGAATATGTGGAATTTATAGATACCATAAAACAAGCTGTAAATGTATTTGAAAAAAGAAAGAAAATGATGGAAGAACATTATTTAAAGCTTAAAGAAAAAAAGGATAGTGGAAAAATTTCTGCTTTAGAAGAGGAAGAATTAGCAAGATATTATAAAATATTAAGTACTTATGGAATTGTAGAAAAAATACCACAAGAAATGTTATCAACAAAGGTAGAAGAAAAAATCGATAAATTGATAAAAGAAGTAGAAGAATATTTAATAAATAAAAGAGGATAGAATGGAAAGAATACACGGAATAAAAACGATAAAAAGGAGAAAATATACAATAAGGAGAGACTATACTGAATGTAAAGATATTCTTGCAGAGGATTTTCAACAGATGTGTGGATATTGTGGAAAACATCGAAAAACATTACTTAAACAATTTCAAATAGATCACTTTGCACCACAAAGTAAATTCCCAGAAAAGAGAGACATATATAAAAATTTAGTATTAGCTTGCCCTCAATGTAATAGATTAAAATCAGACAAATGGATTGGTAATAATCCAGAAGTAAGCAATGATGGAAAAAGGGGATTTGTAGATCCTGCAACAGAAGAATATGATCAACACCTATATAGAGAAGATGATGGAAAAATTATGTATAAAACTGAAGTCGGAAAATATATGTATGATTTACTTAAATTTAACATTAGAAGAACTGATTTAATTTGGAAAATTATTAAATTGAGTGAATTGAAAGAAGAATTGAAGAGCTTTTTGAGAGATAATCCGGACGAAGAAGGGAATAGAAAATTTGTAGAAATACAGATGCAATTAGATGAACTACTAGACTATATTACATATAATGAAAGAGAATAATAGCTATTTAAACTGTAATTTCAATAGGAGCTAATGTTTGGGTATGTGTTATGTACATTTGGAAAGAATAGATTTAAATGGCGACCATATAGATAATAAAAATAAATGTGATTTAATCTGTTAACTGGTATTGTAACATTTGGACAATTATTGAGTAGAGTTACTATACAATAAGGTTGAGTGGATGAATGTGGGGGCTCATAACCCGTATACCAATAATTTGATACTAGACTCGGAAAATATAATAAAATGAAGCATTTGCTAGATTTTGGCAGGTGCTTTTTTCTTGCTTTTTCAAGTGAAAATGTCACACTTTGGTCACAGTTAGGGCGAGAAAAGACTGAGTTAGACAAGTTTTAACAAGGAATGTATTTGAATTATTCACAGGAAGTGGTATAATTGGGGTAAATGAAAGGAGAGATTTATATGGATATAACAATTGATGTAGATAATTATAAGTTAAATGTAAGAGCAGCAGGAGTAATGATACATAATGGCAAAATTTTGGTTCATAGAAATATTAATTCTGACCACTATGCATTAATTGGAGGAAGAGTAGAAATAGGAGAAAATTCAGCTGATACAATTAAAAGAGAAATTAAAGAAGAATTAGGAAAAAACATAGAAATAACAGGATATATATCAACAATAGAAAACTTTTTTGAGATGAAAGGTTCAAAATACCATGAAATAATGTTTGTACATAAAATAGAATTTACAAATGAAGATGATAAAAAAATAGAATATACAATGAAAAATATTGAAGGAAAAGATTATTTGCAATATGAATGGATAGAGATAAATAAAATTGATGAGTATCCACTATTGCCAAGAGATGTAAAAGAAGTTTTAAAAGAAAATAAATTTCCAATACATAAAATAAATAATGATTTGAAATAAAACAGGTGAAATATGAAAGTATTAACAATAAAACAACCTTGGGCAACATTAATAATGCAAGGAGATAAAAGATTTGAATTTAGAAGTTGGAAAACTAAATATAGAGGAGATTTATTAATACATGCAGGAAAAGGAATAGATAAAGAAGCAATGAAAAGATTAGCAAAATATATTACAAAAGATATGCCAACTGGAAAAATATTAGGAAAAGTAACATTAGTAGATTGCATAAAATGTGATGATAATTTTAAAGAAATGTGCTTAAAAGAAAATAAAGATGTCTATGCTAAAAGTACTTTTGTAGAAAAATATGCATGGCAGCTGGAGAATGTAGAAGTATTTGATGAACCGTTAGAGGCAAAAGGAAAATTGAGTTTGTGGGAGTATGATATATGAAAAATATAGAAAGATATTATAAAAATACAACAGATGCAAAACCTAATTATACTATAAAAAAATTTATTGAATTGAAAATCAAACCAGGAAATGCAATTGAACTTGGATGTGGAGCAGGAAGAGATACGGTATGTTTAATAAAAAATGGATGGAATGTAATGGCAATAGATAAAGAAAATGTTGAATCAAGAATTGTAGCAAAATTAGAAGCAAAAGAATTAAAACAGTTTAAATTTTTAAAGCGAAAATTTGAGGAGATTGAATTAGAAAATAATAATTTGGTAGTTGCTAATTTTAGTCTTCCATTCTGCAATAAAAATGATTTTAAAAAATTATGGAATAAAATAGATGATAGTATTTTAAAAGATGGATATTTTGTTGGTAATTTCTTTGGAGATAACGATGAATGGAAAAATACAAAAGAAGAAATGATGTTCTTAACAAAAGAACAGGTAATAGAATTATTTGAAAATTTTGAAATTATAGAGTTTAATGAAGTAGAAAAAGATGATTTTACCGGTTTAGGGAAAATGAAACATTGGCATATATTTAATGTAATAGCAAAGAAAATTTAGAATTATTATAATTTAAGGAGATTAGTATGGTAAAAGAAATAGTAAAAGATGTAATGTTTTTATCACAAAAAGCCGAAAAAGCAACAGAGAAAGATAAATATATAGCAAATGACTTACTAGATACATTAAAGGCTAATAGGGATAGATGTGTAGGACTTGCCGCAAATATGATAGGATACAACAAAGCAATAATTTGTGTATCAGGTGGATTGTATGATTTTGTAATGATAAATCCTGTTATTACGAATAGAAGCGGAGAGTATGAAACAGAAGAAGGTTGTTTGTCTTTAATTGGAGAAAGAAAATGTAAAAGATATAAAGAAATTGAGGTTGATTATTTGGATATAAATTTTAATAAACAACATGGAAAATATACAGAATTTGTTGCCGAGATAATACAACATGAGATTGACCATACAAATGGGATAATAATATAATTATAGAAATAGTAATTACTTAAGTAGTTACTATTTTTTTTATGTGATAATCGGTATAAATTTAAGAAAAATATTGAAATATAAATAAAAAACATATACCGGAAAATATAAAAACACCCCCGCCTTTAATCTCTACGAGATAAAAAGGGGGAACGGCGAGGGGAGTCATGTAAAAACTTTCGGGAAATAGGAAGGGGAGGGGGTAATTATTTCTTCGAAAGAGCTTCTAATAGTAACGATACAGCTAATGCAAAACCTTCAATAAAGGCCTCTTCAGATTCAATATCAGATAATTCATTCATACAATCTAATACATTATCAATTAGAGAAAAAGTTTCTTTATCAACCAAATGTGTCAGTTCTTCTTGAAGTAATGTACATTTTGATAGTGTTTTAGAATATTTGGAATTTTCAAGTATTGGTTTCTCAATACAAGTGTAATCTCCATTGTATAGAGATTTAATTGTTTTATTGTTCATATCTTCACCTCCAGTTGGTTGTGTATTTAAACTTAAAAATGATTAAATATCAAGTAATATTTAAAATTAAATATAGTAAAAAGTATTTACAAAATATACCAAAATCAGACACATTATATTGTTATTTTTATTACTTTGTGATATAAATATATTGAGAAAGTATATAAGTTTGGGGGCTAATATATGTCTAAAGAATATGAAAGCGAGGCAATGCTTGAAGAAAAATTAATAAAACACTTAGAATTATTAGGTTATACTAGGATTAATCTAAAAAATCTAGATGATGTAAAAGAAAATTTTAGAAAACAAGTAAACAAGCATAATATAGATGAATTAAAAGGAAAAGAACTATCAGATAGAGAATTTGATAGACTATATACAATGATTACTGGAAAAGGTGTTTATGCCAGTAGCAAAATTTTAAGAGAAAAACAATGTTTAGAAAGAGATAATGGAGAAAAAATATATATAGAATTATTTAATACCAGACAATGGTGTAAAAACATATACCAAGTTTCCAACCAAATAACCAGTATTACAGGAGAAAGAGAAACAAGATATGATGTAACACTTTTTATTAACGGATTACCACTAATTCAAATAGAATTAAAAGCACGTGGAAAAACATTAAAAGAAGCAGTAAATCAAATTGAAAGATATAGAAGGACTTCATATAAAGAATTATATAAATTTATTCAGATTTATGTTGTAAGTAATGGAGTAAATACAAAATACTTTGCAAATACAGATGGAGAAATAAACTTTGGATATACATTCTTTTGGACAGATGAAGAAAACAACAGAATTAGTAATCTAAGTGAATTTTCAATGTATTTCTTAGAAAAATGTTTTGTATCTAAAATGATTGCTAGATATATGGTTATTAATGAAACAGACAAACAATTAATGGTAATGAGACCATATCAAGTATATGCAGTAGAAGCACTAGTAAATCAGGCTAAAGAAACTAGTAATAATGGATATATATGGCATACTACAGGTTCAGGAAAAACATTAACATCCTTCAAAGCAAGTCAAATTTTAGCAAATGAACCAGATATTAAACAAGTCTTTTTCTTAGTAGATAGAAAAGATTTAGATACGCAGACATTCGATGAATTCAATAAATTTGAGCCAGGTTCAGTAGACTTTACAAATAGTACATATAAATTAGTTAAAAATATACAAGATTCAACAAAGCCATTAATCATAACTACTATTCAAAAAATGGCTAATGCTATAAATAGTCCAAGATATTCAGAATTAATGGAAAAATACAGAGATGAAAAGGTTGTGTTTATTATAGATGAATGTCATAGAAGCCAATTTGGTGATATGCATAAAGCTATAAAAATGCATTTTAATAGAGCTCAATATTTTGGATTTACAGGTACACCAAGATTTCCGGAAAATAAAAGTCAAGATGGGAGAACAACAGCAGATATATTTGAAAAATGTTTACACAAATATTTATTAAAAGATGCAATAAATGATGGAAATGTATTAGGATTTTCAGTTGATTATTATAAAACAATAGATGCTAATTTAGATAATATAGATTATGTTGAAGTTGAAGGTATAAACACTGAAGAAGCTTATATGGCTGATGAAAGAATAAACAACATTACTGAAGGAATACTTACAATGCATCCATTAAAAACTAATGATATGACATATACTGCTATATTTGCAACTGCTAGTATACCACAATTAGTAAAATATTATGATTGTTTTAAAACTAAAAAAACAGATTTGAAAATAGCAGCAATATTTACATATGGACCAAATGAAGATTATGAAGGAAAAGATGAACTTTCATGTCAAAGTTTAGAAAGAATTATAAATGATTACAATAAAATGTTTGATACCAACTATTCAGTAAATGCATTCGATGGATATTTTAAAGATGTTTCTAAAAGAGTAAAGAATGCAGAAATAGATATTTTAATTGTAGTAAATATGTTTTTAACTGGATTTGATAGCAAAAAATTAAATACATTGTATGTGGATAAAGCTTTAAAATATCATGATTTAATACAAGCTTTTTCAAGAACAAATAGAGTAGAAAAAGCAACAAAAACGCAAGGAAATATAGTAAGTTTTAGAACAACGAAAAAAGCTGTAGATAATGCTATAAGGATTTTTTCTGATACAAGTGATCCAGATGAAGTTTTATTAAAACCATATGAATATTATAAAGAAAAATTTATTGAAATAGCAAAAAAATTAAAAGAAACTGCTCCGACAGTAGAATTTGTCGATGCAATACAATCAGAAGAAGAAAAGAAAAAATTTATTGTTATATTTAGAGAGTTAACTAAAATATTAATAAAACTTAGAATATTTAGAGAATTTAAATTTACAGAAGAAGAAGTTTATATTTCACATCAGGAATATTTAGATTATAAGAGTAAGTATTTAGATTTAGCTACAGGTAAAGAATCACAAAATAAGGTTAGTATATTAAATGATATTGATTTTGAATTAGAATTAATGTACACAGATAAAATAAATGTAGACTATATTTTAAATTTAATGAGATCAATCGATTTAACTGATAAAGAGCAGACAGATAAAGATATTAAGGACATTTTAAATAAATTGGAAAATGCAGATAATAAGGACTTAAGGCTAAAATCTGATTTGATTAGAGAATTCTTAAATAAAATTATTCCAACTCTTAATGAAAATGATTCAGTTGAAGAAAATTATTATAACTTTATGGATGAACGCCGACACAAAGAAATTGAAGATATTGCCAAGAAATATGATATTGATATAAATCTATTAAATGATATCATAGGGGAATATGAATATTCTGGAATCTTAGATACAGGTAAAATAAAAGAAAAAATAGATAAGCCTTTGATAGAAAAAGTTAATATAACAAAGTCAATTAAAGAATTTATAGTAAATTTAATAAATAGATTCAAATAGAAGGAGAAAAAAATGAATGTAGCAGAAAAACAAAATAAGCAACAATCAGAATTACACTCTAAATTATGGAGTATGGCAAATGATTTAAGAGGAACAATGGATGCTTCTGAATTTAAAAATTATATATTAGGATTAATATTTTATAGATTTTTATCAGAAAGATTAGTAAGTTACATAGAAGAAAAACTTTTAAATAAAGATAAACTAACATATGAACAAGCATGGAAAAAAGAAGAATATAGGGAAGCAATAATTGAAGATCTAACAAAAGATAGTGATGTAGGATATGTTATTGAGCCAGAATATTTATTTTCTAATTTGATAAAATTAGTAGAAACAGGTGATTTTGATATATCAATATTACATAAAGCAATTAATAAAGTTTCAGAATCAACACTTGGAAATGCTAGTCAACATGATTTTGAAAATTTGTTTGAAGATATGGACTTAAGTTCTTCAAAATTAGGTAGAGGTGAAAAAGAAAGAAGTAAGTTAATAGGAACAATTATGCAAAAGATAAATGATATAGATTTTGCATTTGAAGATACAGAAATTGATGTTTTAGGAGATGCATATGAATATCTAATAGGACAATTTGCAGCAAGTGCAGGTAAAAAAGCAGGAGAATACTATACACCACAACAAGTTTCAAACATACTTGCTAAAATAGTAACAATGGATATTAAAGACTTAAAGAATGTATATGATCCAACTTGTGGTTCTGGTTCATTATTGTTAAGAGTAGCAAGACAAAAAGATGTAAAAGTAAGTGCGTTTTATGGACAAGAAAAGGTTAGTACGACATACAACTTGGCTAGAATGAATATGTTACTTCATAGAGTTCCTTTTAATAGATTTGACATATATAATGGAGATACTTTAGAAGATCCTTGTGAAGAACATATGAAAATGAGATTTCAAGCGATAGTTGCAAATCCACCATACTCTGCTCAATGGTCAGCAGACCAAAAATTTTTAAATGATGAGAGATTCAGCAATTATGGTAGATTGGCACCAAAATCAAAAGCAGATTATGCATTTATTCAACATATGATTTATCTATTAGATGATAATGGAACAATAGCAGTAGTATTACCACATGGTGTATTATTTAGAGGAGCAAGTGAAGGGACAATAAGAAAATATTTAATAAAAGATAAAAATTATTTGGATGCAGTAATAGGATTACCAGCTAATATATTCTACGGAACTTCTATTCCTACTTGTATATTAGTATTTAAAAAGTGCAGAACAAGTGATAATGTATTATTTATTGATGCCTCAAAGGACTTTGAACCTGGAAAAAATCAGAATAGATTAAGAGATGAAGATGTAGACAAAATTATAAATACATATAAAAATAGAAAAGAAATAGAAAAATATTGTCACTTAGCTACTATGGATGAAATAAAAGAAAATGATTACAATTTAAATATACCACGCTATGTAGATACATTTGAAGAGGAAGAAGAAATAGATTTAGATGCTGTTCAAGTAGAATTAGAAAAAATAGATGAAGAAGACAAAAAAGTAACTGAAGAACTTAATAAGTATTTAAGAGAGTTGGGATTAAAAGAATTAAAATAGAAAAAGGATTACATTTTGAAGTGTAATCCTTTTTAGATAAACATTTGCTGTAGTAGAGATTTTTTTAAAATATTTAAGTTATTTAAAGTATTTTTTTGCAAATTTATTTTTCTATCCAAATTTGACAAAATTTTTGCAATTTTTCTTTGATTCTCTAAACATGGAAAAACATCAGTATGTTTTAAAAAATCTTCTACATTTACAGACATTCTTTCATAAACAGTTCCTTGTTCATATTTTCTAACTTTATTAATAAAATCAATTCTAGTAAAATAATATTTACAAAAAGATACATCCATGATATTAGGATTAATTTCTAAAGTAACATATATTGGGGAAAAAATAGCACTTCCATATTCGTTAATACAAATAACACCAAATTTTAAATTGGCAGGATTATAACATAAGTCATTAAGAAGAGTAATTTTATATTCTTTATTATTGGACATAACTAGAAAATCTCTATTGTATCTATCGGATTTATCCAAAATCCCATCTTTTGATAAAGTTACATGAGGATATTCTAATCCTTTTTCAGAATAGATCTTTCTTTCTTTCAAAAATTTACTAATTTGCATTTTAAATGTAGTTTTATCATCTTTTATAGATTGAAATAATTTTTGACATACCCCTGTTTTTTTTATATATCTTAAGGGCTTCTATTTTTCTCTGTTGTAGTTCTATTTTTTTGCTTAAAAATTCTAATAATTTAGATACTTTTTCTTGTTCTTCAATTGTGGGCAAATCAATATTTATATTTTTTATTTTTTCACCATATAAATGAACAATAGAATCTCCTTGAGCATATCTGGCAATAACAATCCTTTTTTTGTTAGATAATAAATAGCTTAAATATTTTCCATTTTGAAATTTTGGTCTCAATACATTTAAATCTCCACCAAGAATTACATGATCTTGCAATATACAAGTTGATGTAGAAATATCTAATGCAGTTTCGCCACTACATGGAATTAAAACGTCGTTTATTTTGCTATGAAAAAGATTTTTATCACTTCTATCAGTATAACTTATAACTTTATCTGTTATTTCATCATACTGTGTATACAACTCTCCATATAGAATACAAGGAAACTTTCCGTTTTCTTTAATATCAGATTTAGATAATGTGTTTCCTTTATAGAAATCTACTATATCATTTAATTTATATGTATTATATTCATCTTTAAATTCTTTAAATCTTAGCTTTGGTACTAGCAATTTTTCACCTTCATTCTGTCCTTTAGTTTAACCTTAAAGGTCAAGAAAAGTATATCATAAAAAATTTAAAATTGGAATTATTTTAGAATTTTTTCTTGAAAATTTTTACAAATTAAATTTATACATTTCTTTTTTTGAGACATTTGAGGATGCACATATAAATTTAAAGTAATATTTACAGTAGCATGTCCTAATAATTCACTAACCGTCTTATAATCTACACCTAATTTGATACAATTAGTTGCAAAAGTGTGCCTAAGGCCATGAAAATTAATTTTATCTATTTGGGCTTTTTTTGAAATTCTTTCAAAATATCTCCTATATGTTCTTGGCTCTATCCATTTGTTGTTACAAGATAATATATAATCATTTGAATTGGTTTTATATTTCTTTAATTCGTATGCAAATTCTTTATTAAGTGGTATTTCTCTTTCGGCATTGTGAGTTTTTGGATTTGTTATTATAACTTTTGAAGCATTAATGTGTGTATCTTTAATATATACCCTTTGAAGGGTTTTATTTATATGTAAAATATTGTTTTTAAAATCAATATCCTTCCATTGTAATGCACATAGTTCGCCTATTCTAATTCCAGAATATAAAGTCAACAAAATTCCTAAACTTTTAATAGACTGATTCTTTAAAATGTAATTTGTTAATTTATCTTGATTTTGCTTTGAGAGAGTATATATCTTATCTTTTATATTAGTTTTCGGATAAATAAAATCAAGGCTTACACTTTCAATTAATCCTTCCTTAGTTGCAGCTTTTAGACTGCTTTTTATTATAGCAATTATATCCCTAATTGTTTTGCTTGATAGTCCTCCTGAATTATCCAATCTACCATTTTTATATTTTTCTAATAAAAATTTTTGAATTATCTTATTATTTAATTCATTAAGATAATATTTTCCTAAATCTGGTACTATATGGTTAGAAATAATATTAGAATAATTTGCATATGTGGATTCTTTAATATAATCTTTTTTATATGATAGCCAATCCCAAATCCAATATTCATATAATATTTTGTTTTTTGCTTTAAATAGCATCTTTTTCACCTCCATATACATTATACAACGAGTGTCTTTTTAGTATATTAAGGTTAAAAAAAGGACTAATTCAAAAAATGTATCAGAAAAATTATAATAATAAAATAAAAATGGAAAAGATTCTTATACAAAAATCTATAAGAAATACTAATGATGAAAATTATAATGTATATAGCGTTAGCAACAAAGATGGTTTTATATTACAAACAGAACAGTTTAAAGATAGAATCGTAGCAAGTGAAGATACTAAAAATTATAAAGTGGTAGAAAAAGATGATTTTGCATATAACCCGGCACGTATAAATGTGGGATCTATTGCAAGAATGAAAAAAGATACAAAGGGCATAATAAGTCCTATGTATATATGTTTTAAATGTAATGAAGAAATACTACCAGAATATTTAGAATATTTTTTTGAATCATCTAAATTTACATATGAAATGAATAAAAGGCTTGAAGGAAGCGTAAGAATGTGTTTATCATACGAATCAATGTTAAATATACCGATAGAATTACCAAATAAAAATGAACAAGAAGAAATATCAAAAATTCTTAACAATTTAAGTGATAAAATAAAATTAGAAGAAGAAAAGTGGATTAAATTAAAGAAATTAAAGAGAGGATTATTACAGAAAATGTTTATATAGAGTAGCAAAAAAGCTACTCTATATTGCTATATATAAAAAAATGTTATAGAATGGCAATAAGAGGTAGATAAAAATGTATAGTGAAATAGTAAAAAAATATTTTGAAAATCCAACAAATTTAGGGACAATTGAAAATGCTGATGCAATAGGAATAATAGAAAATGAAATTTGCAGTGATATAATAAAAAAATATATAAAAGCAGGTGAACAAAAAAATATCATAGAAGATGCAAAATTTGAAGCTAAAGGATGTCCTCCAGTTATAGCATCATGTTGTGTGGTAACAGAAATGATTAAAAAAATGGAAATAGAAAAAGCTAAAACCTTAACTGCAAATGAAATAATTAATAAATTAAATGGTTTGCCAAAAGAAAAAGAACATTGTGCAGAGTTAGTTATAAAAACATTAAGAAAGGCAATAGAAAATATAAATTGAAAAAGAGCCCAAGGCTCTTTTCTACTTCATAGAAACATTACTAACCAACATATTCTCCAACAACTCTGCACTAGCCCTATCAGTAGACTCCAAATCATGAACATAAAACTTCAAAGTAGTATCAGTACTAGCATGACCTAATTTATGAGAAACAGTCTTAACATCAACATTACCAGAAATAAGCAAAGTAGCAAAAGTATGTCTCAAATCATGAAAACGAATATGAGGAAAACCATTCCTAGTTAAGAAAGAACTAAACCATTTAGGACCAGTTGCAGGATTCATAATTCTACCATCAGCAGTAGTAAAAACATTTTTAGCACTTTTCCAAGATTTACCCAGAGCAAGTCTCATCTTACTTTGCTCACATCTCCATTGTTTAAGCAAATCAAAGCAAATACTAGGTACTGCTATTGTACGAGTACTTAAATCCGTTTTAGGACTCTTCTCAGAAGTAGGTTGACCACTTAAATAATAGGCACTTCTTTTAATACTTATTTTATGATTTTTAAAATCAATATCATCCCAATGCAAACCAACTAATTCACCACGTCTAAAACCAGTTAATATAGCAAGAATAACAAAACATTTATATTTTATAGGAGCCTTTTTAAGTAGGACATTTATTAATCTTTTAGATGTTTCTTCATCATAACATGTCATTTTAGTACGTTTAAATTTAGGTTGAACAACTTTAGTACATGGATTATATGAAACCATGTCCCACCTGAGAGCATTACTGAAAATGCTAGATAATATTTCATGAGCGCGATGTACACTAGCTGGAGATAAAGTTTTATAATTACCATTTTTGTCTTTTCTATTAGTTGGTTTAGTTAGCAAAAAATCATACAGATTATCCAAATCCAAAAGTTTTATTTTATCAAGTCGCTTATTACCTAAATATGGCAAAATATGTTTATTTAATTTTTCGTTATAACTTTGGTAAGTTGTAGGCGAAAGATTAGGTTTTACATATGTTTCTAACCATTGCTTACTAAAATCATTTAATGTCACTTTTTTCGCAGAATATGTGCAACCGCCTTCAATTGAAGTGATAAATTTTGCAAGTTCTTTTTCGGCTTCTCTTTTAGATGAACAAGTAACAGTTTTATTAAAATATTTTCTTTTACCATTTGAATCGAAACCATTACTAACACGAAGTCTATATTTTTCATTTCCCATATATAGAATGTTTCCTGCCAAATATATTACCTCCTACTTATTAATCCAATCTTGATTGTCTTTTAGCCATTTTGAAAGTTCATCAAATTTGATTTTATTATCTTTACAAAGTTTATACATTTTCTTAGCTTCAGAAGCCCAATTAGAAAATAGTTTATCTACATTAGCAATATTTTTATTTCTTTGTTTCTTGGCATTTTGAGTTTTATATGCATTTCTATATAACTTTGTTATTTCATCAGATTGTACAGAGAGTTCATAACCGATATCTCTACAAGTCTTACCATTTCTAAAAACACGAGTGCAATATATTTCATTACTCTTAGTTGTAGGAACAAAATATTTGCCACAATTTTTACATTTATTAAATTGAATATTTAAAGCAGCGGCCCTATATAAAATGAATAAAATAAAATCATGATAAGATTTAAAAGTATAAATTTCTAATGGCATTTGTAAATCATTTTCTATTTTAATTCCACTAAAAATTCTACATTCGAATGATCCCATTTTTGACAATTCATTACCTAAAGCTTTATATAATGAATCTGCATGATTATTTAACAAAAATTCAATTAAATGTTTTTCAGTTGCATTAGTTTCTTCAAATAATTCAATTACAAAATTACCTAAATTAAATTCTTTAGTAACAGCCTTTCTTTCAATATCTATAAGATAACATGTATCATTATTTATATATAGATAAATTTGCTTAGAGTCTTGTTTCATAACTATCTCCTTTTTAGACATTTTAAAATAAATTTCAAAAATGTCTTAACTTAAATTTGAATCTATTGTAACATATAGACATATTAAAAGTCAAGAATAATCTGTCAATTGCTTCAAATAATTCCAAGGAGGTGAGATTATGCAAGAAAAAACAGATATTCCAGAGTTATTAACTGTTAAAGAAATTCAAGAAAAAATGAGAATTTCAAAAGCAGGAGTATATAACTTAATAAATTCTGGACAAATTCCATTATTAAAAATAGGGAATAGAAAATTAATACCTAAAAAAGAATTTTTAATTTGGTTAAAGAAACAGGAGGTGAATACAAAATAAAATGGATGAAGAAGAATTCTTAACAAAACAACAGGTCATAGAAAAATATAAACCAATGTTTACAGAGTGGTCTCTTTCAAAATTAATTAGAGAAAGAAAAATAAAATTTGTAAGAATTGGTAGAAGAATATTTTTCACTAAAAAATCAGTAGATGATTTTATAAAATCTCAAGAAGAAAATAGTATTTTAAATGAAAGAAGGAATTTTCACATTGTATAAAATAAAAAATTGTCCTTTCAATTGGTACTTGAAAGAACAATATAATTGAATATAAAGGCTAACCTATATAAACAATCTCTAAATATATTATATACGATTAGCCTAAAATATTCAATGATTTAACGAAAAGAGGTAAGAAAATTGAATATTTATGAGCAAATAAAAAATAGTGTAACAAACAAAGAGGTAGCAATTCATTATTTAGGACAACCAGTTAGAAAATCTGCAAACTATTTATTATATTCCTCACCTTTTAGAAAAGATAAAAATCCATCTTTTGCAGTTAATGATAAAGGTTTTATAGACTTTGGAGATAAAGAACATTGTGGAGATATGATTCAATTTGTAAAACAATTAAAAGGGTGTCAATATCCACATGAAGCAGCAAAAATAATAGTAGAAGACTTGGGACTAAATATAACAATTCCAGAGAATATAAAAAATGTAAAAGAGAAGAAAAGTAAGAAAAAGTTTAGTGAATTATGTTTTGAAAAAGGAAATAAATCTAATAATATAATTTGCATGTTTGACTCACAAAAATATAATTCAAAACCAGCAAAGGAGCAAATAGGATATATAAAAAATAGAATTTCAAAACTAAGAATGCAGGAATATAGATTAGAAGAAATAGAAAATAATATAATAAATGGCATGACAATAATACCAAGTGGAATAAAAGGAAATGCACAAGAAAATTGGAAAAAACAACAAATATTTTTAGTTGATTTTGATAACACATATAAAGGGGAAAAGTTATATAGTGATAACCCAAAACACATAACAATTGAAAAAATTTTGAATTATTGCAAAAGTATAAACTTTGAATCGACATTTATATACACAACTTTTAGCAATTCTGAAAAACAAACAAAATTTAGATTAGCATATGTATTTGAAGAACCAATTACGGAATATTTACTAGCATCTCAGATACCACAAAAATTATTAGAAATTTTTGAAGACTATTATCCAGATACATCAAAACAGAATTTATCAGATATGTTTTTTGGAGGGCAAGAAATTCTATACACTTCTGACAACTATTATAAAATTTCAAAAAAGGAATTAGAAATTGAACAAATAGAATACCAAGACATAAGTGAACCAGAAAAGATGTCTCATAATGTTATTGCTAATCAACTATTAGAGGAAAATGAAATCCGAGTGTATGAAAATACACTATACATATATGAAAATGGAGTATATAAAAAGAATGAAAAGAGCATCCATAGAAAAATTATAGAAATATATCCTAAATCAACAATTAGAATGCAAAAAGAAGTTATATCATATTTATTAACAATTGCTCCAGAGGCAGAACTACAATATGACAATTTTATTAATTTTAAAAACGGATTATTTGATTTAAGAACAAATCAGATAATACAGCATTCACCCCAATATTTTACAGTGAATCAAATAAATATAAATTTAAATTTAAATATTGATCCAATAAAAATTAGTGCAGTAGATAATTTTTTAGATAGAATAACTTGTGGCAATAACGAAAGAAAGAATGCAATACTGGAGATGATAGGATATTCTATGACTAGTAGTGTAAAGATGCAAAAAGCATTTGTATTATATGGTAAAACCGCAGGAAATGGAAAGTCTACTCTCTTAGAAATTATTGAAAGATTAATTGGAAGAGAAAATATAAGTCATGTAACATTGCAAGATTTTGTTAGTAATAGATTTAGTGTTTCTGAAATAAAGGGAAAATTGGTTAATATAGTATCTGAAATGACAAAAGAATTTTTAAAAGATAGTAGTGTTTTCAAGCAAATTGTTACTGGAGATATTATAACTGTTGAAGAAAAGTTTAAAGATAGATATACAATAAAGCCATATGCTAAATACATTTTTACAGCAAATGAACTGCCAAAAGTCGCAGATACTAGTAATGGATATTTCAGAAGACTTTTTATAATTCCATTTGAGGCTGTATTTACAGAAACAGAAAAAAGTAATTTCAACTTTAATGAATTGGTAACGCAACAAGCATTAGAATATTTGGCAGCAATATCATTAAAAGAATATATAAAAGCAGTAAGAAAAAATAAATTCTCTAATGTAGAGGAAAGTCAAAACATTATAGAATCATATAAAATGGATAGTAATACAGTAATAGCGTATTTATATGATAAAGATAGAATGAGAAGTTTATTAAGAAGCGGAAGAGTTAAAAAAAGAAATGAAGTATTTGCAGATTATATCAATTATTGCAAAGACTCTGGTTATATACACAAAGGCAGAAATAAGTTTTATGAAGAAGTTGAATCAACAGGGGTAGTACAAAAAGGTGTATATAATGGATATGATACATATATTTTTGATAAATCACTAATAAAATAGAAAAGCCCACTTACTGTAAAATATAACCATATAGGTAGCTATACGACATTTTAGTGGTATTCTTATAATAAAAAATATATAATAATTATTATTGTATATATTTTTATGATTATAAAAATTGAAAAGAAAATATTAAAAGAGAAAAAACACCACTAAAAAAATTACACATGTTTTTAAAATGTGCGTAATTTTTTAAATTTTTTACACATATTTATTGCATATGTGTAAATTTTATATTATAATACACATATGGAGGTATGAAAAATGAAACATGAATTAAAAATGTTGCCACCAGAAGATAATTTCAGAACAGTAAGAATATTAGAACAATTAGCAAGAACTAATAGAGCACTTGCAGAATTAAAAGGATATGCAAGAACAATACCAAATCAACATATATTAATAAATGCTATAACAATAAATGAAGCAAAAGACAGTAGTGAAATAGAAAATATAGTTACTACACATGATGAAATATATAAAGCAATGACTCAAAGTAATTATAAGAATGAAAGTGCTAAAGAAGTAGTAGATTACAGAAGCGCTATATGGAGAGGCTATAGTTTAGTAAAAGAAAAAGAAATGATAACTACTAATATTTTGGTAGAGATTCAATCAATAATAGAACACAACAATGCAGGAATCAGAAAAATTCCAGGAACAGTTTTAAAGAATTCCAAAACTGGAGAAATTGTATATACTCCACCAGAAACAGAAAAAGAAGTTAGAGAATATTTGAAGAATTTAGAAGAATATATAAATACTGATGATATGATAGATCCTCTAATAAAACTTGCGATTATCCATTATCAATTTGAATCAATTCATCCATTTTATGATGGCAACGGAAGAACAGGAAGAATATTAAATATTTTATATTTAGTATTAAAGGATTTATTAGATAGTCCAATTCTATATTTAAGTAGGTACATTAACGACAATAAACAAACATATTACAAATTATTTAAAGAAGTAAGAGAAACAAATAATTTTGAAGAGTGGATTATATATATATTAATTGGAATTGAAGAAACAGCAGAAGAAACAATGAAATTAATTAAAGACATTCAAGGTGAAATGGAAAAATATAGTGAAGAATTGAAAGAAAAATTGCCTAAGATATATAGTAAGGAACTATTAGAAGGACTATTTTTCGAAGTTTATACAAAAATAAATTATATTGAAAATATATGTGGAGTTACAAGAAAAACGGCAATGTCATATTTAAGTCAATTAGAAGAAGCGGGATTCCTTACATCAGAAAAAATAGGAAGAGACAGAATATATAAAAATGACAGATTAATTAATCTATTAAAAAAATAAATAAAAGTGTGATGAGCTTCACAAATATTATATTAGAAAACTTAAATACAATCTAGAAAACCTAGGTTGTATTTTTTTTGTCGAAATTTATATTTTACTTACAACATTCGACAAATTTTGCAGTAAAAAATTGATATGATATTTAAGGGGATATATATGAGAAAAAACAAGAAAAAAATAATATCAATTTTGTTAATTATTTTAAGTATAATTTCAATAGGAGTAAATGTATATGCACATTCTGGAAGGACAGATTCAAGTGGAGGACATAAAGATAATAACAATAAAAGTGGTTTAGGAAGTTACCATTATCATTGTGGAGGACATCCAGCTCATTTACATACTAATGGTATTTGTCCATATTCATCTAGTTCATCAGCAAGTAGAAGTAGTACATCAAGTTCTTCATCATCAAGTACAAAAACAACATCTACGGTACCAACTGCAATAGCAGTAATAGATATTAAAATAAATGAAAATGTAACAAATATGGAAGAAGGAGAAAGTAAAAAATTAACTACTACAATAACACCGGACAATGCAACTGATAAAAATATTATGTGGAAATCAAGTGATGAAAGTATTGCAACAGTTAATACAACAGGAGAAGTGACTGCAAAAAAATATGGAACAGTAGATATAACTGCAACTAGTGCTAATGGAAAAACAAGTACGATAAAAATAAATATAAAAGAATCACCAAAAACTGAAAATAGTGCTATAATAAATACATCATCAACTAACAAAAACAATATAACTAATACTACAACAAATAGCAATGAAGATTCAAATCCGTTAGGAGGATTCTTAACACTAGGTTTATTAGGCGGAGGAAGTTATTTGGGATATAAAAAATATAAAAAAGCATAATAAAATGGAAATGTTTTTATGGATTTTTGGATGATAAAATCAAGTATAAAAAAGATACAGCAGAGAGAACAAGAGAAATAATAAAGATAATCATAAAAAGTTATAATACTGGATATGGAAAATATGGAATTATTTAAATGGTGAGGAAGAGTAATATGGAAGATAATAGCTACAAATTTCCAAATAGTGAGATATTAATAAAAAATAATAAAGAAAGTAAAATAAACATTGAAACTGAAAAGAAAAAGATAGAAAATTTTTTCGAAAATTATAAAATTGATATAGATTGTAAAGAGGTATATGTAAGTATTAATGCTATAACATATGTAATTGATTTAAAATGTAAAACTAAAGTTAGTACAATAAAAAGTTATAAAGATGATTTAAAGATGATTTTTAATGCAATAGATGTAGAATTTCAAGTTGCAATTAACGGAACAGCTTATTTAGGCATACATTTTATAAAGCATAAAGATAAGGTATTAATGTTAGGTGATTTAATACAAGACAAAGAGTTTGTTGAAGCTAAACAAAAAATTCCCATAATAATAGGAAAAGATTTTAATGATAATATTGTAATCGAAGATTTAACACAATTACCACATTTATTAGTTGCAGGAACAACAGGAACAGGTAAAAGCAATTTTTTAAGTACAATTATTGTGGATATAATATATAAATTCAAACCATCAGAAGTAAAATTAATTTTAGTAGATACTAGAAAAACTAATTTCCAAAGGTTTAATGCACTACCACATGTATTGATTCCTGTTATTACAGAATCACAGAAAGCCATTGGAATGCTAGCGTATTTAATACAAGAGATGAATAATAGATATGATTTATTTGCGAATAAAAAAGTAGATAATATAGATAGCTATAATAAAATTTCTGAAGAAAAATTACCAAGAATTATAGTAATTATAGAAGATTTTTATGATTTAATGATGGAGACAGAAAAAGAAATTGATATGTATATAAAAAGATTAATTTAAATGTGTAGAGCGTCAGGAATAAATATAATTATATCTACACAAAGACCATCTACAAATGTTATCACTGGAATAATAAAAGCAAATATGCCATCTAGAATAGCTTTTAAAGTACCATCAAAAATAGATTCAAAAACTATAATAGATGTAGCAGGTGCAGAAGAACTATTAATATATGGAGATATTCTTTTTAATAAAGTGGGAGAATGTAAAATAAAAAGAGTTCAAACTCCATATATTAGTGATAAAGAGATAGAAGATATAATGAATGAAATGAAAATTAATAACGAGTTACATTATAATACAGAATTATTTGATATGATAAATAAAAATGATATAGATTTGAACCAAAAGAACATTATTGAATATGAAGAGGATGAAAAAGATCCATTTCTAGTAGATGCAATTGAAAGTGTAATAGAAACAGGACAAGCTTTAACATCATTTATACAAAGAAGGTTTAAAGTAGGATATGCAAGAGCAGGAAAAATAATAGATCAAATGGAAGAAAGAGGTATAATATCTGGTTATCAAGGAATCAAACCAAGAGAAGTTTTAATAACATTAGAAGAATGGAATAGATTAAAAAATATGAAAGGGATATAATATGAATTTTAGTAGTTTATATAGTGGAATAAAAGAATTAGGAAAAATATATCAAAAAATAGATAATATAGAAATACAAAAGAAATTACTAGACTTAAGTGAACAAGCCTTAGAAATGCAAAATGAAATATTAAGACTACAAGAAGAAAATATTAAATTAAAACAAAAGGAAGATGTAGTATCAAAAATAGAAAGACATAAAGATGCATTTATTACATTAAAAGATGATAAGAAAGGAATAATATATTGTTCTAATTGTTGGGATTCAAAAGGGTTATTAGTACAAGGACAATCCGATAATGATGGAACTTATTATTGTTATAATTGTAAAGAGAAAAAATATTATGATATAGATTTATATAATAGAATATATCATGACAATGAATATGATGATAGTAATATAATTTAATTAAATGTATTTATTGCAAGGAGTAGTATGATACTCCTTTTTTCTACGGTTTCTTTGTCACACATTGGTCACACTCTCCACAAAAACACCCAAATTTAAACACAATTTAACACAAACAAAAAATCACCAATATCACCGAATAACTTACTCTAACAAGGTAAAACACAAATCTACAAAATTCAACAATATCAGCACTTACGGGCTCATAACCCAAAGGTCACAAGTTCGAGTATTGTCCCCGCAACCAAGAATTTAACTAGAGTCGCAAGAGATTGTGGCTCTTTAATTTTTTTGCTAAAAATCTATTTTTATAAAAGTGGGGACAATTTGGGGACAGTCCCTACATTTTTATGCATTAAATAGCACATTTTAGCCTTACTAATTTATATTAAACTTAGAAAATCAAAAAAGTAATTTTTGAGAAATTTTGAAAAGAGTTTTTATGCGAGCACTTTCTCTAAAACATTACCAGCTTCCTTATTATTAGCCTCAACTGGATGCACATAGAAGTTTAAGGTAGTTGTTATTTGAGCATGCCCTAATCTTGATGCTATAACTGCTACATCCACATTTTGTGAAACGAGCAAAGTAGCATTTGTGTGTCGCAAACCATGGAAAGTAATTTTTGGTAGATTGTTCTTTTCAATGAAAGAACGAAACCAATCTGTAACAGTATCAGGATGCATTGGCTTACCATTCCAAGTAACAAATAGTCTATTTGAGTTAACCCATAAGTTGCCACATTTTTCTTTTTCTTGATCATACCAAGCTTTATACTTATTAAGCGTATTTATTACAATATCAGGTATTCCGACTTTCCTAATTGAACTACGAGTCTTTGGATCTTTTACGAAAATGCCTTTATCTGCAATATACTGACTAGACTTAGTAATATTAACAAATCCATTCTCAAAGTCGATATCTGACCATTCTAAGCCCAATACTTCGCCTCTACGCATACCAGTAAACAATGTTAATATAACAATAGTTTGAAATTTGATTTCTTCATTTTCTAATGCCTCTAGTAATTGTTTACATTGAACATCATCATAGTATTTAATTTGAGGTCTTTCATGCTTAGGTGGTTTTACTCTATCTGCTGGATTATAAGGTAGTATTTGCCAATATACAGCATTTTGTAACATAGCGTGTAGTAAGCGATGGTGCTCTAGTATTGTTTTAGAGGATAAGCCTTTCATTACAGTCTTTCCATTATGATTTTTACATCTTTTAAGTTGATGATCTTTTGAAAGATAATCGTAAAAACTCATAATGTGAGTTGGTTTAATATTGCATAACTTATAATGACCGAAGTAGGGGATAATTCGTGATTTTAGCATTTCTTTATATCTTTCATAAGTTTTAGGTGCTAATTCTTTTTCACCATAATTTTTAGCCCATAAATCTGTAAATTCTTTAAAGGTCATTGAAGAGTTCTGTAAAACAATACCATTTTCTATCTCATAAACAAAGTTCACAAGTTCTTTGTCTGCTTCACGTCTACTATTTGCTTTAATGCTTTTGGTATATCTAATTCTGTTACCATAGCTGTCATAACCATGAGATACAATTAATCTCCAAGAGCGTTTGCCTCTCTTTTCAAGATACCCTGCCATTACTTTTTCACCTCCTTTCAGCATACCTATGGCAAGGATTTTATATATTAAATTATTTTTTCCTAACTTTAGTACTATTAATCCAGTCTTGAAATTCTTTTGCTGTAATTTCTCCATCAATAAATTTTTTCCTAATTGTAGGACCTTCTTTTTTGAAATATTCATACATTTCATGTTTTTCTCTTTCAGATGCTTGCTTTGAAAGAGTTTGATATCTACTTCTATAAGCTTTAAGAATAGGCTTCTGCGCTAAACTTTCTTTATAGGCTAGTTCTCTACCAAATTCTTTACATGTTTTATTATCTTTAAATACTTCATCGCAATATTTAGTATCATGCATAGTTTTTGGAATAAAGTATTTACCACAATTAGCACATTTTTTTATCTTAATATTACTATCTAAAGACAATAACTGTTTATATGAGATAAATAACACATTAAGATAATCATCAGTTCTAAAAGAATATGGAATACTTTTAGGCAGATTAAGTTCTTTATGAAAATAGTAAAAGTCATCCATAGTAAAATCTAATGTTAAATCATTTATCCTATAACTTAAGTTTATTAAATCAAAATTAGCAGATTCATCTTCAAATAAATCAGGAAATTCTGCTCTAAAATCAGCCTCGATTTTATCGAATTCTTTAGGGCTTATATTTTCTTTTTCACTTGTTATAAGATTAATAAATATATCTTGATAAAATTCAAAGTCATCTTCATATTCAGATTGTAAGGTAAAGAATAAGTCTGATAATGCCTGTTCTGTTATGTAAAAGTTATCATTTTTATAATATTTAGATATATTTAATTTGGATTTTTTAGCCAATTTGAATAATAAATCCTCTAAACAGTAATTAGCTATAAAGTTAACCATATCTTCACCGTTTTCAATATCTATATTGAGAAAATCTAAAAGAATGCTACCAATAGGTCTTATTTCACAACGATTTACAGATTTGAATATAAATCCTTTCTTTTTCTTAATAGAAAAGTGATTTAAACATTCTGTTTTATTATTAGTATCGAAAGCAATATTATATAGTGACATCTTTACCTCCTAATATCTACAAATTAAAAATTTTTGAACTTTTTTCAATTGTAAGGTTACATATATCAGAAAAATATTATATAAAAGAGCCATACAATCAAAAACAAAAATAATAATTGTATGACAAAATAATACCATAATAATTTATATATGTCAACTACAATTATAAAAATATTAGGAGGTGAAAGAAATGGCACTAGATAACATTAAAAGAACAACTCTAACTGCAAAAGAAGCAGCAGAATATTTAGGAATTTCATATTGGTTAATTACGCAATTAGTTAAAAGAAAACAAATTCCTTGCTCTAGAGTTGGAAAAAGAGTTTTATTCAGAAAAGAAGCCTTAGATATTTATCTAAGCAAAAAAGAAAATGATTCTATTGAAGAATCTTGCTAGAAAGAAGGGAGGATATGGGACAAGTTGGATGGATAAAAGTAAATACAAGTATATTTTCAAATAGAAAAATTAAAATCCTACTAAAAGAAAGGGAAGGGGACACCTATTTTAGAATATGGATTCAGATTTTAACTATTGCTGGAGAATGTAACAGAGATGGTGGACTATATATTAGCGATAATACACCATTTAAAATCAAAGATTTTACCAATATTATTGGAAAATCTTCGAAAACATTTACGAGAATTTTACAAAAATTTATCGATTTAGGAGTGCTAATTTATAAAAATGATACATACTTCGTAAAGAATTGGAGCAAGTATCAAAGTGCTGAAAAGCTAAAGAAAATTGGAAAATCAAATAAAGTAGTTGAAGAAAATTTAATTGAAAAAAGTTTGAATAAAGTTACAGAAGAAAAGACAAGAAAAGAAGAAAATAGAAAGGAGAGCAGAATAGATGAATCAAATTTTGAAACCCTCGATTAACAAAAGGGATTCCATTGAATGTGAATATTGCAAAAATACATTATACAGAAGAACAATAGAATGGGAACTATATGGTACTAAGAGAATAATAACTTTAGACTATGAAAGATGCAAATGTAAGGATGCCCAGAAATATTGGAATGAATATGATCTGAAAAAATTAAGAATAATTGAAGAAGAAAAAAAGCTAGAATTAATGCAAGGGTTTTCGAGAAAAGTTGAAAAAATTATAAAAAACAGTAAGATGAGTAAAAGAAACTTGAGCTATAAATTTGACAATTTTGAAATTAATAATAGCAATAAGAAAGCATTTAATAATTTAAAAAATTATAGTGAAAAATTAGTAAATAACATAGAGAAAAAAGGACTCATTTTAGTTGGGAATAATGGAGTGGGTAAAACACATTTAGCATGTAGTATTGCAAATAAATTTATAGAAAATGGAATACCAGTAATATACGGAACATTAATTAATTTATTAGCAGAATTACGAAATTCATATGAAATAGATAATAGTATTTCTGAGATGGAAATTATCAAATTATATGAAAATGTTGATCTATTAATTATAGATGATTTAGGAAAAGAAAAGCCAAGTGAATGGGGATTAGAAAAATTATTTACTATCATAAATAGTAGATATGAAAATAGTTTACCAGTAATTATAACAACAAATTATAATCAAAATTCTTTAGTAAAAAGGCTAAGCATTAATGAAGAAATTGAAACAGCAAAGTCAATTATTTCTCGACTATATGAGATGTGCTATTTAGTAAAAATTGATGATATAGATCATAGAATTCAAAAGAAAAAAGTTAGTAATTGCGGTAACAATAACTAACTAAAAAGATAACTTTTTTAAATATTTTATATAAAAATTATAATTGATTCTTTTAAAAAAGTAAATAGAAATTGATGAAAAAATTAGGACAAGAAAGTATAAATTTTTGTATATATTTGTCCTAATTTTTATAATAAAAATATCCCTCGGAGAGCAAAAAGGGTATTAGGGCATTTTGCCCTAAACAGTGAAAAGGGTGTCAAGACACCAGGCTGGCGAATATTAGGTACTAAAAAATACTACCTAAATTCGAGCAAAATAAATTTTGCTAATTATTAATGCTTTGTAAACTAGCATTAATAAATTTTATATTAAGAAAGTGATTAAAAATGAAGAGAGATTCAGAACAAGTTTTAGATAGTATTTTCTTATCGTATAATAAAATTTTAAAGAGATTACATTTATTAGGAATAACAACTAAACATGGAAAAAAATAACTCATATGGATTTAAGAAAAGCTGTAGATGTTATGGTAAAAAAACATCCAACATGTAGATGGAGAAGTGAGAAAATTAGAAGTAGAAAATATTTTATTTTAATAGAGGGTTATGAATGGTTAAAGCGAGTATATTTTCAAAAAGAAAAATCACTAATTGATGCTGATGTAGATTTTTTTAAAACAAGAATTAAATTATATGAAGAATTTTTAAAATTAGAGCACAATGAAAATTGATGGAATGAAGATATGAATAAAAAACAATTATGTAAGTATTTTGATAGAAAAGATATTACTGTTAGAAAAGCAATTAAAAAAATGTGCGACTATGGATTGAGTGAATATAAATTTTTAATAAATAATAAAGTTGTAATTTCAAAAGAAGGAGTGAAATGGATTTGTAAAAATGTATTTAAACAAAAGTATTTAGAATTATTAGAAAAGCACAAAATGGAATTGACAGAGAAGTATATAAAAGCTGGTTACATATATGATAATTTCTTTTGGAGAAATTAGAAATATTACAGAAATATTATTTTTATTTTACATTTTTGTAATAAATATTGACTAAATATAGATATTTTCATATATTAACTATAAACTGCTAGTTTATAGTTAATATATGAAAGGTCATACAAATGAGTAAATTTAAAACTTTTTTGAATAAAAAATTAAAAAGCAAAAAAATAAGCCAGAACAAATTTGCAAGAATGATTGATGTTACACCGACCTATGTAAATAAAATGATAAATGGTACAAGCGGACCACCAGACAGGGGTTTACAAATAAAAATTGCAAATAGTTTAGAAATAGAAGGGGAAGAAAGAAATAAGTTCTTCAATAACTTAGCAAAAGAAAAAGACGATATTCCTTCCGATATATATGAAGGTATTTTTTGCAATAAAAATAGCTGGGACAAAATAAGAGAACTATTAAAAAAAGAAAAAATTATAAAAATAAATTTATCTGGCAGAAAAGGATAGATATAGGGGGATAAGATGATGGATAATAAAAAAGAAAAAGAAAGAGATGAACTTCATAAAACAATATGGAAAATGGCGGATGAATTAAGAGGCGCTGTTGATGGATGGGATTTTAAACAATATGTATTAGGACTATTATTTTATAGATTTATATCAAAAAATATAGAAAACTATGTTAATACTAATCAGAGAAAATTAGGAAAAAAAGACTTCGAGTACAAAAATCTTTCTAATGAGGACGCAGAATATGGTAGGGAAGATATTTTAAATGATAAGGGATTCTTTATTTTGCCAAGTGAGTTATTTTGTAATGTTAGAAAAAAGGCAAAAGTAAATCCTGATTTAAATATAACAATACATAAAGTTTTTGAAAATATAGAAGCATCTGCTAAAGGGACAGCATCAGAAAAAGCAGTTAAAGGTTTATTTGATGATTTTGATGTTAAAGGAAATAAATTAGGAAATACAGTAGATGAAAAAAATGAGAAATTAATTAAAATGCTAGATGCAATTGGAGATTTGAAATTAGGTAATTACTCAGATAATACAATTGATGCTTTTGGAGATGCATATGAATATTTAATGACAATGTATGCATCCAATGCTGGTAAGTCTGGAGGAGAATTTTTTACACCACAAGAAGTTGGTGAATTGCTTGCTAAAATTGTAATAATGGATAAAAAAGAAGTAAATAAAGTATATGATCCATGCTGTGGATCTGGAGGATTATTGTTAAAGTTCGCAAAAATACTTGGAAAAGAAAACATAAAAAATGGTTTTTATGGGCAAGAAATTAATTTAACGACATATAACCTAGCTAGAATAAATATGTTTTTACATGACATTAATTATAATAATTTTGACATATCTAGAGGAGACACTTTAACAAATCCTATGAATTGGGATGATGAGCCTTTTGATGCAATAGTATCTAATCCACCATATTCTATTCATTGGGCGGGAAAATCAGACCCGTTATTAATAAATGATGAAAGATTTGCACCAGCAGGAATACTTGCACCAGAATCAAAAGCAGATCTTGCATTTACGATGCATATGTTATCATGGTTAAGTCAAAAAGGAACAGCTGCAATAGTTCAATTTCCAGGAGTATTATATCGTGGTGGAGCAGAACAAAAAATTAGAAAATATATGGTAGATAACAATTTTGTAGATACTGTTATTCAATTGCCAAGTGATTTATTTTTTGGTACATCTATAGCAACATGTATATTAGTATTAAAAAAATCAAAAAAAACTAACGATATACTAATTATTGATGCTTCAAATAAATTTATAAGAAACTCCAATAAAAATAAGTTATCTCCAGATAATATAAATTGGATTATAGACAAAATCAAAAATAGAAAAGGCAAAGAAAATGAACCAGTAGTAGTAGTAGCTAATGAAGAAGTAGAAAAAAATAATTATAATATATCAGTCAATACATACATAAAGAATAATTTGGAAGAAGAAAAAATTGATATAAAAGAAGTAAATAAAAATATAAAAGAAATAGTGAAAAGAGAAAACAAAATTAGAATTGAACTTGATAAAATAATCCAAGAATTGGAGGAAGATAATGAGTAAAATTAATGATTTAATTAAAAAGATGTGTTCGGATGGCGTTGAATACCGTAAATTAAATGAATTGTTGGATTATATTCAACCTTCAAGGTATATTGTAAAAAACACAAATTATGATAAAAACTATACAATACCAGTTCTAACTGCTGGACAGACTTTTATATTGGGATATACCAATGAAATCGATGGTATTTATAAGGCATCTAAAGAAAAACCAGTAATAATATTTGATGACTTTACAACTTCAAATCATTGGGTAGAATTTGATTTTAAAGTAAAATCATCTGCAATGAAAATTCTTGTGCCTAAGACCAATGATTCATTTAAGTTTATTTATTATTGCATGCAAAATATTGAATATATCCCAAAAGAGCATTCAAGACAATGGATTCAGAAATATAGTGAATTTAAAATACCTTTGCCAAAAAAAGAAATACAAGAGAAAATAG
Organism: uncultured Clostridia bacterium; assembly: GCA_934167755.1. GTDB lineage: Bacteria > Bacillota > Clostridia > TANB77 > CAG-508 > CAG-269. The sequence goes on from CAKPLT010000001.1 coordinate 222,872, forward strand.
TAGAGATACTTGATAAATTTGGTGAGTTGGAAGCAGAGTTGGAAGCAGAGTTGGAAGCAAGAAAAAAACAATACGAATTTTATAGTAAAAAGATTTTTAAATTTAAAAAACCAGTTAAATATGTTCCAATTGGAGAAATATCTAGCACTATTACAGATTATGTTGCAAATGGTAGTTTTGCAGAAATAGCAAAAAATGTTCAATATAAAAGCGAACCAGATTATGCGGTATTACTTAGAACAGTAGATTATTCAAATGGATTTAATCCTGATAAATTTGTTTATATTGATAAACATGCATATGGTTTTTTAAAAAAATCAAAGCTATTTGGTGGAGAGATTATAATTAATAATGTAGGAGCAGGTGTTGGAACCACATTTCTTTGTCCAAAATTAGATATAAATATGAGCTTGGCTCCAAATTCGATTATGATAAAAACACCGAACAATAAGTTTTATTATTATTGGTTAAAAAGCATATATGGACAAGAAGCTATAAAAAGTATTGTATCTAAAAGTGCTATGCCCAAATTTAATAAAACTGAATTTAGAAAAATAATGGTTCCAGTTTTACCGGAGCAACAACAAAATGAAATTGTAAATATATTAGAAAAAATTGATAATCTCATAAATGACATATCAGAAGGATTGCCTGCCGAAATTAAACTCAGAAGGAAACAATATGAATATTATCGAAATAAATTATTAAACTTTAAAGAGGTGATTGCTTAATGGATGAATATAATTCAATTGAAGCAGTTTCTGACAAAATAAAAAGCAATTTAAATTCAAACAATCAAAATAAGAATGTTTCTATTTTGTATGCTTTTAATGCAACTGGAAAAACAAGATTATCTACAACATTAACTGACGAGATGGATGATGGAAAAACATTATGTTATAATGCTTTCGTAGAAGATCTTTTTACATGGGATAATGATAATTATATTTTCAAAATTAATCCATCCTGTTGGTTGGTAGAATTTATTAAAGAACAGGGTCTTGAAAATCAAATTATAGAAAATTTTACGAGTATTATTAATTCAAAGGTTGAACCAAGTTTTGAATTAGATAGAGGTGAAATTATTTTTAGCATTGCTTCAGGTGATAGTGACTATGATAAAGGAATAAAAATATCTAAAGGAGAAGAAAGCGTATTTATATGGTCAATTTTCTACACAATTTTAGAGACAGCAATAGATACATTAAATATGGAAAAAGATGACAGATTTACTGAATTTTTTGATAGTTTAGAGTATGTTATTATAGATGATCCAGTCTCATCGATAGATGATTCAAAGATTATTTCAATTGCAATGATGTTGATAAAAGTAATAGATAAATATAAAAACAATAGTAATCATAAATTGAAATTTTTAATAACAACTCATCACGCATTATTTTATAATGTTATATATAATCAATATAGGAAAAATAAAGAATATAATTTTAAACCATTCATATTGAAAAAGAAGAATAAAATATATGAACTAAAAAATCAGAAAATAGATAGTCCATTTGGATATCATCTAATGGTCAAAGAAGAAATAGAACGAGCCATACAAGAAGAAGATATTCAAAAATATCATTTTAATTTATTTAGAAGCTTATTAGAAAAGACAGCAAATTTTTTAGGATATGGTAATTGGGTTGACTGTATTGAAAATGATAAAAAACAAGAATTTATAAGAATCATTAATTTATATAGTCATAGTAGATTGTCAGATATTGAATATAGAGAATTAACATATGATGATAAAGAATTATTTATAGATACATATAATAAATTTGTTAAGAATTTTAAATGGGGGAAAATAGATGGAGAATAAAAGAAATATTATATCTGAGAGTGATAATTCAACAGTATTAACAGAATATAAGCCATTAGAAAGAAAAGAAACATCATATCAAAGTGAAGCAGAACTTGAGAAAAATTTTATTAAAATATTGCAAGAGCAATCTTATGAATATTTAAATATAAATAATGAAAAAGATTTAATAAAAAATCTAAAAGAGAAATTAGAAAAACTAAATAAAATTAAATTTACAGATAAAGAGTGGGAAGATTTATTTAATAACATTATTGCTAATCCCAATGATGGAATAATAGAGAAAACAAAAAAAATTCAAGAAGATTATAAGCAAATATTAACATTAGAAAATGGAGAATTAAGAAATATTTATTTAATAGATAAAGATAATATTCATAATAATAGCGTTCAAGTAATTAATCAATATGAAGTAGAAACGGATAAAAGAAAAAATAGATATGACGTTACGATTTTAGTGAATGGACTCCCTATGGTTCATGTAGAACTGAAAAGAAGAGGTGTTGAATTAAGACAAGCCTTTAATCAAATAGAGAGATATCAAAGAGATTCATTTTGGTACAATTCTGGATTATATAATTATGTTCAAATATTTGTTATAAGTAATGGGACATTTACTAAGTATTATTCAAATACTACAAGATATAAACATCTTGATGGAAAAACTGTAAAAAAGTCTAATTCATTTGAATTTACATCATATTGGGCAGATCAAAATAATAATGGGATTTGTGATTTGGAAGATTTTGCAAGAACTTTCTTTAGCAAAAGAACATTACTAAATATAATAACTAAATATTGCATTCTTACTTCTGAAGAAGATTTATTAGTAATGAGACCATATCAAATTACAGCAACAGAAAAAATAATAAATAAAATAGAAATAGCAAATAATTACAATGAATATGGAACAATTGAAGGTGGTGGCTATATATGGCATACAACTGGATCAGGAAAAACATTGACTTCTTTTAAAACAGCTCAAATAGCAAGTAAGCTTGAATATATAGATAAGGTTATATTTGTAGTAGATAGAAAAGATTTGGATTATCAAACAATGAAAGAATATGATAGATTCAAAAAAGGATGTGCTAATTCAAATGCTAATACTAAAATATTAGAAGGACAACTAGAAGATAGCAAATCTAAAATAATTATTACAACAATTCAAAAGTTAGATAGTTTTATAAAGAAAAATAACAACTCAAAAGCATATAATAAAAAAATAATTTTTATATTTGATGAATGCCATAGAAGTCAGTTTGGAGATATGCATAAAAATATAACCCAAAAATTTAAAAAATGGATAATATTTGGATTCACAGGAACTCCTATATTTACAGGTAATGCCAAAACAAAAAAAGGAATAATGCAAACTACAGGTCAATTATTTGGAGAAAGACTTCATACATACACAATAGTAAATGCTATAAGTGATAAAAATGTATTACCATTTAGATATGAATATATTGGTAGAGTTGATATTAAAGAAGATGTAAAGGATGAAAAAGTATATAAAATTGATATTGAAAAAGCCTATGATAACAAAACAAGAATATCAGCAATTACAAAATATATAATTGAACATTTTTCTTCTAAAACTAAAAATGATGAGTCATATGTATATAATACATTAGAAAATGTTGTGGAAGTAGCTAAAAATAGAGATGCTAAACAAATAAAGAGTAAATCAAATATAAAAGGATTTAATTCAATTTTTGCTGTGGCTAATATAAATATGGCTAAAAAATATTATAGTGAATTTAAAAATAATAAAAGCCATAACTTGAAAATTGCTCTTATTTATAGCTATGGAGCAAATGATGAAGTTGTAGATGGAGTTTACGATGAAAATTCTGAAACTACAGAAGGGCTAAATAAGAGTGATAGAGATTTTCTTGAGTTAGCAATCAAAGATTACAATAAAATGTTTGGAACAAGTTATGACACAACAGGAGAAAAATTTCAGAATTATTATAAAGATCTTTCACTAAGAATGAAGAATAAAGAAATTGATATTTTAATAGTTGCAAATATGTTTTTAACTGGTTTTGATGCTGTGACACTTAATACACTATGGGTGGACAAAAATTTGAAATATCATGGACTGATACAAGCATTTTCAAGAACAAACAGAATATTAAATTCTGTTAAAACTTACGGTAATATTGTTTCATTTAGAAATTTAGAAAAGGAATTAAATGATGCATTAGCTTTATTTGGAGATAGTAATGCTTCAGGAATAGTTTTATTAAAGCCATATAAAGATTACTATTATGGTTATGAAGATGACAAAGGAAAGTTGTTTAAAGGTTATAAAGAACTTGTTGAAGAATTAAAAGAAAAATTTCCAATAGGTCAAACAATTATTGGAGAACAAAAACAAAAGGAATTTATAAAATTGTATGGTGCAATTTTAAAAGTAACTAATATTTTAAATTCATTTGATCAATTTAAAGATGAACAATTGCTAAATGAACGAGATACTCAAGATTACCATAGCGTATATCAAGATATTTATGATGATTTTAGAAAAAAATCAAAAGTAGATTCAACAGACATAACAGAAGATATAGTTTTTGAAATGGAACTTATAAAGCAAATAGAAGTAAATATAGATTATATTTTAGCTTTAGTAAAAAAATATCATGATAGCAATATGAAAGATAAAGAGGTGCTAGTAACAATTAACAAAGCAATCATGTCAAGTCCAGACTTAAGAAATAAAAAAGATTTAATTCTAGAATTTATAGATTCACTAAATGTGAGTTCAGATGTATATACTGATTTTGAGATTTTTATGAATAGTAGAAAGAGAGAAGAATTAGACAAAATAATTAAGGAAGAGAATCTGAATTCAGAAGAAACATACAAATTTATTAAGAAATCTTTTGATAAAGGAAGTATAGAAACAGATGGAACAGGAATATCATCTGTATTGCCACCAATGGATATGTTTGCAAAAGACAGGTCTAGGTTAAAGAAAAAGAATGTTGTAATAGATAAATTAATAGACTTTTTCGATAAATTCTTTAGTATTACAAACAAATCACTATTTACTAAAAAAGAGGTTGAATATAAAAAAGATGAGGATAATGAAGAAAATCAATTAATGGTTGCGGAAGATAGCGAAGAATATAAAAATGAATAAAATTGTAATCATTAATTAGCTAAAAATAAATTCTATTTTAGAAAATAATATATAAAATTAAATAAAAACTTTCTTTTTTGGAAATAATATGATATAATATTATTATAATCAAAAAGGAGAGTTTTTATTATGTTAGGAGAAAAAATAAAAAAATATAGAGAAAGCAAAAATATGACTCAAGGCGAAATTGCTGATATACTAGATGTTAAAGCAGCAACTATTTCAAAATATGAAGCTGGGACTTTGGAACCTAATATAGAATCATTAAAGAGATTAGCTGACTTATTTGAAGTATCAGTAGATGAATTGATAAAAGAAGATACTTTTGATATATCAAGAATAAATATTTTAGAAGTATTAAGAGAACAAAAAAAAATGAAACTAAAAGGTAATTTATATCATAATACTCAAATAACTTTTGCATATAATACTAATCATATTGAGGGAAGTAAACTTACAGAAGATCAGACTAGATATATTTATGAAACTAACACATTATTAGCAGAAAAAGACTCAGTAACAGATTTAGATGATGTGTTAGAAACTGCTAATCATTTTAAATTAGTTGATTATATGTTAGAAATAGCAGATAAAAAATTAACAGAAAAAATGATAAAGGAATTTCACAAAATATTAAAAGAGGGAACGTCAGATAGTAGGAAAGATTGGTTTATAGTTGGAGATTATAAAAAATTACCTAATGAAGTAGGAGGACTTAAAACTACGGAACCGAAAAATGTTGAAAAAGATATGAAAAAATTATTAGAATGGTATGGGGAATTAAATAAAATAACAATAAATGAAATAATAGAATTTCATTCTAAATTTGAAAAGATACATCCATTTCAAGATGGAAATGGTAGAGTTGGTAGAATAATTGCTTTTAAAGAATGCTTGAAAAATAATATAGTACCATTTATTATTTTAGATAAAGATAAATTATTCTACTATAGGGGATTAAATCGATATCAAACTAATAAAGAAAAAGGTTATTTAATAGATACTTGTTTAAATGCACAAGATCAATACACAGAAATGATTAAATATTATATTGGAAATAAATAAACTAAAGAAAAGCAAAATAATAGTAATTATATATTACAGAATTATTTTGCTTTTTACATTATATGAGAAAGGACTAATTAATATGATAAAAATTGAAGAAAAATATGATTTTAATAGTATAGATAAAAGAATAATGGAATCTAATTCAAATATTGAACGAAATATAAAAAAATTTTCTGATGATGACCGCGGATTCTTATCTCAAAACTTATTAAATGCATTAAGAACCTTTGTAGAATATATTGCTGTTAAGATATATTTAACAGGCAAAACAGAAACAATTAATTACGATAATGGAACCGTTAGAATTGCATTAGATTATATAAAAAGTAGGGGAAAAATAAAATTTATTGAAAGATTCCATTATTATCTGCAGATATCAAGGTCACACTATATAGAAAACAACGATTCTGCAGAAAGGCTTATGCTTAAATATTATAAATATCTAATATTATTGAAGGATTATATGAAGATATTTTATAGCATAGATATTCTAAATAATATAACTGATTTTCCACTTGATTTAGATAGTACTTTTAGTGATTATTATAAAAAGGTTGCTAATGTAATAAAACAGGTTCCAATTAATACATCTGATCAATTCAATGGGGATAAATATTATGTGCAAAAATTAAAAACTTTTTTTGTTAATGGAAAAATATATTATGAAGTTACTTTATCACCAGCTAAAGATAAGGTTAATAAGTATGATAAAATTATAGCATTTACTAGAATGCATATTATGCCAAATTATTCAATAAAGTTGTCTATTGTTAAAGCAAAAGTAAATATTCTTGGAAGAGACATGGCAATAAATATAATAAACAACTGGTCTGTTGCTATAAGAGAATGTGAAATAAATAATTTTTATAAGGTTTTTGGAATTAATAAAAAATATAAAGCTAACAACAAAGAATATACAGAAGTTATGAGCTTACTAACAAAAGCACAATATAGTTTATTAGATTTAGCAACAATAAATGATATATATTATGATAAAATAAAAGAAAAAATAAAAAGTAATTCAACAACAACTGGAATATTGGATTTAATTGATAACTGTAGATATTATATAAAAAATAATAGTAAAGGACATGTTGTACTAAGATATTTATTATATAATTGCAATAATAGGATTATAAAGGATCAACTTGCATTAGATAGTTGTTCTATTCTATCGAATTTATACTTGCAATTTGGGTGCATTCCATTTGAGGAAATGCCATATGCATCATCATTAATAAATCATAATCCAACAATATATGATTTGATAGATATAGTCCCTATAGAAGGTAGAAATGATGAATTATTAGCAGGTTATATAAAAAAGAATACAGAGCAAAATAATAAATTATATACAAGTATAGATGAGGTTAGAAAATTTGGAGATATTCCTACATTGGTCAATTCTTATAATAATAAAATTTATTATAAACATAAACCTAATAGGTGTTTGGTAATAGAAAATAATAATTTATATATTCATGGATATGAAGATGACACTATTAATATAATTAATAAGTTGAACTCCTTGACAAATCATGGAATAAGAGGCTATAAAGCATCATTTCAAAGTTTTATAAATCAGGGAAATTACTTAATTAATTGCCCAGAAAAAGAAAATATATTGTTAAATATGTATGAAAATAGTACAGTTGCTCTAATATATGGGGCTGCTGGTACAGGTAAAACTACTCTGATTAAACATTTGACATATTTTTATAGTAATGAAAGAAAAATATGCTTAGCTAATACAAATTCTGCTGTTGAAAACCTAAAAAGTAATGTAAACAATCAAAACTCTGATTTTATGACAGTACATAAATTTATTAGTGAATCCAATAATAATACTGAATGTGACATTTTAATTATTGATGAATGTAGTACAATTAGTAATTCGGATATGAGACAAATTTTAGAAAAGGCAAATTTTAGTGCTATACTGCTTGCTGGAGATATTTATCAGATTGAATCAATTACATTTGGAAACTGGTTTACACTATCAAAAAAACTAGTAAATCCAGCATCGGTATTTGAATTAAATTTTACCTGGAGAAGTACAAAACAAGAATTGCTAGATTTGTGGGAATTGGTTAGAAATGGCGATGATAGAGTGGATGAAATGTTAGTAAAGAAAGAATTTTCAGAAGAAATTAGTGAAGAAATATTTAAAAAGCAGGATGAAGATGAAATTATACTTTGTCTAAATTATGATGGATTATATGGAATAAATAGCATAAATTACTATTTGCAAAATGAGAATAAAAACAAGTCAATATTTTTAGATTTAGGTACTTATAAAGTGGGAGACCCAATTATATTTGGAGATACTAATAGATTTTCACCAGTAATATATAATAACTTAAAAGGCAAAATTGTAGATATAGAAGAAGATGAGTTTAGATTTTGGTTCTCAGTTGAAATAGATAAAGTAATTAATGAATTAGAAATACAATTTTTAGATTTAGAATTGGTAGGAGAATCTGAAAATAATAAATCAATTGTAAAATTCTATGTTAATAAATATAGAAACGCTGATGAAGATAATGATTATGATCTGGCAACAATTGTACCTTTCTCAGTTGCATATGCAGTTTCTATTCATAAATCACAAGGCTTAGAGTATAATTCTGTAAAAATTATAATAACAAATGAAATTGATGAATTAATTACGCATAGCATTTTTTATACTTCAATAACTAGAGCAAAGGAAAAATTAAAAATCTATTGGTCTCCAGAATGTCAAAATAAAGTCATATCTACTATAAAACATATTGAAGATAATAAAGATGTTAATCTTATTAAAAATAAAATAAATCCAATATAAAAGGCGAGAACTTTCTCGCCTTTTATAATATTATTCACCAAAGCATCCACCAATCAACTGCACTCCATCAACAAAACCATTTCTATAATACTTCTCATTCCAATAAAAAATATAATCCATAAAATTCTCATCCAATTTACTTAATTGTTTTTGTACATACTTTTTATTCTCCTTAGGAACATTCCTTAAAATGTTTGCACTAATCTCATCAAAATAAACAAAATGCTTTCTATCTTCATCACATTTTAGTGATGCTAAATCATCCTCTCTAAACATTAACCATTCCTTTAAAATATCATTATTAACTTCTCTAAAATTATTCATTGTTAAAACCTCCATTTTTATTAAAAATTTTTGGGGACAAATTGGGGACAATCATTGCAAAAAAGTACATTTTTTAACGATTTTCATAATCTCACCAATTTGCTCTAACCCTATTAAAACTAATAAAAACTCAAGTTAACAAAATTTCTCAAAAATCACAATTAAATTCTCATAACCCGAAGCCTCAAAATTCAAATATTATAACCAGAACCACAGTAAAAAGAATTATTTGTAAGATCTAGTAGTTCGTTACTTGTAATTTCGAGAAAAAAGTAAAAAAATCATATTAACAATCAAAAAGAACAAAAAATCAAAATAAGCTATAAATTTAAAAGAAAATATGGTATAATCATCATGGTGAATAAAAAATGATCAATGATACAGAATTAAAAAAATATTATAATGAAATAGAAAACAGTTGGGAAAAATACTTAAAAAAAGATAATGTAAAAATGCCAAAACTATTGGTAGGAAAAAGATATACAATTAATTCATTAGTGCTTGTATATTTATATTCAAAACTTGGAGAAAAAGTATCAAAACAAGAATTAACTGAATTCTTAAAATTAATGGGAATTGAAAGTAATGATGTTCAGCAAGCAAGACATTTAGCTCAACAATCAGGATGGTATATTTTATCAGGAACAAGAGAAGACAGTGAATGCAAGAAATTTGAAATAGCACCAGGTGAATATATGTTAAAAACAATTATAGAGCCATATCCATCATATAAAAAACTAAAAAGAACTGAATCACTAAATGTAGATTCATGGGATGGACTTAAATCAATATATGATTATAGATGTGCAACTTGTGGTTCAAAAGAAGGAGAAAAGAATTTTCTATACCCAGCATCTAATACAACACTGCAACAAGGACACAAAGATCCAAGTAAACCATTAACAATTGATAATACAATTCCACAATGCCAATTTTGCAATAGAGCTAGTAGAAATTATTTTGTATTTGATAATAAAGGCAGAGTAGAAAAAATAAATGATCCACAATTTGTATTAAGATCAAATAATGAAGTACAAAAAGAAATGTTAAGGCTGTTAATTGATAACAATTTCGATTTTGCAATAGAATATATTAACAGCAAATAAAAAGGAGGAAAATATGTGTACAGCAGCAACATATAAAACAAAAGACTTCTATTTTGGAAGAACATTAGATTATGAGTTTTCTTATAATGAAGAAGTAACAATAACGCCAAGAAATTATCGATTTAATTTTAGAAATAAAGAATCAATAACAAATCATTATGCCATAATAGGAATGGCTTATGTAGCTGATAATTATCCATTATATTATGATGCAATAAATGAAAAAGGATTAGGAATAGCAGGACTAAATTTTGTTGGGAATGCTTATTATAATGAACCACAAGAAGATAAAGATAATATTGCACAATTTGAATTTATTCCATGGATTTTAAGCCAATGTACTACAACTAAAGAAGCAAGAAGATTAATTGAAAAAATTAATTTGCTAAATGTTTCATTTAGTGCTCAATTACCATTAGCACAATTACATTGGATTATTTCAGATTCAGAAGAATCAATAACAGTAGAAGCGGTGAAAGAAGGAATTAAAATATATGATAATCCAGTAGGAGTATTAACAAACAACCCAACATTTGATAAACAATTATTTGCTTTAAATAATTATATGAATTTATCTAACAAATCACCAAAAAATACCTTTGCGCAAAACTTAGAATTACAACAGTATAGTAGAGGAATGGGAGCAATAGGACTTCCAGGGGATTTATCATCACAATCAAGATTTGCTAGAGTAGCATTTGTAAAAATGAATTCTGTATCTGGTGAAGATGAAAATGAGAGTGTAAGTCAATTTTTTCATATACTTAATTCAGTTGATCAGCAAAGAGGTTGTTGCCAATTAGATGATGGAAAATATGAAATTACAATTTATACATCATGTTGTAATGCAACTAAAGGAATATATTATTATACAACTTATGATAATCATCAAATAACAGCTGTTGATATGCATAAAGAAAATTTGAATGAAAATGAATTGGTTAGATATCCATTGATAAATGGCGAACATATAAAATATCAAAACTAATTTTTTATTAAAAGGAACAAAAATGATTACTTATACAATAAACAATATAAAAATAAATATAGAAAAGAAAAAAGTAAAAAACATAAATATAAAAGTGCACTCAGACATGCAAGTATATGTATCATGCCCCAAAAGAGCAAACATAGAATATGTAAAAAAAATAATTTCTAATAAAAAAGATTGGATAGAAAATCGAATCCGAAATTTAAAAGAAAGAGAAAAACAAGAAAACAAAGAATACATTTCAGGAGAAGAGCATTATTTTAATGGGAGAAAATATAATTTAAAAATATATCATATAGCAAAATCAAAAAAGTCATATATATACATTGACAAAGAAAATTATGAATTTATCAATATGTATATACCAGAAAGTGCAACAGTTGAACATAAAGAAAAATTAATGAATAATTTTTACAAAGAAAATTTAATTCCAAAAATAAATGAATATATGGAAAAATGGTCATTAACATTAAATATAAGACCAAAAGGATACAAATTAAGAAAAATGAAAACTTTATGGGGAAGTTGCAATATAACAAAACAAACTATTTTATTTAATACAGAACTTGCTAAGAAAAGAGATCAAGCAATAGAATATGTGGTAGTTCATGAATTAATGCATTTAATAGAAAAATATCATAATAAGAGATTCTATTCCTTACTAGATTACTATTATCCTAATTGGAAGACAAGTTATCAAATGCTAAAATAGAATATAAAATGCATAAGAAAAGGGAACCTTTAACAAGATCCCCTAAAAAGATGATTATTTAACTTTTATTATCGTAAGGGCAACGGCTGGAACCATCACAATTTGGTACACAATTGTTTGGGGTAATTCCAAACTTTTTATGTGCATTTCTTTGGGTTTCAGCAGAGTTTTTTCCTTTACAAGTTCCTTTACACTGGTTGCAATAGATATTTTCTGCAAAATAGTTCATCTTTTTGTCCTTTCACCAGATAAATCTGGATTTTATATGTAAAACTATAAGTTACACTTTTAGTATAGCACAAAATAAGAAAAAAGTCAAAAAAATCCAATAAATACTTTCGCTTATAAAAAAGATATGGTATAATAAATCATATTAAAACAAAAGGAATGAGAAAAAATGAACACCATATTAGGGGAATTAGGAAAAAATTCGAAATTCTGTGAATATATAAAAAAAATAGAAAATCAAAAAAGTCCGATAGCTATATCGGGCTTAAGTGATGTAGGAATGATACAAATGTTATCAGCAACAAAAGAATTTGCAAAAAAGCCAATATGTATAATTACATATAATGAAATACAAGCAAGAAAAATAGTAGAAGATTTAAAATATTTTACAGATAAAATAATATATTTACCTAAAAAAGAAATAGTAACATATGACTATGTAGCAGAAAGTAAAGACTTACCATATGAAAGAATTGAAGCATTAAATAAAATTCAAGAAACCAAAACAGGAATAGTTGTAACAACAATAGAAGCAGTTGCTCAAAAAATGATAAGTAAAAAAGCTTTATATAAAAATGTTCTAAAATTTAAAATTGGAGAAGTACATAACCTGGAACAAATCAAACAAAAACTTGTTGATTTAGGATATGTTAGATATGATTTAATAGATGGAAGAGGACAATTCAGTATAAGAGGTGGAATTATAGATATTTCTTTAACTGAAAAATTGGGAATAAGAATAGAACTTTGGGGAGACGAAGTAGATTCAATAAGATATTTTAATATAGTAAGTCAAAGATCAACAGAAAATACAGAAAAAGCAACAATATATCCAGCACATGAATATGTATTAGAAAAAGATATTTCAACAGTAGTAGGAAAAATAAGAAATACAATATATGCAGAAACTCTTCAATCACAAGTGGAACAAGATATAGAGGTAATAAAAGCAGGAAATTATATTAGTAAAATCGATAAATATCAGAATTGTTTTTATGAAGAACAAGAAACAATATTAGATTATTTAAACGAAAAATTTATTATAGCATTAGATGAAATAAATAAGATAAATCAAAGACTAGAGAATATAAATTTAGACAGTCAAAATGTAGCACAACTACTAATAGATAAAGGAAAAATAGTTCCAGATGCTATAAAAAATATAATAAATTATTCACAATTTGATGAAAAATTAGAAAATAAGCAAATAATATATTTAGCAAAAAATGATGATGAAATCAGAATGCAAGCAGAAAAATATAACTGGGTATACAAAGAAAAGAATTTTTATAAAAGTGAAATAGAAATACTAATAAAAGAATTACTAAAAGCACAAGAAGAAAAAAAGAAAATTTATATATTAGCAGAAACAAAAGAAAAAGCAAAAAAGATATGCTTATTATTAGATGAATATGAAATAATAAATAAATATGAAGAAAAATTAAATCAAACAATAATAGTAAAGAATAATGAAAGTTTAGTAACAGTATCAGTTGGAAAATTATCAGCAGGATTTGAATGTTTTGATACAAAACAACTTGTAATAACATCACAAGAACTTGTAGAAGGAGAAAAAAGAAAAACATATAAAAATTCAGCATTTAAGGAAGGCCAAAAAGTAGTATTTGCGGATTTAAAAGTAGGAGATTATGTTGTACATAAAAATTATGGAATAGGAATTTTTATTGGTGTAAATACTATAACAGCAGATGGAACAACAAAAGATTATATAAAAATAAAATATTATGGAGATGATATTTTATATGTTCCAACAAACCAATTAGATAGTATTAGAAAATATGTAGGTGGAGACGAAGGCGGACTTAAAATAAATAAATTAGGTACAAAAGAATGGTTAAAAACAAAAGCAAAAGTAAAGAAAAATTTAAGAGAAGTCGCACAAGAATTAATCCAATTATATGCCAAAAGAGAAAAAGCAAAAGGATATGCATTTTCAAAAGATACGCCATGGCAAACTCAATTTGAAGACAGCTTTCCATATCAAGAAACAGATGACCAGTTGCGTTGCATAGATGAAGTAAAAAAAGACATGGAAACAGACAAACCAATGGACAGATTGCTATGTGGAGATGTAGGATATGGAAAAACAGAAGTTGCAATAAGAGCAACATTTAAAGCTGTAATGGATGGCAAACAAGTTGCATATCTAGCACCAACAACAGTACTTGCAGAACAACAATATAAAGAATTTAGAGATAGAATGTCAGGCTTTGCAGTAAAAGTAGAAATTCTAAATAGATTTAAAACTAAAAAACAACAAAATGAAATAATTAAAAAACTAAAATTAGGAGAAGTTGATGTTGTTGTAGGAACACATAGAATTTTAAGTGATGATGTAGAATTTAAAGATTTAGGGCTCTTAATAATAGACGAAGAGCATAGATTTGGAGTAAAAGCAAAGGAAAAAATAAAACAATATAAAACAAATGTAGATGTTTTAACAATGACAGCAACTCCAATACCAAGAACATTGCACATGTCAATAGTTGGGGTTAGAGATATGTCAGTAATCTATGAGCCACCATATAATAGGAAACCAGTTCAAACTTATGTATTAGAATATGATAGAGAAGTAATAAGAGAAGCAATCACAAGAGAACTAGAAAGAAAAGGTCAAGTATTTTATCTATTCAATAATGTAGAAAGAATAATGCAAAAAGCTGATGAAATATCTTCACTTGTTCCAGAAGCTAGAGTTGCTTATGCACATGGACAAATGACTGGAAGTGAAATTGAAGATATCATGGAAGATTTTATTGAACACAAGACAGATATATTAGTATGTACAACAATATTAGAATCTGGAATTGATATTCCAAATGCAAATACTATAATAGTAGAAAATGCAGATAGAATGGGATTAGCACAATTATATCAAATTAGAGGAAGAGTTGGTAGATCAGATAGACAAGGATATGCATATATAACATATAAAAGAGACAAACTATTATCAGAAGTTGCAGATAAAAGATTGAAAGCGATAAAAGAATTTACTGAATTTGGTTCAGGATTTAAAATTGCAATGAGAGATTTAGAGATTAGAGGAGCTGGAAGTTTACTTGGAGAAATTCAACATGGTCATTTAGAACAAGTCGGATATGATACATATTGCAATTTATTGGACGAAGTTGTAAAAGAAATTCAAGGAGAAACTGTAATACCTGAAATAGATGTACAAATAGACTTAGATGTTACAAGTTATATACCAGACGAATATATATATGATTCAAGTCAAAAAATCGAAATGTATCAAGATATTGCATTATGTAAAAATGAAGAAGATATACAAAATGTTGTAGATGAAATGATTGATAGATTTGGAAATATGCCAAATGAAATTGAAAATTTATTAGATATTGCTAGAATTAAGATTTTATGTAAGAAATTAAAAATTAGTAAAGTTCAAGAAAAAAGAAATTTCGTAGTATTTATATTTGAACCTGGAGAAATAAATATTGATATAAATGAACTTTTGAAAAAATATAGAAACAGAATTAAGTTTACTCAAGGAATAAAACCACAAGTAACACTAGCATTGACAGAAAATTCAGAAAAGGGAATTTTAAATGAGGTTAAGACATTTTTAAATGAAATTAATAATGATGAAAATGAAAGAAAGGAAAATGAAGAATGCAAGTAATTTCAAGTAAAGACAATGAATTAATAAAACATATAAAAAAATTAAAAGACAAAAAATATAGAGACGAAAATAATGAATACATTATTGAAGGTGTTAAATTAATAGAGGAAGCAGTTCAAGAAAAAGCAAAAATTAAAAAAGTTATTATATGTGATGATACAACTAGAACATATGAAATTCCCACAAATGTAATGCTTGAAATTGCAAAATACGAATGTGTATATGTAACAGACAAAATTTTTTCATCAATTACACAAGTAACAAATCCGCAGGGGATAATGGCAATTATTGAAAAAAACACAGAAAATCAAGAAATTGATTATAGTGAAGATATAATAGTTGCATTAGACAATGTACAAGATCCAGGGAATCTTGGAACTATTTTAAGAACAGTTGATAGTATTGGACTAAAACAAATAATAGTTACTAAAGATACAGTCGATGCATTTAACTCGAAGGTTGTGCGTTCAACAATGGGAGCAATCTTCAGAGTTAAAATAATTGAAACATTTAATTTAGTACAATATATAAAAGAAATGAGAAAACATCATTTTAAATTAATGGTAACATCTTTACAAACAGATAATAGTATTTATGATATAGAATTTAATAAAAAGATAATAGTTATAGGTAATGAATCAAATGGTGTATCTAAAGAGATTCAAGATATGGCAGATGAAAAAGCTAAAATTCCTATGCTAGGTAAAACAGAAAGTCTTAATGCTTCAGTTGCTGCAGGAATTGTAATGTATGAATATGTAAGACAAAAAATAACAAAAAGCACATCTTAAAAATGATGTGCTTTTTAGTATTAATAATTAGAACAAAAAACAGTTATTAATACTTTTGAAATAAAACATTGCCCGGACGAATTCAGAAAATATAGAAAAATTCTGATGTTAAATAAATTATACTATATTTTAGACGAAAAGTATGTAGAAAACTGGTAGTAACCTCAAGCAGATTTTAGAGCAAAATGAAACATTAAATATATATAAGAAAGAAGTTGTCGATTTTTCAGAAAATCTAGAGAAACTTGCGATGAAAAGTTCTTGATTTTTTAATTACAAAGTATTATAGTAAATATTATAACAAAAGTGGAGGGAGGAAAGTTATTGAAGAACTTTTTTGGAAGCATCTTTATAAACCGAGACGAATTATTAGATGCGGGAATAAACTATCCAATAAAAGTAGAATATTATAAAATAACAAACGAACCAGAAAAAGAAAATAAATTATTGTATGGAATACAAGTAATAAAAACAGAGTATAAAGACAAAATTGGAGTTGAACAAAATAAAATTGAACATATCACAAATGATGAAAGTGAAATAACCAAAATGTTAAATCTAATAAAAGAAAATGAAGTTACACCAATAGGTCTTGAAGATGTAATTATAGAAATAAAAAAATTACAAACACTTGCAAAAAGCAAAAAATTAAGCTACAATACATAAGAAACAGTTAAGAAAAGCTTATAAGATGCAATGCAGGAAGGAGCAAAAATAAAAATGGCAGATAAATTAATAATAGTAGAATCACCAGCAAAAGCAAATACTATAAAGAAGTTTTTGGGAGGAAGTACAAAAGTAATAGCATCAATGGGACATGTTAGAGACCTACCAAAATCAAAATTAGGAATAGATGTAGAACATAACTTTGAACCTCAATATATAAATATTAGGGGAAAAGGAGATTTAATAAAAGAATTAAAAAAAGATGCTAAATCAGCAAAAAAAGTATATTTGGCAACTGACCCTGATCGTGAAGGAGAAGCAATAGCATGGCATCTATCAAATATACTAGATGTAGATAAAGACAAAATTACAAGAGTAACATTTAATGAAATAACAAAAACAGCCGTACAAAAAGCGATAAAAGAACCAAGAGATATTGATGTCAATTTAGTTGATGCCCAACAAGCAAGAAGAGTGTTAGACAGAATAGTTGGATATAAAATGAGTCCTGTATTGTGGAAAAAAGTAAGAAGAGGATTATCAGCAGGAAGAGTACAATCAGTTGCAGTAAAGCTAATTGTGGACAGAGAAGAAGAAATTGAAAAATTTATTCCGGAAGAATATTGGAATATATATGCAAAATTATTAGACGAAAAATCTAATAAAACATTTGATGCTAGATTTTATGGTAAAGATGGTAAAAAATTAGAAATTCACAATAAAGAACAAGTAGATAAAATACTTGAAAACATAAAAAATGCAAAATATATAGTAGAAGACATCAAAAAAGGTGAAAAGAAAAGAACACCAGCACCACCATTTACAACAAGTACTATGCAACAAGAAGCTTCAAGAAAATTAGGATTTACATTAAAGAAAACGATGTCAGTGGCACAAGGACTATATGAAGGTGTAAAAATACCTGAAAAAGGAACAGTGGGATTAATAACATATATGAGAACAGACTCTACAAGAATTTCTGAAGAGGCAAGAGCTGCTGCAAAGACACATATATTAGAAGCTTATGGCGAGAAATACTATGAAAATAGATATTATAAAACAAATAAAGAAGCACAAGATGCTCATGAAGGTATAAGACCAACATATGCAGACTTGGAACCAGATCAAATTAAAGAATTTTTGACAAAAGATCAATATAAACTTTACAGATTAATATATAATAGATTTATGGCAAGTCAAATGTCAGCAGCAATTTATGACACAATGGCTGTGACAATAGATGCAAATAAATATACATTTAAAGCAAATGGGCAAAATTTGAAGTTCAAGGGATTTATGACTTTATATGTGGAAGGCTCTGATGAAAAACAAGAAGATGAAGAAAGTATGATACCTGAATTAGAATTAAAACAAGAAGTTAAGAAAAAGTCTATTGAACCAAAGCAAAGTTTTACAGAACCACCGGCACGATATACTGAAGCAAGTCTAGTAAAAGCATTAGAAGAAAAAGGAATAGGAAGACCAAGTACATATTCTCCAACAATTACTACTATATTAGAAAGAAGATATATAGAAAAGGAACAAAAACAATTAGT
>CAKPLT010000002.1 GCA_934167755.1 uncultured Clostridia bacterium
GGGAATCGAACCCACGTCATCAGCTTGGAAGGCTGAGGTTCTACCATTGAACTACACCTGCATTTCCCTGACATTTACAAATTATAATAGATATTTTTTATTTTGTCAATAGTTTTTTTAATTTTTTATAATATTTTTATTCATTTTATTTTTTACTAAAATTATTTTTAAAATCTCTTCCTATTTTCTACATTTTATGATAGAATTCATTTAAATTGTTAGAGGAAGGATTGTGATTTTTATGGAATTAAATAAATGTAGCCGTTGCGGTGCTTTTCATACAAATTCAGGAGATGTTTGTCCTAAATGTGCTACAAAGGATGAATTAGAATTGTCTACTTTTAAATCTTATATTGAAGAAAATGGTTTCTCTTCAATTGATACTGTTGCAACTCAAACTGGTATAGCTCAAAAAAATGTATCAAGATTTGCAGGTTATCAAGGAATTGAAATTAATGAAAATACAAAAACAAATTTATCAGATTCAGGAGTTGTTTTAAATTAATTATATAAAAGAATTGTTATTGCATATATAAAATAACAGTTCTTTTTAATTTTCCTCCATTATCTATTATAACTTTTTACCAATTCAATTATTGATTTTATTTTTCTACAGGCATCTGAGTTTACTTGAGTTGGTTGTATCTCAATATCAAGTTCTTCTTCAATTTTTGAAATTAGATTCATAAAGCATTCAAACCTCTGCCACTTTTTAGTTACAGAGATTTGAATATTTGCAAATTAATATACTTTTAAAGATGTGAACTCAATATCAAGTTCTGCAAAAGACTTTTTTGACAAATTATCAGTTATATCAATCCATACATCTTCTCCTTTATTGCCTATTGCTATAACTTTACCATCATCTTTGAAAATCACGACAATTCTGTCGCCTTCATAAATGTGTGCTTTATTAAAATTTTCTTTAAGTTGATTGCAGAAAATTTTTCCTCCTTCTTCTGTTTGCCCAACATTAACTATCAAAATGTCGTTGAATTCTAAAGTAGTCTCAAGCTTAATGTTCCAAGCATAAAAGCAACGATGCTCAAAATAGTATGGTTGATTTGTTAACCCTTTAATCCGTGCTGTTGCAAAGTTAACTTCTTGAACTTTCATATCCTTTCCTCCTAACAATTGTTTTATGAGAATTAACAATTTATCATTCTTTTTTGAATGATTACATTTATTATTTTACCACAATTTGTATGATTTTTCAACAAATTAGTTTAATTTACACTATACCTTTTTCTAATATTTTTTCTCCTTAATACTGCATTTTTCAGTTTAGCTTTATATTATAACTCTTATTACTGCTAGAAAGTTACAAAAAACAAATCTGCAAATGTTCTTTCAAATACTTCAACACTTGCAGATATTAATTACTGGCTGGGGCACTGTGATTCGAACACAGGAATGTCGGAGTCAGAGTCCGATACCTTACCGCTTGGCGATGCCCCAATATTATTACTGCAATTTATATTACCATAATAAATAAAAATTTGCAACAAAATGCTACAAATTTTTATTTATTTATAAAATATTAGTTAGGTTAGGCTATTATAAAATTTATTTTAGTATTCATGCTCTGAGACTTCTCTTTCATATTTTTTATATTCTGGAAAAATTTTTTCAATCATTTGATAAAATCTTTTCCCATGACCTTTATATTTTAAATGACAGAATTCATGCGCTACAATGTATTCGATTACTTCTTTTTTATATTTCATTAATTCAGGATTTATAGTTATTTTTTCATCTTCACACATTCCAATTTTATTATTCATAAATCTTACTTCATATTCTTCTGGTGCAAACCCAAAAATTTTTCTTGTTTTTTCCATTATATCTTCTATCTCATTATTTGCTATTTGCTCATACATCTTTTCAATTGACATTTTTAAAACTTGTTCATTTCCTATTTTTTTATATTTATTAGGTAAAACTATTTCTATAGTATAATTTTCTTTTAAATTTAATTCTGGCATTTTTATATTTTCATATTTAATATGTATATCATAGTTTTTTCCAAATATTTTTACTGATTTCATATTTGGAAGATTTTCTTCATATTCTTGCATTTTGCTTAATATCCAATTTTTCTTTTCTTGTACTATTTGTTGTATTTTGTTTGATGTAAAATACCATGGTGCATTTACCACAACTTCACCATTTTGAACTGTTATGTATGTATTTCTATTTACAGCTTTATTAACTGTATATGTTATTACATTATTTCTTCTTCCAAATATACTCATATTTTTCCTCCTATAATTTTATTCGAATTGTTGTTCGTTTTTACTAAACTTATTTTATATCCTATTTTTCATTTTGTCAATACCTTTTATAAAATTTTCGAACATTTTTTTGTATTACTTGAAATTGCTTAATTTCACTGAGTTTTTACAAATAATTTTATCCTACTATTTTTTATTTGTCCGTCATATATTTAATTGAGGTGTATCATGAGACAAAAACATTTTTATATATTTAAATTAAAACAGATTTTCTTTCCTTTTCTTTTGATTTTATTTACTATATGTTTAATTATCTTTTCTAATACTAATTTATCTTCTGCTAAAAATGGTTTAATTTTATGGGCAAATTCTATTGTGCCAACATTATTTCCATTTTTTGTTGCAACAGAATTATTAAGTAACACAAACTTTACATATTATTTAGGAAGACTTTTAAATAGATTTATGAAACCACTTTTTAATGTTAGAGGTGAAGGTAGTTTTGCCTTTATTATGGGAATTATTAGTGGTTATCCAATGGGAGCAAAGATTGCAGCAAATTTCCGTTTAAACAATGTTTGTTCAAAAGAAGAATGTGAACGACTTTTAAGTTTTACGAATAACTCTGGTCCTTTATTTATAATAGGAACAGTTGGCATTACTATGTTTGGAAATTCTACAATAGGATTTTTATTATTAATTAGTCACTTACTTGCATCTATTACGGTAGGAATTGTTTTTAGATTTTGGAAATTTAATATAAAATATGACTTGAATACTCAAAGTTCTTATAATACAACTTCTAATAATAATATCACTCTGTCAAATTTAGGTGGAATAATTGGAACAAGTATTACCAATTCTATTAATACAGTTTTATTGATTGGTGGTTTTGTAGTTCTATTTTCTGTTATAATTTCTATTTTACAAAATAGTCAACTTTTAAATGTGTTAGCAAATTTATTGACCCCTGTTTTTAATTTTTTGCATATTCCAGAAAAATTTTCTGTCGGATTTATTTCTGGTCTTTTGGAATTGACAAATGGTCTTAATATTATTTGTACTATACCAGAAAAACAATTATTTTATAATATAGTTCTTGCTTCATTTCTTCTTGGACTTGGTGGATTATCTGTTTTGCTTCAAGTTTGGAGTGTTATTGCCAAAACTGATTTATCAATAAAACCTTATATATTAGGTAAGTTACTACATGCTTGTATTTCTGCTTTTTATACATTCCTTTTTCTAAAAAATTTTGTATTTTTTAATTTTGATTTATAACACTTGTAAAAAATGTACCCGGTCCCAAATTATTTTTGATAATTTGGGACCGGGTACGTTTTTTACACTTTTTCATTCTATTTTACTTTTATAATTTTGGCAGTTATATTATTAGAACTATTCTCCATTACAATTTTAATTGTGTTCCCAGTATTATTCTTAAATTTAAAATCATATGCACCATATGCAACTGCTGCATCTTTACCTGATTGAATATATGGAACATTTCCACTATGTTTATGTCTCTCCACGACCTCAAGTTCAGGCACTTTTAAAACTGCATTATATAGTGTTGTACTTACTTGACAATTTCCTCCACCTAATCCTTGTTTTTTCTCTCCATTTACATATATATCCGCTTCTTGATATCCTTTTGAGGTAGTCGCTTTTCCAACTGTATTACAAAAAGAAAAAGTCTCTCCTGGTTCAATCTTTTTTGTTGATAATGCTTTACATGTTATTGATATATTATTTTGTCTTTTTGAATCCTTATTGTGAATTTGGGTTGAAAATTGTGCTATTTCCGTTTCTTCTGGTATCGCTTCTTTAGGTTGTGTATTGGGCTGAGTTGTAGAATTATTAATTGGTTTCGACATATCAGCGTTTGTACTATTATTATTGGATACATTTTGATTTGTTGAACTTCTTTCTGCTTGATAATCTGGTGTATTATTTTTCACTTGTGCTTCTTTATTTTCGACATTTGATGATTTCCACCACCAAATTGCTCCTCCAATTATTAATACAATTACAATTATGATAAATATAGTTTTTTTCATTATTTTAATCAATCCTTTCAAATTTATAATTTACACTATTTCAATTTCAGCCAAAAAATTTCCAAAATTTTATTTTATAATTATTTTGCCCCAAAACGCCAAAAATTATTGACAAACCTGTTATAAATATAGTATAATTGTTTGTGTATAAATTTTTAAAGGAGATTACTATGTTAGCTAAGTATTGGAAAAAATTTGGTTTATTTATTTTAATAGTTGCATGCATTTTTAATGTTATGTTAAAAATAGTACATAAAACATCATTGAAAAATGAACTCGAAGCTACTGCAACATATGTAAATCAAGAGGAAAATAAAAATTTAGACGAAGAACTTGAAAAAAAATAACAAATATGTTAATATAATATTTGGCAAAAATTACTGTTTTTAGAAAGAGGTGAATTTCACATGAAAGAAGGATTACATCCAACATACAATCAAACAACTATTACATGCGCATGTGGTAATGTTCTAGAAGTTGGTTCAACAAAAAAAGATTTAAAAGTAGATGTTTGCTCAAAATGTCATCCATACTGGACAGGTAACTTAAGACTTGATACTAAAGGTGGTAGAGCTGACAGATTTAAAAAGAAATATGGTCTTGAATAAAAAAATGGCTTCATTAGAAAGCCACTTTTTTTGTTTTAATATATTTAATCTTATTTTTCTATTAATGTTATTTTATAATTATAATCATGATATTTTGTAAAAAAATCTTTTTCAGAAACTTTTTTATAATCTTCATCTTCAAACAATTCTTCAAAAGTTGAACCATCAATATTATCAATAATCCATACTCTATTTGAACAATTTTCAACAAAATCTTTTGTAACACAAGTTTCATAGTTTGGACCAAAAGCTTTATAAGCCTCTTCTACTCCCCAATTTTCCGGATTATAAAAATATACTTGATTATCTGCAAAATAAATTGCTGCAACAAAACCTCCTCCAAGATTTGAAAAAGCAATTGTATCTCCATCTTGTATATTTTCTTTTATATAATTCATTGGTTCATAGTTTGAGCTATCATAATTATCTTTTATCAACTTTATATTATTATATGTACCTAACATTACAATTACAGAAAGTATTGTTATAATTTCTACTTTATTTTTCTCTTTTGCAAGTATAAAACTTATTGCAAATATATATAATCCTGTTATTACAAACAAATATCTATAATATAAAATTGATGTTTTCATTGCAACTGTAATTATTACTGCTGCAAGTATTACCGCAAAATACACAATTACCGACCATTTAAACGGTTTTAAGTCTTGTTTTTCTTTAAAATATTTATATGTTTTATAAATTATGTATCCATATAGTTCTAATGACAATATAGTTGGTACTAATAAATCAGTATAATCTGATGATTTCACATATCCTGCTAATTGACAACTTAGCAATTCCATTGGAGTTTTTGGAAATGAAAATCCTATCCAAAATCCATTAGAAACATTACTCAATTGAGTCACAAAGTTCATCAGCCATGGTAAATATGCCAATCCTTGTATTATTCCAAATGAAATAATAAAAATTAGTCCTTTTTTTCTTTTTTTAACTATTAAATATACTAATAATATAAGATTGATTAATCCTGCTGCCATTAATCCATAATAGTGTAAATAAATACTTGCTAAACTTGAAATTCCAAATATAATCCAATTTTTCGTATTATCTTCTTTTGAAAGCCTATATGCATAAATTGCAAGAATTGTAACAGCAAGAATTGCCCATGAATACATTCTTATTTCTACTGCATATACGGCCATTTCTGGTAAAAAAGCTGATAAAAATGAAAATATAAATCCTGTTTTTTCACCAAAGTCTTTTCTTATGTGTGTATACCCTAAAATAATTAATATTGCACTTGGAATTACTGAAAAAATTCTATATGCAATTATTGAGCCTCCTGTAATCAAATACACAATTCTAAGCATCCAATAATATGATATTGGATGTACATCATGTCCTCCAATTGACCATATTTCTCCAAATGTATGTCTTGCTAGCCCTGCTGAATAAGTTTCGTCAAACCATATATTACAATGAAAGGCACTTAATGATATGAATAATATTCCTGCTATTGTTATCACTATGTGCCATTGTTTTAATGTTACTGACCTTAATCTTTCTTTTATTTTTTCCATCTCTTTTGTTCCTCTCTCTTCTCCTTCTTTTTATTTTTTATTTTTCTAATAGATTTATTTTACTAAAAAATAAAAAAAATAGCAAGAAAAAAAAGAGAAATTTTGGATCGTGTCAATTTGAGGTCAATTTGGGACCGGGTACATTTTGGTTTGGGCAATTACGTACCCGGTCCTCAATGACCTGGTTCCAAATTATCCTTTTTTCATTATTCAAAAATTTCACCATCTGCTTGTAAGTAATCTGATGTATTCTGATAATCTGACTTCCTTTCATTTTCCTCTACCTTTTTTTCCTGTTCTTTTACTTTCTCATTTTTAGGTTTTTCTGTATAAAAATTTCTATTTCTCATTTCATTAATAATCTTTTTTGTTCTTTCTTCTTTCTGATTAATAGACTTGTTAAATATTTCATTCATTTTTTGTACCAAATCAGGCACATAATCTAATAGTTTATCAAGACACGAATTATGATCAACTGGCATTAGTTTTACATTTTCTCCCTGTACTACTAAAAATGCAACAGGTGTTATTGATACTCCTGCACCTGCTCCTCCTCCAAATGGAAGTTTATATTGTATTTCTTCATCCTTATCTTTTTTATTGTACTCTTTTAATGTTTCTCCACTAAATTCACTGCCCCCTGCTGCAAATCCAAATCCTACTTTTGATATTGGTACTATTGTTATTCCAGATTGGGTTTCTATTGGTTCTCCAATAATTGTATTTACATCTACCATATTCTGTATGCTATTCATAGCAGTTATCATTAAACTTTCTATTGGATGTTCATTCATATTATTTACTCTACCTTTCATTGCAAATTTGGGACCGGGTACATAATTGCCCAGGCAATTATGTACCCGGTCCCAAATTTGCCTTTCTCGCAATTAATTTATATATATATTGCATCAAATAGACAGAAATTATACATTCAATCTTCATTTTTAAAAAATTTTTATTTGAATATATTGGTCTTACCTCATATTGAGGCTTTTTTAAACTTATCCCTAATAAACCTGATAAAATTCCTACTAATATTGCCGTTAGTGCTGCATCTTGTGTTCCTATCTGTGCATTTAAATCGATTTTCTTTATATCTACATCTATATTTTTAAGTAATTCTTTATAATCTATTTTTAGTTCCTTATTTTTTATTATTTTAATATCTATATTATTATTTTCTAATTTTAAATTGGGTTGTTTCATTTTTTTTATATCTTTTTTAAAGAGTTTAATTTTTCCAAATATTAATAAATACACATATATTTTACTTTCCTTGTTTATTTTTTGTCCTTTTGGCATCTCTGTGTTTATTATTAAATTTTCTATGTCAATTCCTATTTTGCTCGTATGTATTATAATTCCTAAAATGACTAATATTATAATAATTAATAATAATGCAAAAAAGAAAAACAATATTATCACCTCTTTTGATTTCTTCTTCAATCAATTTCTAGCTAATTTTTAGCTTAGTTTGGTTTTAATATTATTTTTCTCTCTTCCTTATTTTTTAAACATTTTATTTATACTAGATTTTAAAATCTATATCTAATTTTTTTCAAATAATAAATAAATTTATTTTATTATTATATACTCAATGTTGTTTTACTATTCTCTTAATCTTTTGCTTTTTTCTACTTCTATATCTCCAAATAATTCATTTTGTTCTGTTGCTATCTTATTTCTTCTTGACATTTCAAGTAATCCTGAAAACGCTGTTACTACTTCTTTTTTATTATATTTTTTTACAGAAAATAATTTATTAAATGTGAATTTTTTGAATTTTATTAATGCTCTGTACATTTCTTTTACTGTATCTCCTACAGTATATGTTTCTGTTATTGCTATTTTTTCTATATTTGATGCATTTTCATTTATTTTTTCTGTATTTTTTTGAAGCAATTTCTTATATATTTCTGATATTATTTCACTTTTATATTCTGTCTTTATTTTTTGTTTTGGAAGTTCAATTTCTTCTGCTCTTTTGTAAAATCTTTTTGAATACTCTATAAAACTTGCTTTTAATTTGATGGTTATTTCTTTGTATTTCTTGTATTCAATGATTCTGCGTATTAGTTCTTCTTCTGTAATTTCTTCTTCATCTTCTTGAGTTTTTGGTAATAAATGTCTTGATTTTAAGTATAATAATGTTGATGACATTACTAAAAATTCACTTGTTACTTCTAAATTCATTTGATCCATTTTATTTATGTATTCAATGTATTGATCTGTTATTTCACTTAAATTGATATCATATATGTCCATTTTATTTTTATCTATTAGGTGGCATAGTAAATCAAGTGGTCCTTCAAAGTTTTCTATTTTTATTGAGTATTTGTTTGTTTCAAGTGTTAGTATGTTTTGCATTTTGTGTTCCTTTCATTTTTAATCTGTTTTATATCCTTTTCTGTATAAATATTGCTTTATTTCTTCTTCTGTTAAGTCTGATTTTTTTAATTTTATTTTTTCTATACACTTTTTTTCATATTCGTTTAATTCTTCATAATTATTATCCATATACTTTTCTATAAGTTTTCTGTCTAATCCTTTTGATAATAGTTTATATTTTATTTCTTTTATTGATAAAGTTTTTAAATTTATATATTCTCTTACTTGTCTTTCAATAAATTCATAATCGTCTAAATATTTTGCTTCTTTTAAATATTCTATTATCTCATCTAGCATTTGTTCTTCTATCTGACCTTTAAATTTTTTTCTTACTTCTTGTTCTGTTCTTTTTTTGTACATTATGTATTTGAATACTTTTGTTTTTTGTTTGTCAAATTCTTTTATTTTTTCTATGTTTGATGTTGTTTCAAAATTTTCTATTATTTTCATTCTTTTGAAATTCCTTTCATACGCCTATTTTTTATTGCTCTAAAATCCCATTTTTTCTATTATTTTATATTATTTTGATTTTTTTTGCAAGATTTTTCAAGTATATTTTGTTGTAAACCAATAATACTATAAATAAGTTTTATATTGCACCAAACATATTTGTTTGAATACTTATAAAACAAATAATTGATTTCTAAGGAGGTTTACTATGAGTAAAAAATTAGTTTTTACTGTTGGTTTATTAATGTCTTTAATTTTTACTTTTGCAGTAACTTTTAGTTTTGCAACAGATGGAAATAATGCTATGAATGGTGTTAATAATGCTGTTAATGATGTTCGTGGTGCTGTAAATGGCGCTGAAAATGCTGTTGAAGGTGCTGTTAAAGATGTAACTAATATTACTAAAAATACTACAAATAATGCTGAAAATAAAATGAATGATGCTACTAAATCTAATACTACAAATCTTAATGTAACTGGCAATAATACTCAGTCTACTGGATATACAGCAAATAGAACTGCTACAACTGGTACAGCTACTGCAGGTAATTCCGACAATTTTCTAGGTATGTCTTCTACTATGTGGACATGGGTAATTCTAGCTGTTGCAGTTGTTGCAATTATCGCTTTAGTCTGGTATTATTCAAATCAACTTAATAATACTAAAAGATATGATGATAATAATGATTAATTAATTTTATATGAAAGGCCTTAAATATAAATTTTCCTTTACATTCAAATTTTATATTTAAAGTCTTTCTTTATACTAGTTAAAAATAAGCTATTATCCTGTAACTATTATGTTACTATTATAAAAGTATTTGCCCATTTTTATTTCATTATTTTATTTTTTATGTTATAATAATTGTTATAATAATTATTTATGGAGGCTTTTATGAGTTCAAATATAAAGTTAATTGCTAAGAATCCAGTTGCTTATCATAATTTTAATATTGAAGATAAGTATGAAGCTGGTATTGTTTTATCTGGTACAGAAATAAAATCTATTAGAGCTGGAAAAGTTAATTTAAAAGATAGTTATGCCGGTTTTAATAATGGTGAGTGTTACATATATTCTATGCATATTAGTCCTTATGAACATGGAAATATTTTCAACAAAAATCCTTTGCGTGATAGAAAATTACTTTTAAATAGAAGAGAACTTAATAGACTTTTTGGAAAAATTAAACAAGATGGTTATAGTTTAGTTCCTATTAGTTTATATTTTAAAGGTAGTTTAGTAAAATTGGAACTTGGATTAGGTAAAGGAAAAAAATTATATGATAAACGACAAGATATTGCTAAAAAAGATGCTGAAAGAAGAATGCAAAAAGCTATGAGTGCCAAAAATTTTGACTAAAACTAAAAAAAGTGTTATAATTTATTTATACTAATTTATTTGTATATTACATCGCCTATAGGCAAGGAGGAAAGCTTTATGAAATTTGATGATTTTTTTAACATTGAATACATTTATGATACCGATATGAACGAAAGAAACGGTGTCAAAACAGAGTATTTATATTTTATAGCATTTGTGGTTATGTTTGCCATATTTGCTTTATGCATCAAATAATTCGTAAAAATGAGATACCAACTGGTATCTCATTTTTATTGAGAATTTAAACATCAGTTATTTTATACTTTATTAGCAGAGCCAAATACATCTTTCATTTTATGTGCTACTGTTTGTTTCACTAGTTCTCTTGCAGGTGTTAAATATTTTCTTGGATCAAAAGCGCTTGGTTCTTCTGTAAATACTTTTCTTATTCCTGCTGTCATTGCTAATCTTAAATCTGTATCTACATTTATTTTTGAAACTCCTGAAATACTTGCTTCATGTAATATTTCATCTGGAACTCCTTTTGCTCCTGGAATATTTCCACCATATTCATTACACATATTTACTAGTTCTGGAATTACTGTTGATGCACCATGTAAAACTATTGGTGTATTAGGTATTCTTTCTTTTATTTGTTTTAATATATCAAATCTTAATTTTGCTTCTCCTTTGAATTTGTATGCTCCATGGCTTGTTCCAATTGCTATTGCAAGTGAATCTACTCCTGTTCTTTTTACAAATTCTTCTGCTTGTGCAGGATCAGTGTACATTGCATCTGCTTCAGCAACATTTACATCATCCTCTATTCCTGCTAATTTTCCAAGTTCTGCCTCTACAACTACACCATGTGCGTGTGCATAGTCAACAACTTCTTTTGTTAGTCTTATATTTTCTTCAAAATCATATTTTGAACCATCAAACATTACTGATGTAAATCCATTATCAACACACATTTTGCATGTTTCAAAGTCTGGTCCATGGTCTAAATGTATTGCTATTGGAATATTAGGATGTTCTTCTACTGCTGCTTCTACCATTTTCATTAAATAGTTTATTCTAGCATATTTTATAGCACTTGATGATGCTTGTAATATTACTGGTGAATTTTGCTCAGCTGCTGCATCAACTATACCTTGAACTATTTCCATATTATTTACATTAAATGCTCCAATTGCATATCCTTCTTTCATTGCTTTTTCAAACATTTCTTTTGTTGTTACTAATGACATAATATCACTCTTCCTTTCTATTGCCTTAATTGTATTTGTATTTTTAATTTTTGTCAATAGAATAGAGAAAATTTGTTATTTTGCATATTCATAACTTCCGCACATTGATTCATCATTTTCACATGTATCACAATTTTCTGTTGGAATGACTCTTATTGATTGCAATGTGCATTTATTTGTTGCTCTATCTTGATATGCACAACTTCCTACTGTACAATTTATTGTTTGTTTTTCTTCCATAATATTCATCCTTTCAAAATTATTTTTATGACAATGTCACTGATTTTATTTTGTCCATACTTTTATTTTTTATTCTAAAGTATAATTTTTTCAAATTCTCACATACTATAATAATATGGAAAGGAATTTTTATGGTTGCAAAAGTTTTTTTGTTTAGTAATAAAGATGGTGAAATTAATGATTTTTTAAGTAAATTTTATAATTCTAATATTAACTCTGGTAGTTCTATCTCTTGGGAAAAAAGTTTTCAAAATCCAGTTGAAATTTCTGAGATTATTGCTGCATTTTCCGATAATATTCCACATTTCGATATCGATATGTGGATTTCTCTTGATGAAGATGTTTTTATAAAAATATCTTCTTTAAATGTAAATTATGTTATTAAATATATATTTGAGAGATATCCTTATTAATTACTATTTTCTTATGCAATTTTATTTCTCAATTCACTTGCATATTGAAGTGTTACATCATTAATGTCACCAGAAGAAATACGAGCAATCTCGCATAACACTTCTTGTTCATTTAATAATTTTACGCCTGTTGATGTTCTTTCATTTTCAACTTTTTTACTTATAAAATAATTATTATCTGCTATTGCAGCTATTGGCGCTAAATGTGATATACATAGTATTTGGTGTTTTTGGGAAATGCTTTTCATTTTGCTTGCAACTGATTTTGCGGCTTTTCCACTAATACCTGTATCTATTTCATCAAATATCATTATTGGCATATTGTCTACATCTGCTAATACTTTCTTTATAGCTAACATTATTCTTGACATTTCTCCGCCTGATGCTATTTTAACTAATTCACTTTCATTTTCTCCCACATTTGTTTTTATAAATATTTCTACTTGATCTTTTCCGTCTTCATAAAATTCATTTACCCTATATTCTACTTTTACATTTATTTTTGCATTTTTCATTTCTAAATCTACTAATTCTTTGTTTATCTTTTCACTTAAGTCTTTTGCTTTTTCTTTTCTTATTTCACTTATCTTTTCTGCTATTTGTGTCATCCCTTTTTCTATATTTTTTTGTTCTTCTTTTAATTTATTGTTATATTCATCTACATTTTCAATTTTTTTTATTTCTCCTTCTATTTCATCTGCATATTTAAATATTTCTTCTATATTATTTCCATATTTTCTTTTTAAATTATCTATTGTATCTAATCTTGTTTCTACTTCTTCTCTTTCTTGTTCGTCAAAATTGATATCTTCAATATTACTATTTATATCTCTAGATATTTCTTGTATTTCATAATATATGTTCCTTAAATTTGATGTTGTTTCTTCATACTTTTTGTCAATATCTTCAATCTTTTCTAATGCTCTTATTGCTTTTCCTATCATATCTATCGTGTTTTCATCAATTGCCATTTCTGCTTCTGATAAGTTTTTAGCAATCTTTTCTGAATTCATTATTATTTTTCTTTTTTCTTCCAATTGTTCCTCTTCACCAATTTTTAGTTTTGATTCTTGTATCTCATTAAGTTGATATTTTAATAAATCTAATTTTCTTTGTTTTTCTTTTTCGTCTCCATAGTTGTTTCTTAATTCTCTTTTTATTTCGTTATATCTTATATATTTTTCTTTGTACTTATTTTTTTCTTCAAAGATTTTTTCTCCTGAAAAGTTGTCTAGGTATTTTATGTGTGTTGTATTATCTAATAGCTGTTGGTTCGCATTCTGTCCATGTATTTCTATATAATTACTCATAAAGTCCTTTAATTCTGCAACTGTTACTAATCTTCCATTTATTTTACACATATTTCTTCCACTATTATATATTTCTCTTGTAATTATGATATTTCCATCTACTGAGTTTATGTCTTCTGGAACATACATACATAATTCAACATATGAATGGTTTTCTCCTTTTCTTATCATTTCTTTTGAAAATCTTCCTCCACATATTATGTTTATAGAGTCTATAATCAATGTTTTTCCAGCTCCCGTTTCTCCTGTTAATACATTCATTCCTTTGTTTAAGTTAATTTCTAAATCATCTATTATTCCTATATTTTTTATATGTAAATTTGTTATCATAATCACAGACTTCCTTTCATAAAAAGTGAAATAAATTTAAATGTTGCCTTAACTTATTAAATATCTATCGCAAATCTTTGTTCGTTTGTTATTATAATAACTTCTTTTTATTTTGTCAATACTTTTTTGAAATTTTTTCGAACTTTTTTTCGTATTATCATTTTGGAGTTATTTTTTCCAATTATATAAAAATGGAGTAGAAAACTTTTTATGTTTTCCACTCCAACTATTGACATAGAGTCTAATTACTTAATTTGTATATCTTTATATTTTAAATACATTATTCTTCCAATAACTGCTAATGTAATAATAATTATTCCTATCATTAGCATTCCTTTTCCTGCTTTTGGTATTGTATCTGTTGCTAATGTACTATCAATATTTTCACTATTGCCTGTGTTAATATTTGAACCTGGTGTTGGATTTACTATATCATCAGAATCTACATCTGCATTTTTCTTTCCATCAATATATTCTTCAATTGTTACATTATCTACTTCTAGTTCTAAAGCTGATGTAATTTTTTCTTGTTTTTGATTGTTTAATGTTGCTATTTCTTTTATATATATGTAAATATTATTTTCATCAGATATATCTTCATAATTTGAAATATCTGATGTATTTATTTCAAATGTTAGTTTATTATCTGTTTTATCTAAATCTTCTACTTTTATCCAATTCTCTATATTAGTTTCTTTTGGATTTGATGATAGATAGTAATAGTATTCCATACTATCATTTCCAGTTTCTAGTGTAATGTTGCTTATATCAACAGTAATTACACTATATTCTTTTTTACTTGTGTCTGTAAAATAGTATGCTTTTATATTTGTTACATTTCCTTGCATAGTAGCAAAATCAGAATTTTTTGGTTTTTTATTTTCTTCACCGCTGTTGCTCTCTACCTTTATTTCAATATCAAATTGCGTTGTTTTTTCTTTGTAGGTTATTGTTATTGTATTTTTTCCTATTGTTTTGTTATTAAATCCACTTACTGTAACTTCGTTTGATGTCATTGAAGCATCTACTTTTGTACCATCACTATATGTCACTTCAATTATTCCGCCAGCTAAATCTAATTCTTCTTTGTTTTGAATATATTGTATTTTTGTTGGCATAGTCTTTACTCTAATAGATGTAACTGTTACAATAGTAGATTTACTTATAACTGTTATTGCTTGTGTTGCTATTTTTCCTTCATATTCTATTGTTACATTTGTTTTTCCTTCTGTTAGTTTTGTTCCATCTTTAATTGTATAATCTGTAATTTCTTTTGAGGTTCCATCAGCATATTTTGCTTTTACTACCATTCCTGTTTTATCAAAATCTTCTCCTGCATAATATGATGTTTTTGTAGGTGGGTTTGTTATTTCTATACTGGTAGGTTCATTTTTGGTTATTTTTGATGTTGTAAATGCTTTTACTGTTGTATAGAAATTAGGGTATTTATTATTAGTTTCACTTTTTACAGTTGCTGTATCTAACCATTGATTATTTTTAATATCATTCTCTATTCCAATAAAACTTTTTCCACTTTCTACAATTACATTGTCCCATATGTGTAGTGCATTTGACGCATTTAGTGTTGTTCCAAAAAATTCTCCTGGATTAAATTCCATCATAACTGTTACTGAATTTGAATTAGTTCCTTGTATTTCTATAACTACTGCATATTTCTCTCCTGTTATTTGTACAGGATTTAAGAATTCTATAGTATGATATCCTGCATCAATTTTTTCTGTTTCTCCTGATTTTAATTGTACTTGCTTTAAATCACTTGTTGCCATACTATTACTTTTTGGATTTACATATACTTTACAAGTATATGTTTCTGTTGTTTCAATTGAAACTTGAGTTAAATACTCTGTTCCTGATGTTTTTTTGTTAAATACTGTTCCTACATATACTTTAGATTCTTTTTCTATTGGAATTGTAGTTATTCCTCCGTATTTAGAATGTTGATATATGTTTTCATATGTTGTCTCTGATTGTGCATCAGATATACCTGCTAATTGTTGATATATATTAACATCTTCATATGAAACATACATAAATCCATTATCTCCTATTTTTAAAGTTGCAACATCATTTGATATTGAAAATCCACTTGCCTCAAACATTTTTCTTGCTGTTTCATCAGGAATTAGTTCTGCCGTTGTATATCCATTCTCAATACAATCTTCATTATAATTTTCAAATATGTATTTTTTCATTTCTACAAGTGTAAATTTCATTTCTGTTCCCCATGAATTTTTTATAATCCATGCACCATTATTTTGAGGTTTTTTGTTTGCTAAGAAATTATCTTTACTGTAGTTGTCATCCCATCCAACAATTAATATATCATGATCTATTTTATATGTTTCGTCATCATCACAATATAATGCTGCTGTTGCATTATTATAACAAGAAGTATCCCTGATACTTGCACCATGAATTCCAGCATCAATTCCACCATAATTTTTTATGTGTTCTTTCATAAGCTGTATAATTTGAGTTTTATCATCTGTTGATTTATAAGATGGAAACATAACTGTATCATTAACTTGTGTTATTACTTTTTTGTTTTCTATTTTGCTTAGTTCAATTGTATCTTCATTATTTTCAAATGGCATATCATTTTCTAAAATAGCTCCAGTTCCATTTGTTAAATATGGTATTGATATATTAGTATTTCCTCCATCTCCAACTACTCTATTAAACCCATTTTTATTTGTTCCATCTTTAAAAGTTTTACTTGTAGCATATTCCATATGTCTTTCAGAAAAATCATATGCTACTGGGCTTTTTCCATTTTTATAGTCTCTCAGTGCTAATGTACTTTCTAACATTCCAATACTTGAAAATGTCCAACATGAATTTGTATCTTTTTGGTTTCTTACAACCACATTTGCTGGTATTACATCTTTTAGTGAATACTTTGTTTCTAGTGTTGCACCCAATAACTTAGCCAATTTTAATGGATTTGTTACAACTCTTTTTGACTTTTGAACTTCATACATTTTTGGCATAATAACTTTTTCTTTTTCTTCATCACTTAGTTCAGAATATTTTTTAAATTCTTCTGAATATTTCAATTCGCCAAAGTGATTTATTATATCTGTTGCAAAGACATTATAACCTGATAATACTATTGTCAAGAATATTAATATTTGTACTATCAATTTCTTCTGTTTTTTCATTCTTTTTCCTCCTATTTTTTTGTTTGAATAACTACTATTATAGTATCATTTTGTATTTTTTTATTCAATGATTTTCAGTACTTTTTTATTGCCAATTTTTACCTCATCATTTTCTCTAAAACTATTATAAACATTGCATGTGACCATCCAAGTCCAATAACCCAGTTTGGCTTTAATGTGCTATTATCAACTTGTTCACCTAAAAAACTATGTTTTCCAACTGTTTTTAGTACAAAATCAAATGTTTCTTTTGCTTTTTTCTTTTCTCCATTTTCTAAATAGTATAAAGTCATCCATAAATTTGCAATTGGCCAAGGAGAACCGTTTCTGTAATGGTCATATTCAAATCTTTGATATCCACCTGTATAAGTTCTAAGAGTTAAGTTTATATTTTCAACAGTATTTAATATTTTCTTTTCTTTTAATGAAAAAACTCTAAATGGATACACTGCTCCAAGTAAGCTTATGTCCATCCTTTTATCTTCTGTATTTCTTACATAACATTTTTTATTGTCATCATATAATTTTTCATCTATGTATTTTTTTATTTCTACCTGTAGTGCTGATATTTCAGCTATATTTTTATTTATCTTTTCATCTTTTAGTCTATTATTTTCAAAATCCGAAACATTTTTTCCTAAGACTTTGTATATTTTTATCATACTTTCAAATGCTGCAAATATTGCAGAAAGCGAATACAAATGTGTTCCTTCATGCATTTCCCATAAATCATAACTTATATGATATATACCAGTTTCATCAAATAAATCTCTAACATATCTTTTTAAAAAATCTATTGCTTTTTCACACATATGAAGATTTATTTTTAAGAATTCTTCTTTTTTGGTATATTCATAATGAGAATATACTCCATAAACAACACTTGCTGTTTCGTCTATTTGATATCCCCACGATGGAGCCAATTTTCCATCTGTATAGAATCTCTGTTCCCACATCCCATTTTTGCTCTGTGTCATTCTACAAAAATTACTATAAAATTTTTCTGTTTCTTTTGTCATCTTCAAAATATCTAATGCTTTTGTTATAAACACTGCATCTCTAGGCCAGCAATATGCATATCTTCCACATTGTGTTAAATTTTCATCAATTTCAGGTGCTGCAATTATTCCACCAGTTGCTTGATTCATTAATAATGGAAATAATAAGATTGATCTTCTATATACATCTTGAATTTTTTCTTCATAACTATTTGTAGGTTCTTTTAAGTCAAGTCCATTATGTTCTTTTACATATTTTCTCCAATATGATTTTACATTTGTATATTCCTTGTTTAAATCTATTTTTCTTATTCTTTCAATCTCATCTTCAATAGCTTGCATTGTTTTTTTATTTTCATCTATTATTATACATATTTCAATTTCTTTTTTTTCTTCTGGTTTTATTATTCCAATATCAAAGCTTATACTAGAATCTTTTGCCATTCCAATATAATCTTTTCCTCCAATAATTCCTGAATTTATTGTGCTTTTACTATCATTTATCTGACCACTTAGTAATTTATATGTTTTTGCAAATGTTGCAACTGAAAAATCATGTGCATATTGAATCATTCCTGTATCTATTTTTTTTCCACTCACGAAATTGTTTTGGTCAGACAATAATTCTGAGTGTATTAAAAATTTTACATCTAAATCAATGTTACTTTCATTTATAAATGTATATTTTTTTACAAGTATGTCTTCTTTTATTGTTGCAAAATCTGTCTGTAATATTTTTAAATTAAAATATGTATTTGTTATTTCAGTATTTAGTATATTTGTGTCTGTATCATAATATTGTAAATATGTATTGTTGATATCATCATGTAATTGTATTAATGCTGAATCATTTACTTTTATTCCTGTATGAAAATAGTTAAAATATTGTCTATTATCTCTATTTGGATATGATAGACGCAGCATCTCTCCTTTTCCAGAGAATGTTGCTAGCATATTTTTATTTCCTATTATCGCTTCATTTAGATATTTTTCCATTTGTATTTCCTTTCTTTATCCTTCTATCACATTTAAAATTTGCTTTTCTAAATCTTTAATTTTTTCATTTATTCTAAATATGTCATCATCTCTTAAGCTATCATTTTCAACATCTTCTTTAACACTTATTTCCATATCTTTTAATTCACTTTGTAATTTGTTTAATCTATCTAGAACTTCTTGTCTCATACTTTTTGCTTTTCTGATTTTTATTTTATTTACAACTCTTAAATCATCTGATAATTCATAAGTTTCACCATATTCAGGAATTGAAACTCCTATTCCTGTTTCTTCTATAATTTTATCTCTTAATACTTCTTGTGATTCTTCTTCACCATGTACTAAAAATATGTGTTTTGGCTTTGTTATAAATGAATACACAAAATTCATTAACCATTCTTGGTCTGCATGACCTGAATATCCTTCAATATATTCAATTCTTGCATTTACTGCAAATTCTTCTCCAAATATCGTTACTTTTTTTGCTCCATTTACAATAGAATACCCAAGTGTTCCTGGTGCTTGATATCCTACAAATAATATTGTACTATTTGGATTCCAAATATTATGTTTTAAATGATGTTTTATTCTTCCTACATCACACATTCCACTTGCAGATATTATTATTGCTGGTTCATTACTTTCATTTAATGCTTTTGATTCATCTGCTGTTGGTGTAAATTTTAGTCCTGGAAATTCCAGCGGATTGTCTCCTCTTTCCATTTCTTCTTTTATTTCATCTTCAAATAAATCTGTATTTTGTTTAAATATTTCAGTTGCAGATATTGCTAATGGGCTGTCAACATATACAGGTGCCCTCATTAATGTTTTATATTTTCTTATGAATTCTTGATCATCTGTATTTTCTTTTATTTTGTTTAATTCATACAAAATTTCTTGTGTTCTTCCTACTGCGAATGATGGTATTACTACTGTTCCTCTATGATCTAGTGTTTCTGATACTATATTTAAAAATAGTTCTGCTTTTTGATTGTTTTTCATATGAAGTCTACTTCCATATGTTGATTCCATAACTAAGTAGTCACAATCATCTATCATTGTAGGTGAATCTAATAATGGTATATCATTATTTCCTATATCTCCTGAAAATACAGCTTTTGTTTCTTTTCCATCTTCTTTTGCCCAAACTTCTATGATACTTGAACCTAACATATGTCCAGCATCATTAAATCTTACAAATATATCTTCTGCTACTTGTATTATTTCATCATATTTTATTGGAACAAAAAGTTCTTGACAGTTTATTGCATCTTCTGCAGTATATAATGGTGGAACTATTTGTTCTCCTTTTCTTAATCTTTTCTTGTTTTTCCATTCTGATTCCATTTCTTGTATATGTCCACTATCTGGTAACATTATTCCACATAAGTCACATGTTGCTTTGTGTGCATATATTGGACCTTTATAACCTTCATTATATAATTTTGGAATTCTTCCTGAATGATCTATGTGTGCATGTGTTAATAACATAAAATCTATATCTGCTGGATTATAATCAAATGGGTTGTAATTCTCCATTTCTAATTCTGCTCTTCCTTGATACATTCCACAGTCTACTAGAAACTTTTTTCCTGCCGCTTCTACTAAAAAGTTTGAGCCTGTTACCATTTTTGTTGCACCTAAAAATGTTATTTTCATAAAATCTTCCTTTCTTTTTATATGATTAATATTTATATAAATATTTTCATCTTTTTGTTTAACTTAATCTTTTCTTTTAGTTCAATTTCAAATTTCTCTTCTGTTATATTTTCATCAAATATTTGTACATAATATTTTTCTGATTCTTGTGTTATTTTATAATATAGTTCCTCTAATATTATTATTCTAGTTTCAAATACATGTTTCATAACTTCAAATGGTACTTTATTGATTATTTTAAATTCTATAGCTTTTTTTACTAATAATTGTTCTGTTTTATTAATATCTTCTTTTATTTTTTCGATGTTTTTAACGCTTTTTTCGTCGTCAAATGGTAAACACATAAAATACCTAAATTGATATATTAACTTCGTGACTTCTTCTTGTTCAATACTCTTTTTTATTTTCACATTAAAACATAGAAGAAAAAGTTTTATAAATTCTATTACTATTTCTTCTTTTTGTTTTTTAGTTGTTTTCTTTATATCTAATCTATTTTTTTCATCTTCAAGTATTTTCTTTTCTTTTATATAATTCATTGGATTTAGCAAATAATTATCTTCACTTATTTCATTTAGTAATTTACTTCTTTTATCATTTAGTTCTTTTTTTATATCTTTTATTTCGACTTTGCCTTTTCTTTTTTGATATTCTGCTAATATCAGTGATTCTTGTCGTAATGTCCTTTCAATATCTTTTAATTGTTTCATTGCTGTTCTTTTATGTTCTGAAAGTCTTTCAATATTAGATTGTGTGTCTTCATACCATTTTAATTCTTTTTTTACTGCCTTTAATTTTTTAGCTATATTGTCTGCAAATTCTTGATTTTCCATTATGTCATTTATCATCGCTATCTTTGTTAGCAATTCTTTTATTTTTTCTATTGCAATTTTTCCATATTTTTTAGAATAATTTGTCATCATTTTAAAATAGTCTATTGTGCCATTTTTGTCTTTACACCAATTATCTAAGAATTCTTGTCCAAATATTATTTGCAACATTTGATATATCAAATTTGCATCTATATTTTCTATTTCATTTTTTGCAGTTGTCCAAGACCACCCATTAAAATCTCTCAATACTTCTACTCTGTCTATATTTTTTCCTGTATTTATGAAATCTGATATAGCTATTGCTGATTCATTATATTTATCATTTAATATCTTTTTATTATTTGATTTTTTTTCTATTGCGTATAAAATCTTTTGTTCTATTGGGTAACTTATAATTTCTTGTTCACTAACAAAATACTTATTTTTCTTTAACTCATTTTGGATTTCGTCATCATTTAATTTCTGACTAATCTTTATAACTCTTATTTTATTACATTTTTGCACTATATTTACTAATAATTGTTCTATATATTCATCTTGTGTTCTATGTATTTCTTTTGCTTTTTGATAATCCTTATATGATACTTCTATTTTGTATAATATCCCTTGGAGAAGATTTTTTGCTTGTTCATCTATATCTTTTTCATCAAGGATTCTTTCGAGTTCTTCGTTTTTATCTTTCTTTAGTATCTTTTTAAACATATCTTCTCCTTTCTTTATTATAGGTAAATTATGTACCCGGTCCCAAATTTCCTACTGTGCCCATTTTTA
This sequence comes from uncultured Clostridia bacterium, assembly GCA_934167755.1. Classification (GTDB taxonomy): domain Bacteria; phylum Bacillota; class Clostridia; order TANB77; family CAG-508; genus CAG-269. The sequence goes on from CAKPLT010000002.1 coordinate 22,588, forward strand.
GTTCTTGTAACTTTTCAAGAGTCATAAGAACTTGACGAGGTTTACTTCCTTGATATCCAGAAATAACTCCTCTTTCTTCCATTTGGTCAATAATTCTACCTGCTCTTGCATATCCAACTTTAAATCTTCTTTGAATAAATGATGTTGATGCTTGTCCTGTTTCTACAACTACATCTATTGCATCCATTAAGAATGGATCTGTATCATCATCTGGATCTCCTGTTTCTGCTGCAAGTTCTTTATCTGATTTGTTACTGTTTTCTATGCTTTCTAGTATGTCTTCACTATATGTTGCTTCTCCATTTGATTTTACAAATGATACTATTTTTTCTACTTCTTCATCTGATACAAATGCACCTTGAACTCTTACTGGCTTTGGTGCTCCTGATGGATAAAATAGCATATCTCCTTTTCCTAATAGTTTTTCAGCTCCTACTTGGTCTAGTATTGTTCTTGAGTCTACTTGTGATGATACTGCAAATGCTATTCTTGATGGTATATTTGCTTTTATTATTCCTGTAATTACATCTACTGATGGACGCTGTGTTGCTATTATTAAGTGCATTCCTGCTGCTCTTGCTTTTTGTGCTAATCTACAAATTGAGTCTTCTACTTCTTTTGCTGCTACCATCATTAAGTCTGCTAACTCATCTATTATTATTACTATTTGTGGCAATGTTCCAGTTCCTTCTTTTTCTGCCATTGCATTATATCCTTTTAGGTCTCTTACTCCTTTTTGAGCAAATAGATTATATCTATTATCCATTTCTTGTACAGCCCATGCTAATGCACCTGCTGCCTTTTTAGGGTCTGTTACTACTGGTATTAATAAATGTGGTATTCCATTATATACTGATAATTCTACTACTTTGGGGTCTACCATTACAAATTTTACTTCACTTGGTTTTGCTTTGTATATTATACTTGTTATTAATGTGTTTATACATACACTTTTTCCTGATCCTGTCGCTCCTGCAATTAATGCATGTGGCATTTTTGCAATATCTGCTATTTCCATATTTCCTGCTACATCTTTTCCTAATGCTACACTTAGTTTTGATTTACTGTCTTGGAATGCATCACTTTCTACAACCTCTCTAAAGTGTACTGTTTCTTTTTCTGTGTTTGGTACTTCTATTCCTACTGCTTGTTTTCCTGGGATTGGTGCTTCAATTCTTATTGTTTCTGCTGCTAAATTTAGTGCTATATCATCTGCTAGATTTGCTATTTTACTTACACGAACCCCTTCAGCTGGTTTTAGTTCATATCTTGTTATTGCTGGTCCAACTGATACATTTTCTACTTTTGCTTGTACTCCAAAACTATATAGTGTTTTTTGAAGTCTTGTTGCAACTTCTGTTAGTGCTTTTGCTCCACCTTTTAATGCTTTTTTTGTTCCCTTACTTAATAATTCTACTGGTGGATATTCATAATGTTCATCTTCAACAGCAATTGCATGCTCTAATTGTAAGACTTCTTTTACTTTTTCTTCTTTTTTCTCTTCCTCTTTTTTAAACAAATTTCCTTCTATGAAATCTGGTTCCATTTTTGGATTTTCTTCCATTCCTAATGGAACTAAATCATCTTTTTCATGTTTGAATTTTCGTCTACTTCTGTTGTTATTACTCTCATCTTCTATTGTTCTTCCGTTTAAATTGATTTTTATTTGCTCTGGTTGTATTTCTCTTGTTCCTTCATTATCATTTTCAATTTCCAAATATGCTTTTCTATTTTCATTTGTTGTTTTGGCTCTTTTTCCTTCTTTATGTACTTGTGTTTGTTGTTGTCTTCTTGCTTCTTCATATTCTTCTCTTGCAATCATTCTTTCTTCATGTTTTTCTTTTCGCTTTTCTACTCTTGATTGTATCCAATTACTTACCATTTGTGATATATCTATTCCAAATGTTACAGCAAATAATATTAATGAAACACCTATACTTAATATTATTGTTCCAACTTTTCCAAATAACTTAAATAGAGGCACTGCTGCAATGGTACCTAATGCTCCTCCACCAATACTGTTTTCTCCAAGTGCATATGCATCTTTAACGACTTCTGAAATATTTTGTTCTATATTAATTTCACCATTATATATTTCATATACACTTAAAATTACAGCTACAAATATTAATAGTAATGTATACTGAAATATTTTTGATGATATATATCCATCATCATCTTTACATGCCATTTTTATTGCCACTGCAAATGATCCTATTGGTACTACATATTTTATTATTCCAAACATTCCTCCAAAAAAGTCACTAAGAGCCATTCCTACATATCCAGATTCTGTGTATATCAATACAGTTAGCAAAACACTGAATATTATTGTTACTATTACTCCAAAATTCATTGAACTTTTTTTGCTACTACTTCTTTTTCCTTTACTTTTCCTTTTTGCCATTTGTTACATCCTTTCTAAAAAATAAAGGACTGTTTTAATGATAAAATTCTTAAATTTTTACCATTAAGACCGTCCCCGTGGTAAATTTTTTTACCATTAATTTCTATTGAAGTTCTTTTTTACTATTTTGAATTGTTTTTATTGTATCTTCTAATGACATCTCCATTAAATTAACAGCTTCACCAAGATTTTTTTCTAATTTAGCTAATGTATCTGTTAATACTTTTTCTGTTGAATCTAATAAATTATTTGCATATTCTTTTGTACCTTGAGATATTTCTCTAGACATTTCATTTGCTGTTTCAATTATTTCTGCTTTTTGCTCATATGCCTTTCTTGTTATTTCATGTTCATCTATCATTGAAATAATTCTATTTTCAGCTTCTTTAACTATTCCATCAGCTTCTTTTTGAGCCTCAACTAATATTCTTTGTCTTTCTTCTTTTACCCATTTTGCTTGTTTTAATTCATCTGGTAGTTTTATTCTTATTTCCTTTATTATTTCAAGCATCTCTTCTTTATCAACCATTCCCTTATTTGTAAAAGGTAGATTTTTGCTATTTTCTAATATGTCTTCTAATGTTTCTAATAATGTAAAGATTTCCATCGTTTACCCCTTTCTAGGTATTTTAAATTTCAAGAAATATTATTGTTGCTCTTCCATATTTTCTTTTGTCAACAATCTTGATTTCTATATTTCCTATCTCTTTCAGTATTCTTTGCTCATCATCTGTTTCTATAATGATTAGACTTTCGTTTTTTGCTATCCCAAATTCTTTTATTTTCATTAATGATTTAAATATATAATCTGTTGCATATGGTGGATCGATATATATTATATCAAACTGTTCATTTTTCACTTTTTCTAGGCATGTTTCAAAATCTAAGTTTATAACCTTCGCCTTTTCTTCCATATGCGTTTTTTCTATATTTCTTTTTATTATTTCTATGGCTTCTTTTGACTTATCACATAAAATTGCTTTTTCAGCCCCTCTACTTAAACATTCTAGTCCTATTGCTCCACTTCCTGCAAATAAGTCTAGCACTGTTGCACCTTCTATTTCATTTTGTATTATATTAAATATTGATTCTTTTACTCTATCTAATGTTGGTCTTGTATTTGTTCCTTCTAAAGTATATAATTTTGTTCCTCTTGCTTTTCCACTTATTATTCTCATTTTGCCAATTTCAGCCTTTCTATATTAATATTTTATTCTTTTTTTCTATATTGTCAATAGTTTTAACTAAATTGTAATATAGTTTTAATATTTTTGTAATATTGTAAAATTTAAAGGCATTCCAATGTTTCTGGTTAAATCTCCAGAATCAAAGGAATGCCTCTGAATTATTTTTTATCTAGTCTTCATCATCATTTTTATTTATTTCTTTAATTAATTCTGATTGAGATATTAATAAAGATTCCATCTTTGCTTTATATATATCAAATTGTTTTTTAACATCATTAAATTGTTGTTCTTTTATTCTTGTTTGTTGTTCTATTTCAGTTAATGCTTTTGCAGCACTGTCTTTTGTGTTTCTAATTATATTTTCAGATTCTTTTTGTGCTTCTGAAACAATTTGATCAGCTTGTTGCTTTGCAACACTTTTTACTTCTTCAGCAGTTGACTGTGCCATCACAAGTGTATTTTGTAATGTTGTTTCTATTGTTTTATAATGATTCAATGCATTATTTAGTTCGTCTACCTTTGCAGTCATTGTTGCTAATTCTTTGTAATTAGTTTCATAGTCTTGCATTATTTGATCCAAAAATTCGTCAACTTCTTCTACATTATATCCATTCATCATTTGTTTACTAAACTTCTTATTTTCTATATCTAATGGTGTAATCATATTAGATAGCCTCCGTTCTTTCAAAGGTTTTGCCTATATTTTTTTACTATAACTAATTTATGCTATTATTTTTTAACCAAGAAACAGATAATTTACTTTTTATTTCTTCTCTTGCCATTTCATTTGTTATTTCATAGTTCATTGGTGCTATTAAAAATATTGAATTTGATATTTTTTGAATATGTCCATCAAGTGCATAAACTCCGCCACTAATAAAGTCTACTATTCTTCTAGCAACATCTTTATTAACATATTCTAAATTTACTATTACTGATTTTTTCTCTTTTAATAAACTACATATTTCTTCTGATTGTTCAAATGTAGTTGGTTGAGAAATTACCATTTTTACAGATTGTCCTTGTGCATTAATTGGAACAACTTTTCCTTTCTTGCTTCCAAAGAATTTTCTATCTTCTTCTTCATTATCATAGTTTGATGTTTTATCTTCATATTCATATACATCATCATCATCATATTCTTCTGTTTCTCCTTGGTCTACTCCTCCGAATAGCCCCCATACTTTGTCCATTATAGCTCCTGCCATTTTTATACCCTCCTAATATTTTACACTTTCGTATTCAAGTTTTGCCTTAAGTATCTAACTTTTTTCCTGTTTTGTCAATAGTTTTTTAAATTGTAATCAAAATTTAATATTTTTGTAATATTTTTGTAATATTAATCATTCATTATTATCTCATCATAATTATTTATCTTTTTATAGTTTCTTATATCTTGTGCACTATACCCAAGTTCTTGTAATTCTTCATTTTTATATGATTCTATTATAGAATATTTGTCTGTTTGTTTTTTTATTTTTACTAATATTTTAGTCTGTACTCCCGCTTTATTTCTTGTCACATAATATAATCCATTTTCTTGTGTTAAAGCTTGATTTGGAACTTTTAATCCTGATACATCCCACCAAATTACATCAATGGAAATCTTTCGATGATTTATTAATGCATCTGTCATTTTGTTTATTTGAAATATAATTGTTCTTTTTCCACTTTCATCATTTATTTGGATTATTTTCGCATTTTCTTCATCATCATTTGCAATTCTAATTTTTACAGTATCATTAACTTTTGCTTCCATTGCTTCTTTAGAATTTAGTGTTACCGCAATGTAACATTTAAAATTATCAATTATTTTTCCACATTCATTACTAGCAGATATTATTTGATTTGTTTTTAAATCCAAACTTTCTAAGTATTGTTCATTTATTGTATTAAATTTATCAGGTGATAGTGTTTCCTCTAGTCCGTCAACTCTATATGATACAATTCCACTCATTGGGGCTTTTTGATATTCTGAACCATTTTTTAATTTATTTTCTAATTCATTTCTTTCTTTAACTAATTTTTTTATTTCTTTATTTTCTGTTATTTCTCCAAGAAATCTTATTTTTTTACTTATCAGTGTGTCAATATTTTTCTTATATTCTGTTATTTCTTGATAATTATTTAATATACTGAGGTTCTCTATTTTAGCCTCAATTTGGCTTTCTATAGCTTTTATATCTGCTGAAGTGTTACTATTACTGTTGCTTTCGTTTTCTTGCTCTAGTAAATCTTGAATTTTATAGTTTAATTCATTTATTTGTGTTGTTATTTCTTTTTCACTACTGCTATAATATCTAAATATTGGTTCATTTATTGCCACTCTTTGTCCTTCTGAAACTATTGCATAAATTCCATTTGTATAGTTTTCACCTTTTTTTACTTGTTCATTTCGTATTATGTATCCCGTTGTTTCGTCTTCTTGTGATAATGTTCCCTGATTAATAATATACACATCTGCTGAGTGAACTAATAATAAATAAATTGCCCAAATGATATACACTATTATTATAATAGCCGATATTAAAACTACAATCTTTTTGCCTTTTCCCAAGTTTTTCTGCTCCTTTCCAAGATTAATACATAATTATATAATATGTATTTCATCCAAAATCTTTTGTAAATCATATGGTTCAATCCATATTGTTTGCTTGTTTTTCTTGAACCATGTAATTTGTCTTTTTGCATATCTTCTAGTTTCCATTTTTATTTTATCAATCATTTCGTTTTCTGTCATTTTTCCTTGTAGATATTCTACTACTTCTTTATACCCTAAACCCTGCATTGCTGTTGGAAATTCATCATATTTTTCTAACAAATCCTGTACTTCTTGAACTAATCCTTGTTCAATCATAATATCTACTCTTTTATTAATTCTTTCATAAAGTTTTTCTCTATCCATATTGATTGCAAAAACTTTATAATCATATTTAACACCATTTTTTCTTGATTCAATCTCTTGTTCTGTCTTATTTTTTCCTGTTGCTTTATAAATTTCTAGAACTCTTAAAATCCTTTTCTGGTCATTTGTACTTATTTTTTCCATTGCCTGTGGATCAATTTTTTTAGCTTCATTATATAATTTTTCAAGCCCTTCTTGCTTAGCTATATTTTCTAATTTTTTTCTGTATTGTTCATCAAATTTTATATCTTGGTATTCAATTCCATATATTAAACTATCTACATACAAACCTGTTCCACCAACTATAATAGGAATTTTGCCTTTATCTAGTACTTCTTCTATTGCTCTTTCTGCATCTTTTTTGAAATCTGCTACACTATATCTTTTATTAGGTTCAACAAAGTCCAACAAATAATGTTTTATTCCTTGCGTTTCGTCTATTGATGGTTTTGCTGTTCCTATATTCATATCTTTGTAAATTTGCATAGAATCACTTGAAATTATTTCTCCATTTATTTTTTTTGCTAATTCAATTGATAATGCTGTTTTTCCTGATGCGGTTGGTCCACATATTACTATTACTTTTGGCTTGTTCATATATGTATTCTCCTTTTAAGTGGGAAATTAGGGACCGGGTACATAATTTCCCTTTTTTCTTTTTATTTTCTTGCAAATTTTCGTTCAATATCATATTTAGACATTTTTATAGCTGTTGGTCTTCCATGTGGACAAGTAAATGGATTTGGTAATATTAATAGTTCTTGCATTAAGCTGTCAACTTCTTCTTTAGTTAATGCCATATTCGCTTTTACTGCTGCTTTACATGCTACTGTTGCTATAAATTTTTCTTCTACTTCTTGTTTTGCCGTTCTTGATACTGAATTTATTTCATCTAATGTTTCTAAAAACATTTCTTTTGTTTCTAAATCTAAGCACATCTCTGGTACTCCTGTTAATTTAATTGTATTTTCTCCAAATTCTTCTATTATGAATCCTGCTTTTCTAAACATTTGCATATTGTCTTTAGCTATTTCCATTTCTTTATGTGAAAGTGTTATTATGTCTGGTAATAGCATTAATTGTGAGTCTTTATTTTCATTATTGTAATAGTTTGCTTTTACTTTTTCATATAGTATTCTTTCATGTGCTGCATGCTGATCTATTATATACATCTCATTTTCGATTTCAATTATTATATATGTTTTAAATACTATTCCTATAAATTTATAATTAGGCTTTTGATATTCTTTTAAATTGTCAAATACTGATGTGTTACCTAATGTTGCTATATCATCTGCATTTTGTTTTTCGTTTTCTTCTTTTTGTTCTTTGCTATCATTTTCTTTTACAGGTTTTGTTCCAAACATTTTTAAATACATTTCTTCAAATTCTTTTGAATATTTTGTTGTTTCAGTATTTTGATTATTTGTATCTTTTAATTTATTATTCATATCATTTGGTTTAATTTTATTTGTTGTATTTTCTAAATCATATGTTGTATCTGGCTCTGCAATATCTTGTTTTAAATTTTCCTCATTTACAGGATATTTTACTTCTATTTCATTGTTATTACTTGATTTTTCTGATTCTATATTTTCATTTTTTTCTTCTTTTTTTCCTATATATTCATTTAAATCTAACACTCCAATTTTATTTGTTTCTTCTGTTGTGTTGTTTTTATCATTTTGCATTATGCTATTATTTTGATTTGTATTTTTATCTGTTGTTAAATTTGATATATTATCATTTTCTGTTTTTATATTTAAGCCTGGTGTTTCTTGTATTAATTTTTGTTTCATTTCTTGCAATTTTCTTAATACTTCTTGGCTTTTTTCTAACTCTGTCATTTCAGATTTATCTATACTATTTTGTTGCATCTTATTATTTATTTGTTGATTACTTAATTGCTCTTCTTTTTGGGGTAGTCCATATTGATTTATATTATTTGTTACTTCTTTCATTTGTCTTGCTCTATATATTTGTTCAACTATAGTTTCTGTTTTTCCACCAAATAATCCACTTTCAGCTCTTTTTTCACTTGATGTATGTTCTGGATTTGCTACAAGTTCAGCCTTTAGTAATGAGTCTTTTATAGCATGATATATTGCTTTAAATACTGTGTTTTCTTCTTCAAATCTTACTTCTAATTTTGCTGGATGAACATTTACATCAACTTTACTAGGATCCATATCTATATTTAAAACCAAGAAACTAAACTTTCCTATTGGAATCATACCTTTATATGCTTTTTCTGCAGCTGATGATAATGCCTTATCTTTTATATATCTTTTATTTACAAAAAACAACTGATTTGCTCTGTTTGAACGTGCTATTTCTGGTTTTCCAATAACTCCATATATATGCATATCTTCATATGTATAATCTGTTTCAATTAATGCTCCTGCTACATCTTTTCCGTATATACTATAGATTACTGTTTTTAAATCTCCATTCCCATTTGTTTGAATGATTGTTTTTCCTGAATTTATTAATCTTATAGAAATTTCTGGATGTACTAGTGCAATTCTTGTAATTGCGTCTTCAATGTATCCTGCTTCTGTAAAATCTTTTTTCAAAAATTTATATCTTACTGGTGTATTATAAAATAAATTTGTAACTGTTATTGATGTTCCAACAGGGCAGCCAGCCTCTGATTTTTCTAAAATGTTTCCACCTTCAACTATTACTTTAAATCCATTCTGTTGATCAGCTGTTTTTGAAACCATTTCTACTCTTGCTATTGCAGCAATACTTGCCAATGCTTCTCCTCTGAACCCCATTGAAGTTACAGTGTTTAAATCATCTGCTGATCTAATTTTACTTGTTGCATGTCTTTCAAATGCAATCTCTAAGTCATCTTCTGGTATGCCTTTTCCATTATCTGTTACTTTTATATATGAAATTCCTCCATTTTTTATTTCTACTGTTATATTATTAGCACCAGCATCTATTGAATTTTCTACCATTTCTTTTATTACTGATGCTGGTCTTTCAATTACTTCTCCTGCTGCTATTTTATTAATTGTTAAATCATCTAATAAAACTATATTTCCCATCTTTTTCTTCAATCCTCCTCAGTATTCATCAAATACTGTTCTTTTGTTACACTTGTATTTTATCATTTATACTATTCTTAATCAAGTATTTTTATAAATTTTTACCAGTAGGGACACTCATAAATGGTAACTTTTTTTACCATTTATGAGTGTCCCTACTGGTAAAATGTAACACATTTTCAAAAATACCATATTATATATTATCAAAAGAAAATCCTAAAGATTTACTTTAGTTAAGATTGTTTTTCGAAAGGGGGGTTTTATATGCCAGAGAATAGAGGATGCGGATGTGGTTTCGGTGATGATTGCTGCTGGATCATAATCTTAATACTTTTAATTTGTTTCTGTTGCGGTGGTAACAGAGGAGGATGTTGCTAGTCCTTTGGACATATAAATTAATAGAAAATAATTAAAATTTTTCTATCAAACAAATAAAAAGAAGCCCCCTTTTGGGAGGTTTCTTTTTATTCTCGTATTATCTATTTTATTTTTCTTGATTTATATCCCAAAAAAGCTATTGTTCCAATTCCAATTATCATAATAGCAACTGGTACTAATTGTAGTCCAGCTTTTGGTATTGGTGTTGGTGCGATGTCTTCTACAAGTTTTATTTTAGGAGTCACATCAGATGTCTTGCTTTTATTTTCCCCGTCTACATCTTTATATCCAATATCTACTTTTTCGTTTGTATCAAGTATTTTATTAATAATTGTTTCATCAAATTCATTATTCAATGTTAGTCTATATTGGATTGTTGCTGTTTGTCCTGCTTGTAATTTCCTAATCTTCCATGTGATGCTGTTTGTTTCTGTATCTATTTTTGGTGATATATTACTAACATCTATTCCTTCAACATATGTCATTTCAAAATTATTAACAATATATTGTGGAAAATAATCTACAACTACTATGTCATCTAATGAATTTTCGACTGGTAATAATTCATGAAAAATTTTATCTGTTATTGTTTTTTCAATTTCATTATCATTAATTTTATAAAATTTTCCTTTTGTTGGATTTTGTTCTGTTCCAAATACTTCTTGTATAACTTGTCCATATGTATATGTTTTTGTTCCATCTGTTCTAAATGTTGCCTCTTCATTGCTTATCCCTGTTAACATTGTATATAATTCTATATTATTTAATGATGATAATGTCGATTTTGTTTCATTTATAACATTTGTTAATCCTTCATATGTAACTAAATCATTATATCCTACAGCTAAATTTGGTAGTCCATCTGTTAAAATTATCATATATTTATTTGTATTGTCATTTGTAAATTGACTTTTTGCCAACTTTATTCCTGAATCTAAATTTGTATATTGTCCAGTTCCTTTTATTTCAGAAATTTTACTTGTTAATGAACTTACATCATTTGTAAAGTCACATATTTTTTGTGCATCTGCTTCTGTGCCTGTAATTAAATATCCATTGCTATCTTTTTCAGTTCCTGTCGAAAATGTTGTTACACCTATTTTTAAAGATGTTGGATTTGCTTTAAGTAGGCTTTCAACTAATTTATTAGCAGAATTTAATACCAAATCTTTTCTTGTTGTTGTTCCACTTACAACTTCGTCCATACTACTAGAACTATCTATTACTAACATCATTTCTCCTGATGGTATTACTTCTTTTGAATTATTTGAAACTTTTAGTTGTATTGTTACTTGTTTTTTGTTTAAATCATATTCTATCATCTTTTTTTCGAATTCTGATTCTTCATTCAATTTTATTGTACATACATTGTTTTCAACTATTTCCATTGATACATCTGTTGCTTTTGCACTTGCAAAAACACTTGTTGTTATCATTACTATTAACAAAAATATTGTTAAAGTTATTTTTTTCTTCATATTTAACACCTCAGTTTTATTTTAATATAAAATTATAAATTATGCAATATTTTAATTTATTTTTTTATTTGCTGTAAATTTATAATTTGCTACTACATTATAAGTTCTATATAACTATCTATCTAATGAATCCAAATTATCTAAGGCTTTTCCTGTTCCAAGCGCAACACAAGAAACAGCATCATTTGCAATCATAACATTTATTCCTGTTTTTTCTTGCAATAGCTTATCCAGTCCTTCTACTAGACAGCCTCCACCTGTCATATATATTCCTCTATCACTAATGTCTGCTGAAAGTTCTGGTGGAGTCTTTTCCAATACTGAATGCACTGCATCTACTATCATCATAGCTGGTTCTATAAGTGCTTCTAACATTTCACTTGAATATACTGTTATATTTTTTGGTAATCCTGTTGCTAAGTCTCTTCCTCTTATTTCCATATCTGTATCTTGAATTTTTGGATATACACATCCTATATTTATTTTTAGGTCTTCTGCTGTTCTTTCACCTATCATTATATTATGTTTTCTTTTAATATATTTTACAATATATTCATCAAATTTATCTCCTGCAACTTTTAATGATGTACTTTCAACCGAACCTCCTAGCGATATTACAGCTATATCTGTTGTTCCTCCTCCAATGTCTACTACCATATTCCCACATGGTTTAGCTATGTCTATCCCTGCTCCAATAGCAGCTGCTATTGGTTCTTCAATTAGAAATACTTTTCTTGCTCCTGCTTGTGTTGCAGCATCTATTACAGCTTTTTTTTCTACTTCTGTTACTCTTGATGGTATACATATCATTGTTCTTGGTGAAAATAATGTTTTTCCATTTATTTTATTTATAAAATATTTTAACATTTTTTCTGTTACCGTATAATCTGATATTACACCTTCTCTTAGTGGTCTTGTTGCTACTATGTTTCCTGGTGTCCTTCCAAGCATTCTTCTTGCTTCTTGCCCTACTGCTAATACTTCTTTTGTGTTACTGTCTACAGCAACTACTGATGGTTCTCTTAATACTACCCCTTTTCCTTTTACATATGCAATTACTGTTGCTGTTCCTAGGTCTATTCCTATGTCTTGTCCTAACCCAAATTTAAACATATTTATGCATTCCTTTCTGTTTTGCTTTTCACTTAATATATATTTTCAGCTTCCGTGTTTTTATATTTTTTCTTACTGTGTTATTTATTTAAATTCATTATAATAACCCCTGCAATAATTAGTGCGGCTCCACCAATTGTTGCTCCTGAAAATTTTTCTTTTAAGAATATTATTGATGCTATAACTATACATGCTTGTGCAATTCCATTGCATATTGGTGATATAAAACTAACATTTTCAAACATCATTATGATTCTTGTAAAAAGTAAAAAGCTTATTATATAACATACAAAACCTAAGGCACTTAACCAACTAATATTAAAGCCAAATTCTCCATTACTACTAGTTATATTACCTGTATTTCCACCTTTTTTCATTAATATTAATCCTGATACTGTAAATATCAAGTAAAAAATAATCATTAATATTTTCATTATATCTTTTCTCCTTATTTCCATTTTTATTCCCTTTCTTGGTAATTTTTTTCTGTTTCTTTTATAATATATATAGGTCTATTTTTTACCTCTAAATATGTTTTAGACAAATATTGTCCAATAACTCCCATACAAAATAATTGTACACCACTAACAAAAACTATAATACATGCAAGTGATGGCCAACCAGCTGTTGGATCACCATATACTAATGTTTTTATTATTATAAATACTATTGCCAAAAATGCAATTACACAAAATATTATTCCTAATATAGATGATAATATTAGTGGAGTTGTAGAAAATGCTGTTATCCCTTCTAAAGCATATTTAAATAATTTCCAAAAAGACCATTTTGTTTCTCCCGCAACTCTTTCTATATTCTCATATTCAAGCCATTTTGTATCAAATCCTACAAAACTAAACAATCCTTTTGAATATCTATTATATTCTTTTAATGAAATTATTGCATCCACAACTTGTCTTTTCATTAATCTATAATCTCTTGCTCCATCAACCATTTCTATATTTGATATTTTATTTATTATTTTATAAAACATTCTTGCAAAAAAGCTTCTGATTAGTGGTTCGCCTTTTCTTGTTACTCTTCTTGTTCCAACTGAATCATATCCCTCATTTACTATTGCATTATACATTTGTTTTAATAATGATGGTGGATCTTGTAAATCTGCATCCATTAATGTAACATAGTCTCCTGTTGATGCTTCAAGTCCTGCAAACATTGCAGATTCTTTTCCAAAATTTCTAGAAAATGAAACATATCTCACTTTGCTGTCTTTTTTTCTTAATCTTTTTATTATATCTAGTGTTTTATCCTTTGAACCATCATTTACAAATATATATTCAAAATCTGCAACTCCTTCAAAATCTTGTTTTCTTACTCTTTCCATTTCGTCATAAAACAATGGCAAAGCTTTTTCTTCATTATAGCAAGATACTACTACTGAAATTTTTTCCATTCTTTGCTCCTTTCTAACTCCATCTTCAAATTATTTTTATTTTACTAATATGTTATTATTATAAAATCTAGAAATTTTCATTAGTTCATCATTAACATATTCTAAGCCATATTTTTCTATAAGTGTTTCTTCATTTGAAAATAGATTAGTTCCAAGTCCCAATTTATTTCCTTCTATATTTGCTCCAAGTGCTGCTAATGTTGTAGGGTATAAATCCATTGTTGAATATATTCTATTAGTATTTTCCGCTTTAATTGCTGGATTTATTATAAGGTTAATAACCTTTTTTTGATAATCTTGTCCTTCTTCTAATTCAAAGAAGTTTGACTGCATTGTTAAATGGTCTCCAGATATTACAATTGTTGTATTATTATAAAAGTCCTGTTTTTGTAACCATTTTATAAAATCTCCAACTTTTTTACTTGAACATGAAATTACATTTTTATATTGTTCATCCCATTTGTTTGGACAATCTTTACATCTATATCCATCTGGGAAATGTGTATCTGCTGTTAGCATTGTAAAATTAAACGGTTCATCTTGCTCAGCTAAATAAGATACCTTTTCTTTAGCATATTCAAATAATTGATCATCTGTAAATCCCCACCATATTTTTTCTGTTGCTTTATTTTCTACCTTTGCTGATTCAAAATCCCATATTTCATAATTTCCATGTTGTTCAAATAAATTTCTTCTGCCACCAAATGTTGCATCAGAGCCAAATAATAAATAATTGTGATATCCATTTTTTTGTAGGACTTGTCCTATACTATATGCTCCTCCTAAAAATGTGCTATATTCTCCCATTGCATTATCTTCTATACTAAGTTTTAATGGTACACCTGCTGTTTGTGCTGTCATTGCTCCAACCGTCCATGTTGTCCCATATAATGTATATGCTCCTCCTAGTTTATCTGTATTCGAAAAATTAGTATTTTCTTTTGCAAGATTTGAAATTTCAGGCATTAAATCATATTGAGATAATCCTCCATCTTGTACTGAATAATATGTTGTTTCCATTGATTCCAAAAATATGTATATTAGATTTCTTTTTTCCTCTGGAAGTTCAATATTTACATTTTCTGGTTTCACATATTCTTTTGCAATAAAATTTGAATCATGTGTCTGATTTTCTATATATTCTTTTATATCTGTTGTTTCAATTATTTTATTTATATTAACAATTAATATCAATATTGAAATAGCTAGGCTTACAAATACAGTTCTTCTTCTTTCTGATGTATGAATTTCATGTATTATTTTTATATCTTTTGCCATCGGATATATTAATGCAAATGCTATTATTACTGTTGGTATTATTACTTTCCACAGACATTGTTTCATAAATATAACTATTATATCTGTATTAGTTCCTTCCATTGGTACTTTTAAATGAAATATTATTTCATCCATTGATAAGTGTCCAAATGTTTCATATAGCCAATCAACTGTAACTGTTGTTCCAAATGCAAGTAATAGACATATTACAATGACTATACATGCTATTCTTTTTTTCATTTATTACACCTCTCATTTTTTGCTTTTGTTAACTTTAGCTATTTTTTTCCGTTTGATTTTGTATATATTTCCAAGAATCTTTACACATATCTTCTAGTGTTTTTTCAGTTTGCCATCCAAGTTCATTTTTTGCCTTTTCTGGATTTGAATAACATGTTGCTATGTCTCCTGCTCTTCTTGGTGCAATTTTATAATTTACTGTTTTTCCTGTTGCCTTTTCAAATGCTTTTACCATATCTAAAACACTATATCCAGTTCCTGTTCCTAGATTATATATGTATATTCCTGTTTTTTCTTTTTCTAATTTTTCTAATGCTTTTAAGTGTCCTTTTGCTAAATCAACTACATGTATATAGTCTCTAACTCCTGTTCCATCTGGTGTATCATAGTCATTTCCAAATACAGATAGTTGTTCTAATTGTCCTGATGCAACTCTTACTATATATGGCATTAGATTGTTTGGAATTCCTTGTGGTTCTTCTCCTATTATTCCACTTTCATGTGCTCCTACTGGATTAAAGTATCTTAGGATTGCAATATCCCATGTATTATCTGATTTATATAAGTCTTGTAATATTTGCTCTATAAATAGTTTTGTTGTTCCATATGGATTTGTTGTTCCTCCTATTTTACATTCTTCTGTTAGAGGAATTTTTTCTGGTTCTCCATATACTGTTGCTGATGAGCTAAATATGAATTTTTTCACATTGTATTTTCTCATTGTTTCTAATAGTACTATTGCTCCTGATATATTGTTTTCGTAATATTCTAATGGCTTTTGTACTGATTCTCCAACAGCTTTATATCCTGCAAAATTTAATACCGCTTCTATATCATTTTCTTCAAACACTTTTTCTAATGCTTTTCTGTCTAAATAATCTACTTCATAAAATTTAAAATCTTTTCCTGTTATTTTCTTTATACTTTCTAATACTTCTGGCTTGCTGTTTGAGAAATTATCTATTATTACTATTTCTCTTCCTGCTTTTAATAGTTCTACTGCTGTGTGGCTTCCTATATATCCTGCACCACCTGTTACTAATATTGACATGCTTACACCTCCATTGTTTAATTTAATTTATCAATTGATTCTATCATATATTTGTATTTTTTAAATGTTAAGTTTATTAGCATTTCTAAATATTTTAACACAATTGTCATAATCATAAATAATCCAAAAAATGAAAAAGCTAAAAACAACATTGTTGTTGTCCATCCCTGTACAGGATGACCTCCTATAAATATAATTATTGAATATAATGCAACTAATATTGTTGTAATAATCATTATTACAGACATTGTTAAAGAAAACTTATATCCTATATTTGTAAATAATATTAAAGAACTTGTTGCTGTATCCATTCTATTTTTTTGTACTTGCTTATTTGTCTTTTTCTTTTTATTTTCTTCACATTTATATTCTATATTGAAAGTTTTTAATCCACAATTTGCATATATAGCTTTACGATATGGAATTGTCGCACTTATTGAATGTACTCTATTTATAGCTCTTCTTGAAAGTATTCTGAAATTTTCTGTATTTATCTTGTATTCTGTATTTGAATATTTATTAAATATTTTATAAAATAATGCTGAAAATTTAGTTCTACTTTTTCCATATGATGCACTTACTATATCAAATCCTTGTAAACATTTATCATATATATCTAATACTATTTGTTTTTCTTTTTCAGAAATCATACTATCAAATTCATAAACAAAATCACCAATTGCCATATCAACTCCAGCATTCATAGCAAGTTCAACACCTTGATAATAGCTCATATTTATTACACTTAGTACTTCATTTTCTAATGTATTTGCAAATTCTTTTATTTTACTTATAGAATTATCTGTTGATGCATCATTTACGCATATTATTTCATATTTGTTAAATTTTTCTTTTAATACTTCATTAATATTTTTTAACATATCTTTTATTTCATTTTCATTATTATAAACATATATAACTGCTGATGCAAAATTTTTTTCTTTATTTTTTATCATTTCTTAACACCTCATCTAAATCATATACTGTATTAATTTTTCCAGATAGCACACTTATAAAAGTAGGATTTGTAGTAAATTGTTTTATTACTGTTGGTCTTGAATCATCTATTTCTGATGCTTTAAATATTGGTTTCATTGAAAATAATGATTCTTTATATGTAAATCCGTACTCGTCTTTCAAATAGTTTCTTGCCAAATTAGACATATATGGCCATGCACTTTCAGGTTTTGCTGGGCAATCATTACAATTGCCCAAATTCTCTTTTGTACAAAATCCTTTACTTCTTTTCTGACATTCAAATGTTGGTAAACTGTCATAGCTTGTCTTGTGTGGAGTAAATGTTACAGAAGTTAATGAATGATATCCTGTTTTTCCAAATGGCATTATTGAGAAAAATGGACCATCCATTACTGTTATTCCTGTATTTTTTAATCTTTCGTCTACATCACACAATATAATTTCACATAGTTCATATTTTATTTTAAACTTTTCAATTCCCATTTTGTCTAATATTTCATTTGCACCTGCATATGTACAATTTAAAAGAAATTTCGTTTCATATATTTCATCATTTTTTAGTTTTATTTCATAGTAGTCTTTAACTTGTTTTATTGTGTCTATATTTACATTATATTTTATTTTTACATTTGGATACTTGTCCAATTCTTCTAAAAAATACTTTTTCAAAATTTGTGCATCATATGTATATTCTTTGGTTAAAAATGTTCCGTCACACATATTAGGTTTAAAATATTTATTATTTGATAATTCTTCACATGGAATATTAGCATTTTTACAAAATTGTTTAAATTGCTCTGCATTAGTCCATGAAAAATTACTTGATGTTGCATATACTTGATCAAATTCAGATAAAATTGAAAAGTCAAAATCTTTATTGAATCTTTCAAAATACCCTGCTGATTTTATGGCAGTTGAATATGATCTTGGATAATGATATCCCATATGTACTCTTGCTTGATTTATATAAGTTGCTCTTTTAAAAGCTTCTGAATCTTTTTCTAGTACGATTATTTTTTCATTGTTTTTAGCACAATACAATGCTGAGTATAATCCATAAATTCCTGCTCCTATTATTATTTTATCATATTCCATTTTATTTTCATTCCTTTCCCAAAATACTGATAAAATTTAAAATCTTTATTATTTTTCGATTTTATCTGCCTTGCATAATTCTATATTAGTAACTTGTATCTTTTCTTTTGTACTTAATCCTATACTATTTATGTTTGTTTTAAACCATTCATATATTCCACTAACTCTTATTCTATAATTGTGTTCTCCTTGTTCTACATTAATAATATAAGAACATATTTTTTGTTCATTTTGATATAAGTTTATTGTTAATTCTGTTTTTTGGGTACTTTGTATTTTTAAATCAAGATAATTTCCTTGTGTTTTATCTGTATTTTCAAAATTTGTTGTTATTTTGCTTTCAGTATTGTCTACTTCAATATTTTCTGCAATGTTTTGAGACATTTGATGTTCATCCTTTTTTACATCATATTCTCCCCAAATTCTTGCTATTTCTTTTAAATCTATCTGCTCTTGTTCAAGTTCTATATACTGTTCTTTTG
This sequence comes from uncultured Clostridia bacterium, assembly GCA_934167755.1. Lineage (GTDB taxonomy): Bacteria > Bacillota > Clostridia > TANB77 > CAG-508 > CAG-269. The sequence goes on from CAKPLT010000002.1 coordinate 41,650, forward strand.
ATATTATTTTTAGTGCATCATTTTGCACTTGTTTTAACTTATTTATTTTATCATCAAGCATTGAATTTTCTATCCAAATTTCATATCCATCAACAATTGCCACTGGCGTATATTTTTGGTATACATATTCGCCTACTAGATAATATCTAAAATCATTTTCAATTCCATCTATGTTTTCTGAAAGTAATTTATTTTTTGCTTTTATCAAAACAGGAACATTATTGTTTTTTATTTCTTCAATAAATAATTCTTGTGTTTTTTCTCCACTTAAAAGTCCTGGTGATTGATTAACATATACAGGCATTTTCTTTTTTAATAGTGCATATAATAAATTTTGGTTTGATAAATCTACATATGTTTCATCATCTTCTAATATTTCATCCATTATTACTTTTAAATTTTTATATTCATTTTTCATCTTTTCTGATAACTGTATTCTTTCAATCTTTTCTACATAAACTTCATCTTGTATCTCATATTTTAGGTATTTATTTATACCACCTTCAAATAGACTTTCAAATCTACCACTTGTTTGAATTGTTAGTGCTCCACTTATTAATATTATAGATATATAAAATGCTATAAATTTTTTCTCATCTCTATGAAAAAAGTTATGATACATAAAAATAGAAATATATAACATTCCCATATTAAGGATTTGCACTGAACGACCTTCTAATAATGAGTGTCTTACCATTCCTCTTTGCATGTTCAATATATAGAATAGTCCCATCGAAAGTAATATTATTTTCATTTTACTATTTTTTCTATTTGCAAAAAATGCTTCATATATTAATGTACTAATAACAATCAAAGGCATTATTATATATGCAAATACATATGCTAGTCCTGTACTTTCTCCCATTGAAGGATATGCCCAGTTTACATTAGACATTGACAATTTTAAGAATTCTATTAATCTTGTTATAGGATTTACATTTTTTATCAAACATAATCCAATAAATATTATTCCTGCAATTCCTATTACACTGCAAAATGTAATTAATGCATTTTTTATTTTTTTCTCTTTTCCTTGTTTTTTATTTTGTATCAGCATATAGATTAATACAATAACAGTTGCAATAGATATTCCATATCCAATGTCTAATTGCCATATACATAAAAAAGCTAAACTTATCCAGTATAATAAATATGATGAAATATTTTGCTTTTTGTATGCATTTATTAAAGTCAATATTGCTAATATTGCCATTCCTGAACTTTCTAAGCCCATATCACATTGTACTGGCAAAAACATAGTTATCAGAAATGCTACATCTCTAGAAAAGATTTTTTTCAATAAATAATATATTAATATATAAAAAATTACTGTTTTATATACTCCATATTGGCAAAACATTGCACCTTGTATATCATTGTTTAAAAATCCGTAAATAATTCCAAATATCTGATTATTCATCATATGTGCATCAAAATTTTCTATTATTGGAATCTTTCCAAATGTAAAAAATTCATATACACCTATTCCATGATTAGCACTTTCAAAAAAGTCTGTATCTACAATAATTTTCATTGGTAAACTTACTAATATTGCAGAAACAGCTAATATTAATATTGGATAATAATACTTTGTGTAATAAAATTTAATATTCTTTTTTCTATTTATTACATAGTATGTAATTGAAATTAATCCTAAAATTAAATATATCATAATTTCATAGCGTAGTTTATGTACTATAAAGATATTATGTTGGTTTAAAATATTATATATTTCTAAATATATTACTTCCATTAAAGGTGCTAATATTACAAACAAATATGCTTTTTTTAGAACTTTTTTATTTATTATTTTTAAATTTATTATTAAATATAATGCACAATAGTTTATTATATAACAAATTATCAAAATTAATTTTTTTGTTGCTAATCCGCTAAATTTATGTATTATTAGCATTTCCAAAAATATTAATGGTATTGCTGATATAATAGCCCATTTTATGTCTTCAAAATCAAATTTTCGTTTTAATATTTTACAAAACATTTTACTTAAAATTATTATAAAATTTATACTACCTAATAATGCTACTGTTAAATATATTTGTATACTTTGTTGTTTTTGCACTGTGTCTAGCAAATTTAATATTGTTGAAACGATTCCTAATATTGCTATTATATTCATATATTTTATTGTTTTTTTATCTTTTTCATCAAATATATGTTTTAATATTTGTGAAATCACTATTGCAATTCCTGGTATCAATGCAAATAAAATAATATAATATGTATTTACTTTTTGTGTTATATCTGTCCCATATAAAAGTGCCCCTCCCATAATTCTGTCAGAAAATGAAGTTACATTAAAGCTTTTTAAAAGTATATATATTAGTATAATACTTACTTGTATTCCAATTAAAACAAAATCATTTATTTTATTACTTGTTTTTTGACTCTTTTGGCACATTATATTCTCCTTTCATATTCTTCATCAAAATCTTAATTAATTCCATATTTCCTTTTAAAGGGCTTATTTTTGTAGGTGTTTTTCCTTTTTTAGGATATTCCCTTTTTACTGGAATTTCACATGTTTTCATTTTTAATTGTGATGCTTTTACTGAAAGGTATGCTAATAATTCATATGTCATAAATATGTCCCTAAATGGTTGCACTTCTGGGTGTGTTAAATATTTTTTTGAATATGCTCTATATGCGTTTGTAGTATCTGTGAAATGTTCCTTGGCTGTTAAAGAGATAATTGGAGCATGTATTAGCTTTACTGCTAAGTATCTAGAAAGTGGTGTATTTATTGCTTGTCCACCTTTTATAAATCTTGAACCTTGTACTAAATCATATCCTTCTTCTAATTTTTCTATAAATTTAGGAACATCTTCAATACTGTCTTTATTGTTTCCATCTATTGTTATTATCCCTTCATATCCTCTTTCTAGTGCAAAATATAATCCCATTCGAAGCTGTGCGCCTTGTTTTCCTGGTCCTTTTTTTATAAGTAATGTATTAACTCCCAAACTTTTTAACACTTCTTTTTTAGTTGATCCGTCTGTTGATCCTCCATCACATATTATTATATCTGCCATTTGATCAATATTATTTTCTTTAGCTCTTTTTAACTCTTCTTTTATTCTATCTCCTTCATTTATTATTGGAATACATACACAGTATTTTGTTTTTTTATTCTCATATTGTCTACATTCAAAATCTGGAACTCCTTTTATATCAGTATATAACATTATTCAAATACTCCTTTTACATATTTTATAATTTCTTTTACATTTTCTATATTATTTTTATTTTTCATTTCTATAGAAATATATTTTTGATAATTATTTTCTTTTAACTTTTGAGCTAATTTTTTATGTATTTCTCTTTGTTGTATTGTTTCTAGATTAGGCTCACTTATATGAATGTGATTTACTTTATCATAATTATTTTCTAGGATTTCTATAATATCTTCATTATTTTCTATAACCGTTCCTAAGTCTACATTCACCTTAACGCCTTCACTATCTATTTTTTTTACAAATTCAAATGCTTCTTCTGTTTTATTTATAAAATTTGTATTATAAATTGTAGGGTTAGGTTCTATTGAAAATATAGTATTTTTTTGTTTTGCATATTCTCCTATTTCTTTAAAAAATTCAATAGCAACATCATAGTCTTCTGGGTTATTTATATTTCTATTTTTAGGACATCCAAACACTAAATTTCCACAATTTATTATATTTGCAAAGTCTATAGCTTTTTTGGTATATTCTATTAACTCTTTTCTTTCTTCTTTGTTTGCAAATATTTTTTCTGTTTTTCCATACCAAATTGATTGCATTGAAGATATGTTCAATTTATATTTATCTTTTAATGTTTTTGCAAACTCCTCAGCTTCTTCTAATTTTTCATATGGTTTTTCTTCCAATATTCTAGTTGGTGCAATTTCTATTGCATCATATCCTTCTTTTGATATATATTTATACATTTCTGTATCATTATCTTTTCCCCATGCTATATTTGATATTGATAGTTTCACTTTATACCTCCGCTATTTATTGTTTATTACAAATTTCTTTATATCTTCTAATATAAATTTTTTTTCAAATATATAGCCATTTTGTCCACCAAATATTCCATCATATTTTGTCTTAAAATTGTAATTTGCTATATTGTTTGAAATTTCATTTACAAATTTTTCTCCTTTTATATATTCATATACCTCGCTTGCAGTAACTGGTTCTACTGCTAAATTTAATATTTTTATATTATTTTCTAAAGCCTTTTGTATATGCTCCCACAAGTATTCTAAATTATAGAATTGATAGCTTGCTCTACTATCTGTAAAGTTTAATGCACTAAATCCTTTATTCAAAAAATATTCTTTTAGTTTTTGTTCCTCTTCTTTTGATATATTTCCTATATACTTGTAAAATCCATTTTCTTGTAATTCATAATATTTATCTAAAAACTTATCATTTTGTGTTAATTCTTCATATTTTTCTTTTTTTAGCATACTTGGTATTATATGTATTAAGTCATATATGAAATTCTTTTTAATATTTTTTCCATATAGACCTGGCAAATGTACAATTAAGTATTCTTCAAAGTTTTCTTTTACCCATTGTTCAAGATAATATCTATTTTTTCCGTATGGCTCCAATCCTTCTGTATCTATTATTGAATCTTCATCTTTATTTTCTGAATTCTTGTATATATCTATTGTTGATATTAATACAATTTTTTGTGGATTTATCTTTTTTATATTATTTATTGCTCCTTTTATTATTTCAAAATCTTTTTCTGGAAATTTATTGGCAATAAATTTTTGTGCTGGAACCCCACTATATACTAAAAGCTCTGGATTTGTTCCATATGCTTCTTGAACATTTGTTGAATTATAAAGCCCATCAAATGTTTCATTACTGCAAATATTCGAACCAACAAAACCTGTATTTCCTATTAAAATTTTCATTTTGCATTCTCCTTTCTATTTTCTTGAAGTGCAATGTAATGATTTAAATCTTTTACTTTTTCATTTAGCATTGATATTTTCAAATTATTTAAAAAGCATTCAATTAGTAAAAATACTATTACAACAAGAAAAACAAAGTTGACAGGTGCTATAAAACCAAGTTTTGCTGAAATCCATCCAACTGCATTTGAAAAGATACTCATAAGTATTAATATAAAGCTTCCTATTACCCATATTATTGACTCTGATATTTTCATTTTTGATTGTTTTACTTTTTTTATACACAATATAAATGATAATAATGAACCTATAATTAATATTATTCTCAATATAACTGACATCTTACTTGCCTCCTTTTCTGGTAAATGCTCTAACAAATATTATTGAAAACATCATACTTAACATATATTCAACAGATTTAAAAGCATTCAAATAGCTTTCTCCAAACTCTCTTTCTTTCATTTCTACTTGAACTTCTTCTACTTTCATTCCTTTTTTTATCATATAAACTATTGTATCTGGTTCTGGTGTTAAACTTGTATTTTTCACAAATTCTTTTATAGCTATTTTATTAAAAGCTCTCATTCCAGATGTAGGATCAGTTATTTTTTTGCCTGTTGTTAATTTTATAGCTCTTTGTATAATATTGCTTCCAAACATTCTCATTGAGTGAGGCTTTTTTTCTGTTACAAATCTTGAACCTATAACAATATCACATTTATTGTCATTAATTTCTTTTACTAAATCTTTTAAATATTTTGCTTGGTGTTGACCATCTCCATCAAATTGAATTGCTATGTCATAATTATTTTCTAATGCATATTTCATTCCAAGTTGTATTCCACTTGTTAGACCATAATTTACTGGTAATGAAATTACATTAAATTTATTTTTTTCACATATTTCTTTTGTATTGTCTTTTGAACAATCATTTATAATTACATAGTCATATTCATTTGCATTTTGCTTTAAATCTTTTATTGTTTTTTCTATGTTTAATGCTTCATTGTATGCTGGTACAATTACAAGTACTTTCAATTTTGTTGCTCCTCTCATTTACTTTCTAATTATATTTTACTTTATCGGCTCTAATAGCATATTGATCATTATCTAATCTTAAATTAATATTGTAATATGGATCTCCTGCTTTCAAGAACTTTTGCCATTTTTCATGGAATCTATCTATTTCTCTTTTAAATCTTGCTTGTTTTTCTGGGGTGTCTTCAAACCCTCTACTTTTTGATTCGTAGTGTAAAAATTGTACATATGGCGTATATATAATTAACTTATTTTTTTCTCTAATTTTTAAACAAAAATCGACATCATTAAATGCAACCTTAAATTTTTCGTCCATATAACCAACTTCATCATAAATTGATTTTGGAGTCATTATACATGCAGCTGTTACAGCACTTAAATTTTGTACCATTGCATCTTTTGAAAAATATCCATGTATTCCTTTTGGTAAATTTTTAAATACATGTCCAGCAACTCCACCTATGCCAATAATAATTCCAGCATGTTGAATTGTTTTATCTGGATAAAATAGTTCTACTCCGACTGCTCCAACATCTTCTCTTTGTGCATATCCAAGCATCTCTTCAAGCCAATTTGGAGTTATTAATTCAGTATCATTATTAAGTTGAACTATATATTCTCCAGTTGAATTTTTTACTCCAAAGTTTATTATTTTTGAATAATTAAATTCTTTTTCTGGATAATATATAACTTTTATTTTGTCTTTTCCATCTATTTCATTATAGTAATCAAATGTTTCTTTTTCTTCACTATTATTTTCTATAATAACTATCTCATAATTTTTATATGTTGTAAGTTTTTTTATTGACTTTAAACAAACTTTTAATGTTGATATGTAATCCTTATTAGGAATTAATATTGATACTTTTGGTTCTCCTATTATTTCATAGTCAATCTTATATGTTCCCAATGTATTTCCATGTCTTACTGTTCCCTTTAATCCAATTCTTTCAATATGATCTTCTAATGCTTTTATTCCAGCTTCATATGCATATGGTTTTGCTGTTCCTCCTGATTTTGCAGTTGATAGAGCATGTACTCTCCAATGATACAAAATCTTTGGAATATGAACTATTTTATTAGTTGTTTCGCTCATTCTTAATAATATATCATAATCTTGTGCTCCATCATATTTACTTCTAAATCCACCCAATTTATCCATTAATTCTTTCTTAAATACACTAAAATGACATATATAATTATTTGCCCTTAGTGTATCTGGTGCAAAATCAGATTTAAAATATGGATCATATCTTTTTCCACCTAATTCTTCAAACTTGTCTTCATCTGTATATATAAATTCAACATCAGGATTTTCATTTATACATTTTACTATTTCATACAACGAAAATTGTGGTAATAAATCATCATGATCTAGTAAGGCAATAAAATCTCCTGTGGCTAATTTTAATGCAGAATTTGTATTTTCTGAAATACCTTTATTTATTCCTATAAATTTATATTTTATTCTTTTATCTTTTTTACAAATTGCTTCTAACTTTTCGTTTCTTTCCATACTTCCATCAGCCAAACATAATTCCCAATTTTCATATGTTTGTCCAATCAAACTATTAACTAGTTCTTCAAAAAATTTTTTTGGAGTATTGTACATAGGAACTAATATACTTATTTTTGGCTTTATTTTAAATTCTTTTTTTCTTTGCTTTTCTAGTTCTTCTAATGTTGGTTCATTATTTTTTATCCATATTTGATACAAATTTTCTGGTTCTGCTGGAGTTCCCATTACCATATATCTTTTCATTTCTATTAATGTTACTCTCCAACCTTTTTCTTTTATTTTTTGTTTTTGTTCTTTTAAATATTTTATACTAAACATGCTTTTTACAAATCTATTTGCTGTTCTTAAATAACTACGTATTTTACCACCTTCTGGAAATAATTTGTCTCTTATTCTTTTTTTGGGTACCATTTTTTCTTCCTTTCTTTTATCTTTTTACTATTTTCTTTAAAGTTGTTACCATTTTCCAACTTCTAGAATTTTTTATATTTTGTAATTCTTTATCTAATTCTTCTTTTTTTTGTTCACATTCTTCTTTTGATATCTGAATTATCTTATTTTTTTCTTCTAATTCATTATTCTTTTGTTTTAATTCTTCAATCTCTCTGTTTTTATTCCCAAGTTCTATATTTAATAGGTTTATTGTATGATTATCAGTAAGTTTTTGAATCTTTAGCTGTGCTAAGTCTTTTCCATTTCTTTGCAACTCCCAGACTTGATTGTTTCTACTTTTTTCTTGAAGTTTATTATCTAATTCTTCAAATATTTTTATTTTTTCGTCATCTATTTCTAATTTATTATATAATTCTTCTATATTTATATATTTTCTAATTTTAGTAAAATACTTAATTGCTCTATATATTATAAAATCAATAGGAATATCTTCTTCCATCCATTCTTGGTCATAAAAATAAAAATCATCATCTATATAAAAACAATTTTGAAATATCATATCCCATAATCCGTATTTAGTGAATTTCATATTTTTAATTATTTCAAGATTGTATTTAATACCATATCTGTCAAATACATTTTCTGTTTTTTCACTTTGTGGCAAATTTTTTATTAATTTGTCTTTGTAATTTTTCATCATTTCTATAGCTTTATTAGGTTCATTTTTAGCTGTTTGAAGTATAATTTCATCAAATGTACTATTTTTAACATACCTACTTATTATTTTTTCTTCATCATAATTGTCTAATGTTTTTAAATCTAATTTTTTTAATATGTCTATATTTCTTTTTACATCCATTATATGTTTTTTACTTTCTTCATTACCTGGATACTTATAAACAAAGTCTTTTTCCATAATAGTTTTTATTTTATATTTATTTTTTCTCATATTAGAAAAAGCTACTAGTCTTATTTCATTTTCCTTTTCTTCACTATCATAAGCTTCTATGAAAAATGAATTTGCAAAATATTGAAAACTTATATTGTCTTTTATTAATTTATATATCAGTTCATTTTCATCGAAACATTTTATGTCATCTTTATTATTATAAATTATATTTCTCATAAATTCGTCTTTTTTTAGTTTTCTATCTTCTCCTAGTATAACATTAGTTATTTTATAATCTGTTAATGGATAATATATTTTTGAGTATTTAAATCCTGCATTTTCTAATAATTCTTTTACTTTTTCTAATGAATACATTGTTCTATTACTGTCCAACATTTTTCTTAGTTTTTCTTGAGTTGAAAAACTTTTTACTGAATATTTATTGTCAAATGCTATTAATAATTTTCCTTTATCTTTTAACATTTTTTGGGTATATTTAAAAATTTCTACTATATCATCAGTTATGTTTTCTAATCCTATTAAAGTAATATAATCAAACTTTGTTTTTATATTTTCTAAACTATCTATTATTTCTAAATTTTTTATATTTTCATGTCTTTTTAAAATTGCATTTCTTTTTTCTTCATTTGCTTCATATGAAATAACTTTTTCTGCATTTTTACACAATTCTTCTGTTATCTGACCATAGTCAGCTCCAAATTCTAAAATCGTGCAATTTTTTTCAAAAGGATACCAGCTTATAATGTTTTTTCTAATATCTGATAGTGCTAACATTATTTCTATTCTGTCATCATTTTCAATAATAGATTCAAAATTTTTATTTTCACTTATATATTTTATAATGTCTTTATCTATATCGGTAATTTTATTATCTTTAATTTTCATATTTTACCATTTCCTTGTAATTATTTGTTTTTTGTTCTAAAGTCTCTAATTGGTTTTGTGATTTTCCATGATTTAGAATTAGCCATTAGATTAAGCTCTTCTTTTAGTTTTTGGTTTTCTTCCATTAATTGATTTATTACTGTTTTATCTTCTTCATTTTTTATTTTATAATGTTTATCATAAAATTTTCTCATTGTATCAGTTACTTTTACCAATTTTTGCTTGCTTAAATCAATTTTTGTATCAATCTCTTTAAGTGATGTTTCTATAAAGAATGAATTTGCAAAAAAGTCAAATTGCCCATTTTTTATGATGTCTTTATATGCTTCTTTTTCATTATATTCTACATCTGCTTTTTCATCTGATAAATATGGTGTATATTCTTCTATAGTTTCTTCATTTGGTAAGTATTCATCTGAAAATATGTAATTAGGTAATTTATAATCTGGCATTGGATAATAATATTTTAAATAATTATATCCTGCACTTTTTAAAATTTCAGTTAATTCTTTTTTTCCAAATGTTCTTATTCCTTTTTTGTTTGTATATCCTAATATTCCATCATATTTTTTTCCTGTATGGTCTTCATTTGCACCAGAAAAATACTTTAGTCCAAATTGGTTTTCTATTGCAATTAATAGTTTTCCATCTTCTTTTAATAAAGATTTTATATATGTTAAAAAATCATAAAATGGATTTTCTGTATTTGTATACAATGGTGCATATTCCAATACTCCTATTAATGTTATATAATCAAATTTCTTATTAAATTTTATTTCATTAAAATTCCCAAGTATTATTTCTAGATTTTCTTTGTCCTTACATCTATTCATAATTGATGTTGCTCTTTGTTTTGAAAGCTCAACAGCTGTTACTTTTTTAGCTTTTTCACAAAGTATTCCGGTAATTGCACCCATTCCAGCTCCAATTTCTAATACTTCTGCATCTTCCTTAAATGGATACCAATTAATAATATTTTTTCTTAATGATGTTAAATGATAAAATACTGGCCATCTTACATCATATTCAAAAATTTTGTCGAAATCTTTTTCACTATATTTTTCAGTATATTCAATAACATCTTTTTCTACATCTCCATCACAATAATTATCTTGTCCAGTATAAAAATCATAATTTACTTTCATAACATTCTCCGTTTCTATCTTTCGATATGAATTTCTGTTTTTAAGTCTAATAGTCCTAAGCAGTCTCTATGTCCTAATATTTCTAAGAATATCGCATCATATTTTCGATCAAATACTTCTAAATCTCCATTTTTAGTGAACTTTGTACATCCAAAAGAAAGAGTATATCTATCAGGATTAAGTGGTACTGCTTGTTGAAATTCTACTGTTGCAATATCGCCTTTTTTGTATGTTCCAGTTTTTGTTTCATAGACTTTTGTATTTGCTCCTGCAAGTTCTAATCCTTTTATATCTTTTATTGAAAGAGCAAATATTGGCTCTTCAATATCTTCATTAAATTTAACTTTCATTTTTATTATATATTCACTCTCATTATTAATTACAGTTTGAATATTATTTTCTAAGTCAAATACACCATAATCTATTATTTCTGCTTTTCCATTTCCATATGTTAATAACTTTTCTTTGTTTCCTGAAAAATATTGTTTCCATTCTCCAGTAGTATCATTTTGGACTATTTTACTATTGTTTTCTTTTTGAATTTTTTCATTTATTTTCTTTTGTTTTTCTTCTTTTTCTGGGTCATTGATATCTTCATCAAGTCCAACAATCATCTTCTTGTATTTTTCAACTCCTAATTTTACATCTCCATCAAATATCTTTGTTCCTTCAGAAATTATTATTGCTCTATTACAATTTCTAATTACATCATTAACACTATGTGTGACAAATAGAATTGTTTTTCCTTGTTTTTTAAATTCTTCGAATTTTTTAAAACATTTTAATTGAAAAGCCATATCACCTACTGACAATACCTCATCTACAATTAAAATATCTGGATCAACATTTATAGCACATGCAAAAGCTAATCTTGCAAACATACCTGATGAATATGTTTTTACAGGTTGATATAAGTGGTCTCCTATATCTGCAAATTCTATAATTTCTGGTTTTTTCTTTTCTATTTCTTCTCTAGAAAGTCCAAATACTTGACCATGTTGATATATGTTTTCTTCACCTGTTAATTCATTATTAAATGCAGTACCTAATTCTAGTAAAGAACTTATTTTTCCTTTTTTTTCTATTGTTCCACTTGTTGGAGTTACTACTCCTGTTATTATTTTTAGTAATGTTGATTTTCCTGCTCCATTTCTTCCAAGTATTCCCAATATATCTCCTCTTTTTAATTCTAAATTTATATTATTTAGTGCTTTAAATGAAGTATGCTTATTATAAAATGGTAATACAGTTTCAAAAAGTCTATCTTTTTTTCTTGCAAACATCTTATATTCTTTCGTTAGTCCTTCAATTTTTAAAACTGATTCTTTATTTTCCATATCGTTCTCCTTATAATCTACTAATAGAACCAACTAGTCCTATCATAATAAATATTGCTAATACTGTTGATATTTTTTCTATTTGTTCTTTATCTGTTTTTTTATTATCATTGTTTATTACCATAAATAATAATGGTAATATTGGAAACATATATCTAGGTTGATATCCATTTATTGATAGTTTCCCTACCTTTGTAAATGATATATATAACATTAAACTTCCAGTTAAATATGCTCCAAAAAATGTAGCTAATAATATTGTTTTTTCTTTCAAATTAAACTTAACACTATTATCTGATATTGAAACATACAATATAAATGCAACTTGTAATACAAATATGCAAGAAGCCTTTCCAAAAAAGTCAACTTGGCATAAATAAATTAACCAATCAAAATTTAACAATGAGTCTCTTATATGATTTATAATAATCAATACTGCAGACATTGGGTTTTTTATTAAAAATTCTATTTGTTCTTTTGCATTTGTTCCTTCACTTCTTGGATCAGATATTGTGTCTGAACCTAGTAAAATTGTTGTTGCTAATATCATACCTACAATTGCTACTATTATTGTTGCGACTAACATTGTTTTTTTATTTTCCTTTATTATTTTCTTTAGTGGCAATAACAATAATAATAAGCAAATACATATATATGACATTTCTTTTGCAAATAATGATAATATAAATAGACCTGTTAATATTATTATTTGCTTTGATTTTATTTTGTCATTATTTTTATATAATCTTAAGCAATATGCAATAAATAAGCCTACAAATCCTACGCATATTCCATCTATAGAATATGAACCACTAAGAAGTAACAGCATTGGTGTCATATAAACTGTAAAAAACACATTTTTCTTAAATGGTAATAATTCTATTATCATAATTATTAATACTGTATATGCTATAAGATTAAATATTCGTCCGTATTATATAAATATCTGCAATGCTTCCTTGTAAAAGTATTGCTGTTTTTATTCCTATTGCAGATGGTAAATATAATATTGGACTGTATGTTGTTGCTTTAAAGTCTATATGAGTATCATTATTTTCATATATTTTATTCTCATATTTTTTTTCAAAAAATTGCATTGAATCTTGCAGTGGACAAACTCTTGGAATCTGCTCTATCGACTCTTCTGTTTTATTGTTATGTTTATAGTCAAAATTTCCTATTGACATGTTAAAAGCAGACATAAAATGTCTTTTTTCATCTAATGATCCATTAAGTTGGGTTGTACAACAAAATAATATTCCAAGTGTTGCACAGACAATAATCATATTTTTCTTTAAATCATTTGAAATGTATATTAATAAAACTGTTCCTAATAGTAAATCTAATGTCATTAAAACTAATTTGTATTTTATCATTCCTATCATAATAGCATATACAAATGCTACTGCGAAAATTATATACACAATGGCTATTGTTATCAGCTTGTATTTGTTTCTCAGACTACTTACAGCGTCTTTTGTGAATTTTCCTATATTTTTAAAATATAAAATTGCATATACTAAATATATCACCATTCTTGCAAATGAAAAATTATATTTTTCAATATTTCCATTTATTATTCCTTTTGAAAATTTTGCATTACAAAGTCCAAACTCATAAATTATCATTGCCAATAATAAAATTATTGCTGTTATAATACTTATTATTTTTTCTTTATTTATTGCTTTTTTATTATTACTTATTAATTCGTTCATCTATTCCTCCAGTCTGTATTTTTTCTTCTACATTTTATCTTTTATTGTATGTTTTGTCAATTGTTATTAAGCAAAAAAGAGGATTTTGCATATTTATTTTAAGCAAAATTCTCTTTCAAAATTTAGTATTTTTTCCAATCCACATAAGATATATTCATATCTACTTTTCCTGTTATTCCTGGCAACACTTCTGATGATGTATATTGCCAAATATCATGTTTTCCTTTATATTGATATATTTCGTTTGGTATATATCCATCATTAAGACCATATGAAGCAACCCAAATAGTATAATCATCTGGTAACTGTGATATATCTATTTTTTCCATCCACCAATATTTACTTGCATATATTCCTGTTTTATATCCTGCATTTTTTATTGTTTCACAAAATGTTTTACTAATGTCTGTTGCTTCTTTTTTAGTTAACTTTTGTTGTGATGGATCTTCTATATCAAAAAATATAGGTAATTCAAAACTTGTTACTCCAATGCTTTGTAAATATTTTAATAAATTTTCTGCTTCTCTTCTTGCTTCATCTACTGTTACAGCATATGAATATATATATGTTCCTACTGGAATATTATTTTCTTTACATTTTTTATAATTTCGTTCAAATGTTGGGTCAATAATAAATCGTCCTCTAGTTTCTGAATAGTATCCTGCTTTTGAAATCATAAACTCTATTCGTCCACTATTTATTAATTTATCAAAATCTATTTCTTTTTGAAATCTTGACACATCTATTCCAAAATGTATTGTCTCAAATTTGAATTTTTGTGATGCTAATCCATGGCCTTGATATACTTGTATATTAGTTCCATTTTCTGTGCGGGCTCCATTGACATCTAAATATAGCCCATTACATTTTGACATTATTGTGTAATATTCATTTCCTACATTTTTTATATACCATTTTTGACCGTCTGAGCCATTACTTCTGTATTGTTCTACATTTGTTCCATTTTCTTTTAAACTTCCATATACATCTAATAATTTTCCTGAATGCATAGCTTGAATTTCATAATATCCATCTCTTTGATATGTTACTCTGAATCTTTGTTGTAAACCATTATTTGCTCTCCATATAGCAACATTTGCACAATCATTCATATCACCTTTTAAAACATCTAAATTCATATTTTCATCAAGTGCTGTTTTTATTGCATACACACCATCAACTAACATTCCATCTTTATTTTCGTCTACATTTATAAACTTGAATCTTTGAGATTTATAATTTCTGTTTTCTTTCATCTGTATATTTGTTCCATTAGCATTTATTCCATTATATACATCTAAGCATAAATCGTTACATTTTGATATTATTGAATAATATCCATCTGTTTCTTCTTTTATTATCCATCTTTGGGCACTTCCTCCATGCCAATCATATTGTTCTACATTTACTCCATCCCAATTTTGACAACCAAAAACATCTAGTACTTTACCTGAATGCATAACTTGAATTTTATACTCTCCTTCACCCAAGTATTCAACTTTAAATTGTTGTTTTTGGCTATTTGCTTTTGACCATATTTGAACATTCCCAAGATTCTCTAAACTACCATCTGCAACTTCAATATATCTATTTTCATCTATGGCTGTTTGAATATTATAAATTCCATCTTTTATTGGTTGTTTGTTTGATTCTTTTACTTCTACAAATTTAAACAACTGTGATGCTTGTCCATGTCCTGCATATACTTGTATATTGGTTCCTTCTGCCGATGACCCTCCATATACATCTAGATATAGATTATTACACTTTGAAATTAATGAATAATATCCATTTTTCATATCTTTTATAATCCACTTTTGTGCATCTCCACTATTTCCAGTGTATTGTTCTACATTTGTTCCACTTTCTTCTCTTCCTTGATATACATCCAAAAATTTTCCAGATGCAACTATTTCTAATGAATAATATCCATCATTTAAATATTTTACTTTAAATTGTTGTCTTTTCAAATCATAATTCTGACCAATTTGGACATTTGCACAATCTATTCCATAATTTCTTTCTACTGTTACTGCTTTATTTAAATTCAAAGCACTTTTTATTATATATGTTCCATCTTCTATTGTTTTTTCTGCTTTTTCATCATTAACTTTTATAAATCTAAATAATTGCGATGCCTGTCCATGCCCTGTATAAATTTGAATATTATTTCCTTCTGTTGCTTGCCCACCATATACATCTAAATATAGGCCATTACATGCTGATATTATTGAAAAGTATCCATTTTTCATATCTTTTATCATCCATCTTTGTGCATTTCCGCCGTGCCATGTATATTGTTCTACATTTGTCCCATTTACGCCTTTAGCTTGGTATACATCTAAAAATTTTCCAGATGCAACTACTTCTAATGAATAATATCCATCTTTTAAATATTTAATTTTAAATTGTTGCCTTTTATAGTTTTTATTTTTTTCAATTTGTATATTAGCACAATTTGTTCCATAGTTTTTTTCTACAGATACTACTTTTCCTTGTTCTATAGCACTTTCAATTATATATTTACCATCTTCAAGTCTGTTATTTTCTTGTATATTTTCTTCGTTTTCATTTGTTGCTATACTATATGGACATATAATTCCAATTATTAGTATTAAAATTATCAATATTTTTCTTTTCATTCTTGCCTCCATCAATATTTTAATATTGTTTCAAGAATTTCCATTGCTGTCATTTTATCTTCTTTATTGTTTATAAATAGTAATTCTGTGTCATCATTTTCAAATGGTTCACATATTTGTGTTGAATCAAGTTCAACAAATGGATATTCCGTAATTTTTCCATTTATTTCATCCCTAATGTAACAAATATCTGTTATATCTATAATATATTTTTTTCCATTTGATATCAGTTCATCTAGTTTTTCTTCAATATTATTTTCTTTTTCAAAATTTGTTTTAACTAAAAAGCCTCTATTATCTACTGTGAATGCTTTAACATTGCATTCTTTTAAAATTTGTTGGAATTTTTCTCTTGAATTCTCTGTTATATACATTCCTTTTTCAATTGAAAAATCTAATATTAAATTGTCTATTTCATTTTCTTCTGGTTTTGCATTTTTTAATGCTCCTGCTAATGCTGTTTTATACTGCATTTGAGAATTTACATACTTTTTTCTAGTACTGCGTATTTTATTTCTTGTAGAGTATGTATTTATACTTGTTCCATTTTCTCTTAGTACATTCATTGTTGCTTCTATGTATTTATGTTCAAATTGTCTTGAAAGTAATTCTTGGTGACTATATACTGGTGGTAATTCTACTAAAGCAGATCTTGCAGTTCTAGTTCCACCCAAAGAATTTCTAGCCCAATTTATTAAATAACCTCTTCCATAAGTACTAATATGTTTTTGCATATTATATTGATTTCGATAATATGAACCTAATCCATTGTCTCCTATTGTTTCATTTAGCCATCCATGTAAATCAATTAAAATAGTTTGTCCTGCTGTTGCTTTTTTCTCTAACAAAAAATCTCTTAAAGCTCTGGCCTCATATGCTTGAAATCCTTCAGTACCATTGTAATTTCTCGCTTCTTTATATTTTACATATTCCTGACCATTTATCTGCCAATTTCTGTTCATATCTATTCCTTGTCTATTTGGTGCTGAGCTTATTAGTGTTGTTCTTCCTGGTCCATTATTTGTCCATCCATAATTTTGTCCATCTGGATTTAGTGTTGGAAATAAATATATTTGCCAATTATAAAATATATTTGACTCTGTTGATTCTTGTAAATATGTTTTAAAACATTCAGCAATATATGTTAATTCTTTTCCATCTTGATTGTAGTCATCTTCAAAACCATGTATAGAATATGTTGCAAATAAAACATTTTCTCCTTTTCCAAATTTATAATACTTCAAGTTTGTTCCTCTGTAGTCTCCAATAACAGCTAAGCCAGATCTTCCATATGTTCCTTCTTGATAAAACCTTCTTACTTCATTTGTTATTTTAAATTTTTGAGCATCATTTTCATTTTTTGTTGTTCCTATTATTCTACTTCCATTTTGTGCAGAATTGTTTTGAGCAGTTAAATACAAACCACTATTTTCGGAATATATATAATAACATCCGCTTCCTGCTTCTTTTATTTTCCACTCTTGTTGTTGTTCTTTACTTTCGTCATACTGGTATACACTACCATCTTCTCCAATAGACAATAATTTTCCTGTTTGTTTTACTTGAATTTTATATCCTTCATTTTCAAAAATAAATAAAAATTTTTGATGTGCTGTATTATTCGCATCCCACAAAAGTGCTTGTGTGTAATTTTTTGAACTTCCGCCTGCAATATCTATTAATTGATTTTCGATTAATTTCGATTCTAATTCATATTCTCCATTTTCGATTATATTTGCTTCTTCAAATACAAATTTTTGTGAATTTCCCCCATGTGGCATATACATTTCCACATTTGTTCCATCTGCAATACCAGCTCCGTATACATCTAATGCCAAGTCATTACATTTTGCATATAATGTATATGTATTATCTGTATTTTTCTTTATTATCCATTTTTGTGAATCTGCATTAATTGGAATATATTGTTCTACATTTGTGCAATTTCCTTTTCCTCCTGTATAAACATCTAATGCTTTACCAGAATTTATTGATGTAATTTTGTAATAACCACTTTGATCAATTTCTTCAATTCTAAATTTCTGATTTTGTGTTTTCTTTTTTGTTCCAATCTGTACATTTGCCATATCATAATAACTTGAATTCTGCACCTCTAGCACTTTTGATTCATTATAACTAGTTTTTATATAATAAATTCCATCTTCTATGCTTTTAGTTGGTGTTAAGTCTTCTTGTTTATCTATAATAAATTTCTGAGATATGTTTTCTATGTCTGAATACATTTGTAATAATGTTCCATTTTCTGTGTTTCCACCATACACATCTAATGCTAAATCATTGCATTTTGATATAAATGAATATGTATTATCTTCATTTTTTCTTATTATCCATTTTTGATTGTCAGTGTTATACCAATCATATAGTTGCACTTTTGCTCCATTATTCTTAGCAGAGCCATAAATATCTAGCACTCTCCCAGAGTATATGTGTTTTATTTGATAATATCCATCATCTAAATATGTAATTTGAAATTTCTGAGTTATATTTTTATTGTAATTCCAGATTCCTATAGAAGATTCATTTGCTAATTGATCACCCAAAACTTGAATTATTCTTTGTTGATTTTTACTCATTTGGATACTATATATTCCATCTTCTATCGTTCTTGTGCCTTTTGTTTCTTGTAATCTATTAAATATAAATTTTTGTCCACTTGCTCCACCGTTATCTGTATACATTTGAATTATTGTCCCATTTTCAGTAAATCCTCCATAGACATCTAAATATAAACCATTACATTTAGAAATAATTGAATATGTTCCATCTATATTCTTTTTTATTTTCCATTTTTGGTTATCTGTGTTGCTCCAGTCATATATTTGTACTTTTGCTCCATTGTATTTTGCTGAACCATAAATATCTAAAACTTTTCCAGAATAACAATGTTTTATTTGATAATATCCATCATTTAAATATGTAATTTGAAATTTTTGAGTTATATTTTTGTTATAATTCCATACACTTATTGGTGATTCATTTGACTTTTGATCACCTAATACTTGTACTATTCTTTGATTATTTGAACTCATTTGTATGCTATATATTCCATTTTCAATTACATTATCTTCTTCATTTGTATTAGCATCACCTTTTATTCCATAAAGTAATATCATTACAACAGAAATAATAAATGCAAAAATTATCTTTTTTTTCATTTTATCCCTCTTTTTTATTATATTCTCTTCAATTCCTTTTCGTCAACTTGTTATTTTTCCCAATTTTTGATTATTCTTCTAATTTTGAATAATCCCCTACCAAAAAAAGGCAAATTCATTATTATAAAGTTTTCAATATAATATACAAATGTCTCTGTTTTGTATAATTTATGAAATGTTCTCCAACCTTTAAAGTTGAAATTTCTTTTGCTTTTTATATCATTAAAATAATCAAATGCCTTTTTATTTTGTTCTTGTAATTCTTTTGGAAATCTTTCCTTATTATTCACATATGTTCCAAAAACACCTAATTTTACATTTATGAATAATTCTCTTACCTGTTCCAATCTTTCAAATCCATGTGATATTTTATTTGTTCCTACTTGGTTATTTCCATGTTGTCTATATTTTATATATTTTTCTGGCATATATGCTAATTTTCCATTTAAAGCTACTATAAGACCAATCCAATGATCATGTATTAAATATTTAGATTCTGTTGGTATTGGTAATATCTTTTCAATAAATTCTCTTTTTGATAGTATTGTACACCCCGTTACACAATTATATAAATAATTTACTTTGTAGCTGTCTATATATTTGTGTATTTTTCTATTTAGCAGCATAAAATCTCCAAATGATGAATATATTGTCTCTAATTTTTCATCAACAACTTCTAAATCTCCAAATACTAAATCTGCTTTTTGCTTTTTTAAAGTTTCAATTGATTTTTCTACTTTTATTGGTAGCCATACATCATCTTGATCTGCTAACATATAATAATTGTTTTTTACTTTTTTTAAAAGAAATTCTATCCCTTTTACTACACCCATATTTTCTTTTTGTAAATATAATTCTATTCTTTCATCTTTGTTTCTATATTCTTCTAATATTTTAGGTGTTGAATCTTTTGAACAATCGTCTGAAATTATTAATCTTATATTTTTATATGTCTGATTTAATATACTATCCAACTGTTCTCTTAAATATTTTTCTCCATTATATGTTGGGAGTAATATGTCTATAGTATCATCATTCATTTTATTTCCTCACTTTATAGAACATCAGCAAAATCTTTTTTGCTCTTTTTGAATATATAATTTCCCCATACAAATATTATTATGGTTAAAGCCCAAAATATAAGTGTATAAATGCCATGTCCAGCTATTACTATATTACTTGTTCCCATAAAACACTCTCTGAATCCTGTAACTAAGTATGTAAATGGCAAGCATTTCATAACTGTTGATATTGTATGATGTTCTGCTATCATACTTAAATCCCAAACTACTGGTGTAAGCCACATTCCTATTTGCATAACAATCCCTAGCAAATTTGAAAAGTCTGGCACTAATGTTGCTACTGCTGATGTAAATCTTGTAATGGCAATTAAGAAAGTATATACTGAGAAAATCATATATATTAATTGTAATATATTAGGTACAAATTTAAAAATAGCACATACAACTGTTGCTATTACCATTAAAAATAATGCTACAAATGCATTTGCAAATAATGATATTATTGGTATTATATCAACTGGGAAAACAACTTTTTTTACTAGATAACTATATCCTCTTATTGAATTACTTGCACCTACTATTCCATCATTTATTGTCATCCACATTGCCATTCCAGGCATAAACCAAACTACATATGGTGCTCCTTCCGGTCCTGTTTGTTTAAATATATATTGAAATACTATTACATACATCATCATAAATATAAATGGTTGTAGAAATCCCCATATACTTCCTAAACTTGTACTAGCAAACCTATTCTTAAAATCATTTTTTCCTAATTGTACTACTAATCTTTTATTTTTCCATAAAGTTTTTATAAATTCCATATTTCCTCCATTAATTTTTATCTTTTTCCTTTTATTACATTTTCTTTTGTTATTCTACTATAAGAGCTATTTAAAGTCAACAATTAGACCCTAAATAGCTCAATTTTTGTTACTTCATTTTATTTCAAGCATAGAATTATTTTCTAAACTTTAAATACCCCAAAATAGGAAAATGAAAAAGCACAATTTCCCTAACCATCTTCTTTCCTTGATTTTTTCCAGCCAAACTTTTAAAAAATCCATTCAAATTCCAATTTATTTTAGAAGACATCAAAATATCATCATAATACTTTTCCGCTTCATTAATAAACTGCTCGTCCTGTTTTATAGAAACATACTGTTTGCACATTTTAATACCACCAAGATAAGCCCTATTAATTGCATCTTTTCTGTATTCTAAAAAAGACTTATAATTATCGCCATGTTCTTGTTTCCATCTATTTAAATTCTGATTTAAACTTCTACCACCAAAAACATTTGAACCATGTAGTCTATAATCAAAAAGAGGTTCTTCAATATAGCACATTCCTTTTCCTTCATTTGCAATAAAAGCTGCAAGCCAATCATGTGCAATAACATCTTTTTTAAAAGGAATCATTTTATCTTTAACAGCTTTAGTAATAATCTGAGAACATCCTATTCCAACACATCTTGAAATAGCTAATTTACTTTTTCCTTTTACCAATGGTACATTTTTATATTTAAAATAATCATCTTGAAGAACAATTCCATTTTCATCAACTTGTCTACAATTGCAATACACCATATCAACATTTTCTTTTTTTATCTTTTTAAGACTTTTTTCAACTTTTTCTTTGCCCCAAATATCATCATGGTCTGAAAACATTATGTAATTTGCAGTTGATTGTTGTAATAAAAATTCAAAATTTTTGTTATATCCTAAATTTTTAGGTTGAATATATAATTTTATTCTTTTATCCTTTTGCTCATATTCTTTTAATATTTCTACTATTTTTTCATCACTAGACTTGTCATCACTTATATATATTTTTATATTTTTATGTGTTTGCCTTAATATGCTATCTATTTGTTTTTTTAAATATTTTTCATTTGTATTATATGTTGCAACTAATATATCAACTAATTCTTCCATATAATATTCCTTTCAATTTGCTCTTAATACTGTTTTTCTAACTTTTCATTAAAATATAATTTTGCTATTAGTTTCAATTCATTTAATGATTCATCTTTTAAATTAAATGAATACAATTTTTTTGATGGTGCCATTGTTATATATTTAATAGCTGTTGCTGTACTCTCATTCATTTGCAAGCAACTCTTATCTTGTCTACCACAAGTTTCGCATTTAAATCCATTATCTCTTAAACTGAAATATTTCAAATTTCCTTTTTCTTTGCAATTTACACATTCTGTAATTTTTGGAGTAAACCCCAAAAAACATAATAATTTAATCTTGAATATGCTTATTATTAATTCTGGGTTCTTATCTGTTTCTGATAATGTATATAATGTATTTAAAAATAATTGTAAAATTCTATAACAATTTTGATTTTCATCTGTAACATCTCTTATAATTTTTGTAATTTCCACCGCATAATTCAATTTATCTAAATCTGTTCTTATTTTGTAAAACACTTCAATTGTTTCACAAGAATTTATATTATATGTATTTGCTCCTTTATACATTAGATATTCTCCAAAACATAAAAACTGTGTACCTGCAAGTAAGGCGCTTTTTTGTCTTCTAGCGCCTTTTGCAACACATGATATTTTACCTAATCCAGGAGTCAACATTGTTAACATCTTATCATAATCACCTAAATTATTTTCAGATATTATTATACCACTCATTTTTATTGTTCCCATTTTGTTCCTCCATTTGATGTTGAATCTGTATTTCGTCTTGATGTATTTGCTCTGCTCCGCTTCCTATTTGATTTTCTACATTTTGTATTTCTTTTAATTCTAAAAATGTATTTATATCTCCTGTATTTTTAAATGTATTCCATGCCATTTTTTTAATCATAAGCTCACTTCCTCTAATTCTATCTTTTGCAATTCTAGCATAAATTATTCAAATGTTCCTTATTATTGCAATTTGAATTTTTTAACAATTGCAGAATCATCTTGCCAGTCTTCTTTAACTTTAACCCATGTTTTTAAATTTACTTTTGTTCCAAAATTTTCTTCCATATCAATTCTTGCAGCTTGCCCTATTCGTTTTAGCATTTTTCCATCTTTTCCTATAATTATTCCTTTATGAGAATTTCTAAGGCAATAAATTATTGCTTCAATATCATATAAATCTTCGCCTTTTTGATTTTTTCTAAATTTCATTTTTTCTACTTCAACATATATCCCATGTGGAACTTCATCTTGTAAAAATGTAAGCGCTTTTTCTCTAATTGTCTCTTCAGCAAGTTGCCTTAAAGTTTGGTCTGTATATTCTTCTATATTATAATATGCAGGGCCGGATTTTAGGTTCTTTTCAATTTCATCTAAAATTATATCTCTATATTTTTCTTTTAAAGAGGATATCGGAATAACCGCCTCAAAACTATATTCTTTTTGATATATATCAATTAAATGTAGCAATTTTTCTCTTTTAACTAAGTCAATTTTGTTCACAATTAATATAGTTTTTTTATGAGACTCCTTTATTTTTTCAAGAATTCTCATATCACCTCTACCAATATCTTCACTTGTAGCTTCTATTACAAATAAAATTAAATCAATCTCATTTATAACCCCAAATGAAGTTTCCACCATAGTTTCATTTAATTTAGTTTTAGGTTTATGAATTCCTGGTGTATCTATAAATATAATTTGTGAGCTTTCTCTATTTACAATTCCTTTAATTGCTGTTCTTGTTGTTTGAACTTTGTTTGCTGTTGCTGCAACCTTTTCTCCTACTAACATATTTAATAGTGTTGATTTTCCTACATTTGTTCTTCCTAACATTGCAACAAAGCCTGATTTAAACTTTGCCATTTTGTGTTCCTTTCTTTATTTCAAAAAGTGGGCAATTATGTACCCGGTGGACAATTGAACCAGGTCATTGAGGACCGGGTACATAATTGCCCTATTTTTTTATTCAATTTCCTTTACATCATATTCTAACACATTAATAGTTTTAATAATTAATTTTGAAGAAAGATCATTTTCATCTTCTAATCTTCCTACTCTAATAACTTTTTTACTGTCTAAACTTATATCTGTATCTAATATTTTTGCTAATATTCTTGTATCTTTATCCATTCCAACTGGTAAAGTTTTATTTTGATTGTCATAATATACACAATTTGAAAATGCTATTGCTTTGATGTTTTTGTCAAAATTCATTTTATATAGGTTTACTTTTCCACTTTCTGTCCCCATTAGTGCATTCTCAATTTCTTTTTCTGGATTTAAGTTAAAAATATTAAATTCATTAGTATCAATATTTTGATCTTCTTCAATCCATTTATACCCTGCAACCTCTTGTGATAATTTATTTTTTTCTATTGCTTTTTCTATTATATTTATTACATTTTCTAAAGACGCCATATATTCAACTGTTTTTAATGTTTTTGAAATTCTTAATATAGAATATTTATTTTTAGGGTGTTCTCTATGTGATTTGTTTGCCAGTTTTGTAATTTTTCTTGTATCTTCTGATAAACCTCCAAATATATCTATAACATCTTCTTCTGTAATATCTTTTTCATTTTGTAAATCTTTTTTTATTTTTTTCATATATTGTTCAATTTCTTTTGCTGTTGTGTTTTCTGTTTTTATTTTATTTATTATTTTTATTTGCTCTGTTGTTGTTAGATAAACACAATCTAGCTCTTCTTTTGTAAGTTCTTTTCTTTGAACCTTGTCCATTTCTTCACCAAATTCTTCAAAGTCTTCTTCATAATCAAATACTTTTGCGCGTGGTTTTACATTTATTGTTTCTTCTTCGCCTTCTTCTAATGCTTTTACTTCATCTTTATTGCTATATTTCCAAAATTCAAATATGCTTTTCTTATGACTATCTATTTCATTTATAAATGCTGTTGCATTTTCTATCTTTTTTACTAAATTTAGATTTTTTAGTTTTAATGCATTTATGTCCATTTTGGTATTTTTTAAATTCGTTTCGCTTTCATTTGCTTCTTTTCCTTTTTGAATTAACTCATCAAGGGTATATTGAGATTTTAATTTTTCTTTAATTTCTTCATTTACTTCTGGTGTTTCTTCTTTTTCATCTTCTATAATTTTTTCTTTTTGTTTTGATTTCTTACCACTATATTTGAAAAAATATTTTACTTTTCCAAAAAAAGTTTTTTTACATTCTAAAAATGTTGATATTTGCTTTTCTTTACTTAAGTATTCTGCTTCAAACTCTTGTGATTGTCTTTTTAGTCTTTTTACTTTTCCTTGCAAACTATTATTTTCTGCAAGTGCTTTTTTTTCTATATCTAACAATATTTTATATTCATCATTTAACCAATCACTTAGATTGTCATATTCCATTAAATAATCTTCATAATAAAATTCTAAACTTCCTTGTTTGTCTATTCTTGTTTCAAATCTATAATAGCTTGGCAATTCTGATTGCATTATAAATAGTGCTTTTACTAGCTTAAAAAATTTATTTGCTTCTATTTTGTTTGATAGTTTTACTTTATATTCTGATTTAATTGTTCCATATACTTCTGTATCTCCAACTATTTGCAAACTTAATTTTTCAGTTTTATCATATACTTCATAAATTGATGGCCAGTCTTTAGTGAATAGCCATAAATAATTCTCTAAGCTTTGAATCTCTGTTTTGTTCAATAAATCTCTGCTATAATCTGAATTACTTATTGGTACAAATATTTTTCCAGCTTTTTTCTTTTCTACTTGTTTTTTTAGTACATAAAAAAATGTAGAATAGTCTTTGTCTTCTGTTGGCACTATCATAAAATATTGATCTGTTGCTTCTGAATAATATATTTGCCATAAATAATTTCCTGAATATCTTACTTTAAACGGAATCTTTTTATTTATTGTTTGTTGTTCTTTCTCTATTTTTTCTATATCTTCTATTTTTACTTCATTTAACATTCTTAAAAATGTTGCATATTTTTCCTGGTTTTCTTCACTTTTAGAATCTAGATATAATGCTAATGGACTTGCTTTTGAATATTTTTCTTTTATATCATCTAATCTGTTCGTTGGTGATAATAATATTTGTATTTCTTTTGGTGATACAAATCTGTATTGTCTATATTTCTTTTCGTCAAATCCTGTATTTGGTTTAAATTGTAGGTCTTCTACCAATTTTAGTGTTTCTGGTATTTCTTCTAAATTTAATCCTATGTACTCTAATTTGTTCTTTATCTCTTGAGTTTTATCTATCTTTTCCAAAGTAAGTTCTCCTCTCAATTCTTTATCCTTTTCTTTCATATATATTTTACTATGCTAACCCAAAAATAGCAAGATTTTTGTGGTGATTTTTTATTTTTCTAGATTTTTTATTTTTTTTTGAATATCACTTGACAAAACTGGAAATACCTATTATAATAATTCTTGTCTACAATTTATGGCGAAGTAGCTCAGTTGGCTAGAGCATCCGGTTCATACCCGGCAGGTCGTAGGTTCGAATCCCACCTTCGCTACCAAAACAATGAAAAAAAGTATTTTTAATAAAAAAAATACTTTTTTTCATAAATTTTTTCATTTTCTGTAATTTACTTGAATAATTTAAAAACTATGATATACTTAAGTTAGATTATACAAATGATAAGTGGTGATATTAATGAAAAAAACAAGAATATTTACAATAATAATAGCTATTGTAGTTCTAATTATTACTATTTCAATAATTTATATAAATATAAACAAAGAAAAACCTACTGTTGATATTAATACCGTTCAATCAGTATCAGAAGTTTCTTTAAATTCAAAACAATTTATAAATTCGTTAACCCGAATTTCTATAAAAGACACCAATGATTCTATCATAATAACACAAGATGTAAAATGGGAAGTTCCTGAACATGAAAAAGGAGAAACTGTGAGCTTTTCTATAGCAATTCCATATACAATTTCTGTTGATGGAATTGATTATGATGGAATATATGAATTAGGTGATTACTCATGGAGTGAAATTGATAATAATCCAAAATACAATTTGAAAATAACAAACTTAACCCAAAATGGAGATATTGAAATCCTAATCACCGAAAAATAAATATCATATAAATTAGATTTTGGGGTTAATTTCGAATTTGTTGATGAACACCACCCAGTTGCCAAATTCAATGAAAACTTTGACTTCGTCAATAAGTACATGAAAAAAGAGGGGATCCTATTTTATTAGGTCCCCTCTTTTTGTTCTTTACCAACTAACTATTTTTTTATATATTTAGTACCATCTTTATCAATTAGGGTATTTTCATCAGAAATTGTAAGCTCAACTGTTTGACCATCTGGGAAATCATCCATTTTATTTCCTTCAGGATCTTCAGCTTTTGTATAATTTATTTTGACTTTATTATCATTAATTTCGTATGTTCCATAATATGTTGCTAAAGATCCCGCAGTAACATTATTTCCAGAAAATTTATATATATATGCTTCTAATTCTTGATTATCTATGTATTCACCATCTAGCATCTTAATTTTTGAAGTGCTACTTTCTTCTTTAGATTGATTGTTAGTCAACTTATCACTTGTTGTAATTTTTGAAATATTATCAATTTTTTCTTGTAAACTATTTGCTGTATCTCTTAAATTATCTACTTGTTCTTGTAATTTAACTGATTTTTCAGCCTCTACTACTTTTTCATTATAAATTTTATACATAAATATTCCCATTACAATTATTGCAATTATTGCTAATATTAGTAATATTTTTAACAAATTCTCTTTACTATTTTTTTCTTTCATTTTCTCACCACCTTTCTTTTGTAAATATTGTAGCTATATCTTATCATTTATATTACTTCCATTCAACACAATATATAAAATAACATTATTTTTTTAATAAAAAATTCTTATCACATTTAAAAAGCTCATGCTAAAAAATAGTATGAGCTCTTATATTATATGTTCACTTTAATTTAATAATTATATGCTATAATTCTAATGTTTTTATCTACTATATCTAAAACTTCTTCCGCGACATCCACAATTAGAAAAATTCGAATTTAAATCATTAGTAGCTAAAAGATTTCCATTAGAAAATGCAATATTATTATCATTATTGCAGCCACAATTGCAACAATTACTATTATCATTATCTCTACATTGGATTGTATTCCCATTTATTCTTGCTAAAACAGTTCCATTGCTATTAGCTATTGTAAGTGTCTCATCACTGTTATCATTATTATTATTATTGTTGTTATTATTACAATCACATGTTAAGCACCTGTTATTCCTAAATAAATCTGAGCTTCTAAAAATGCAATCCAAAAAGGCTACAATGAATGCTAATATTCCAAGTGCTATTGCTATAATTACAAATGTAGTATTATTAAATACAGCTGCTACTATTAAAAGTGCTGCAAATATAGCAAATCCAACTAAAATTGGGCAATGTATAATTCTTTGTAATACTATTGCAAA
This sequence comes from uncultured Clostridia bacterium, assembly GCA_934167755.1. Lineage (GTDB taxonomy): Bacteria > Bacillota > Clostridia > TANB77 > CAG-508 > CAG-269. The sequence goes on from CAKPLT010000002.1 coordinate 70,758, forward strand.
TATTATTACTGCAAACACAATTGAAAAAAATATAAATAAATTCATAATTATATATCTCCTTTTGTATATTTTATGAATTTTTTTATATTTTGTTCTATGAATACATAACTTTTACTAAATACAATCCATTAGGAGGTAAAGTTTTACCTGCATTTTCTCTCTTACCCTCTTGAATTATTTCAGCAATTCCTTCTGGATCTATTTTTCCAAGCCCTACTTCAACTAATGTTCCTGCTATAATTCTCACCATATTATATAAAAATCCATTACCTGTAAGTTCTATAAAAATTTTCTCATTTTCCTGATATACATTTGCTTCATATATAATTCTGATACTACTTTTACTACTCGTGCCACTTGCTTTAAAAGCCTTAAAATCATGTTCACCTTCAAGATATTTAACAGCTCTTTTCATTTTTTCCACATTTAGTTTTTGAGGAATATGTGTTTCCAAATTTCTATATATTGCTGTTCCCTCTAGTGAATTATTTATAATATATCTATAAGTTTTCCTTTTACAACTCAATCTACTATGAAATCTTTCATCAACTTCTTCTGCCTTTTTTATGACAATTGATCTTTTTAACTTTGAATTGATTGCTATTGCAAATTTTTCTATCGGAATCTTTGAGTTTGTTTTAAAGTTTGCTACTTGCCCTAGTGCATGTACCCCTGCATCAGTCCTTCCAGATGCATTTAATTCAATATCTTCTCCTGTTATTTGTTTTATTGCTTGTTCTATTGTACCTTGAATATTTAATTTGGTAGGCTGTTTTTGCCATCCATTAAAATCTTTGCCATCATATTCAATTGTTAGTTTTATATTTCTCACTTTTATCCCTTCCTTTAATTAAGAAAAGTGGCCATATATCTGCCACTCTTCTTTTATTTCTTTATTTGCTTTCTTCTTTTTTCTTAAATTTACCAGCAAACTCTTTGATAGTTTCTTTTATATTTTTTCTATCTTTTTTTGCTTTTGCCTCATTTAATCTTTTTGTAACTATATTACTAATTAATATTTTTTTCAAAACATCTTCTCTAACATCTGCAATTAATGTTCCATCTTTTGCAACTGAAACTTTTCCAGTTTCTTCTGAAACAATTATTGCTATACTATCTGATTCTTTTGATATACCAATTCCAGCTCTATGACGAGTTCCAAGTTCTTTTGCTATATCTTGGTCACCTGCTAGTGGCAACATACATGCCGCAGCAGCTATTTTATTATTACTTATTACTACTGCCCCATCATGTAAAGGTGTATTGGGTATAAATATATTTACTAATAATTGTGGTGAAACTTCTGCATTCATAGAAATTCCTGTTGATATTATATCTTTTATTTGTATATCTCTTTCTATTACTATTAATGCTCCTGTTTTATTTTTTGCTAGTTCATATACTGCTATAACTATTTTATATATATCTTCTTTGGTCTTTGTTATTATATCTTTATCAAATCCAAAAAATCTTGAAAATTTATTTGTTCCTCCAAGTTGTTCTAAAGCTCTTCTTATTTCTGGTTGAAATATTATTATTATAAGTATTACTCCCCAGTCCATTACTGTAGATAATATATAATTCAATATGTGTAATTTTAATATTCCACTTAATGCTGTTGCTATTACCAAAAATGCAATTCCTTTTACTAATTGCCATGCTCTAGAATCTTTTACTATTCTTAATAATTCATATGCTAAAAATATTACTATTGCAATATCAAGTACTAATGAGATTAATTTTATTGGATATTCTTGATACATTTTTATATATGTTAATATATTTTGTTCATAAAAATTATTTAATATCATTCCTATGTTATTCATATTTTTTCTCCTTATGTATATCTATTTTATATTTTGTACTACAAAGTATATACATGTTGAGCAAGATGCTAATACCATTGCTAATAATAAAAATAATGCCATCGCCTTTGAAAATATTTTTTGTTTATCTATTTTATTTTTTACTTTTACTTGTTCTTGATTTTCCTTTTTATCTTTTTTCATTATTTATCTTCCTTTCTACTTTTTCTTATTTACATTACAATATATATTATAACATAATATTTTTCTTTTTCAATATGTAAACTAAATTTTTTAATCATTCTATATTTGTTTTAGTCAAAGAAATATCAATTTAAAGTTTAACAAGGTATTTAAAATTTGTTGCAAACAAATTTTAAATAGCAAAGCGTCCGCAGTTGAGCTGCAAAATGATATTTTTTTGACTATATAATACAATCATTTTTTATTTTATATATTTCAAGTAATTTACTTTCTGCTTTTCTCAATTTTATTTCATCATTTGCACATATATATGCTAAAAAATCTCCTTCTAGCACTTCATCTCCTACTTTTTTATTTAAAATAATTCCAACATTTGCATCTATTTTATCTTCTTTTTTGATTCTTCCAGCACCCAAATAACATGCCAATTTTCCAATTTCTTCTGCATTTATTTCTTGAACCTTTCCTGATTTTTGAGTTATAACTGCTGAAATGTATTTTGCTTTTTCAAATTTAGTTGTATCTTTTATATATGATATGTCTCCACCTTGGTTTTGCACCATTTCTACAAACTTATTATAAGCTGAACCATTTTCAATTGCTTCTAACATTTTTAATTTATTTTCTTCTATGCTATTTCCTTTTCCTGCAAGTTGTAACATATTAGCCCCAAGTTCAAGTACAACTTCTTTCAAATCTTTAGGCATATCTCCTTTTAAGAAATTAATTGCTTCTATTACTTCTAAAGAATTTCCAACAGCATATCCTAATGGTTCATCCATAGGTGTTAATATACATCTCACTTCTCTTCCTGCTAAGTTACCAATTCTTATCATTTGTTCAGCTAATCTTTGAGCATCTTCTCTTGTTTTCATAAAAGCACCTTTTCCAACTGTAACATCTATAACAATTTTATTTGCACCACTTGCTATTTTTTTACTCATTATACTAGAAGCTATTAGAGGAATATTTTCAACACATGAAATCGTATCTCTTAATGCATATACCTTTTTATCAGCTGGTGCTAAGTTCATTGTTTGACCAATCATACTTATTCCAATTTTTTTAACATTTGAAATAAATTCATCTATTCCCACATTGGTTCTATATCCTGGTATTGATTCCATTTTATCAACGGTACCACCAGTAAATCCTAGTCCTCTTCCAGACATTTTTGCAACAGGTATTCCCATTGCTGCAATTATTGGTAATAATACTATTGAAACTTTGTCACCAACTCCACCCGTACTATGCTTATCAACAACATTTTCTCCAAAGTATGTTAAATCAAGTACTTCTCCTGAATATGCCATTGCTAGTGTTAAATCAGTTATTTCTCTATCATTCATACCATTTATATATATTGCCATTACTAAAGCTGCTGCTTGATAGTCTTGTATTTCTCCATTTGTATATCCTTTAATAAAATATTCTATTTCTTCTTTACATAATTCTTTTGCATCTCTTTTTTTAGCTATAATTTCTAATATATTCATTTGTTGCCTCCTATTCGGAAATTTGGGACCGGGTACATAATTTCCTTATATAAAATGTGTTGTAAAGCTTCTTCTATGTATAGGACAAAGTCCATACTCTCTAATAGCTGCAATATGCGCTGCCGTTCCATAGCCTTTATGTTTTTCAAATCCATATTCAGGATAAACTTTATCCCATTCGCGCATAATTCTATCCCTAGTAACTTTTGCAATTATAGAAGCTGCTGCAATAGAATAGCATTTTGCATCTCCTTTAATAATTGATTCATATGGAATTCCTAATGTATCTATATGATTTAGTGCATCTACTATAATCAAATCAGGTCTTACAGTTAATTCTTGCAAAGACATTGTTAGCCCTTTTTTTGTTGCATTTAAAATATTTATTTCATCAATTTCATCTTGTCCTATAATTCCTACTCCATAGCTAATAGCCTCTTCTAAAATTTGATCATATAATTTTTCTCTCTTTTTTTCTGAAACTTTTTTTGAGTCATTTACTCCTTCAATCATAGAATCTGCTGGCATAATTACACTCGCTACAACTACTGGTCCAGCTAAAGGGCCTCTCCCTGCTTCATCTATACCACAAATTATATTAAATCCTTTTTTTCTTAATTCATTCTCTTGTTCTTTTAATTGCACTAACCTTGTTTCTTCTTTTTCTTTCATTATTAATATTATTCCTTTCTTCGGTCTTACTCCTCTATTAACTGTGTTAATGTATATTTTCCTTCATATCCTTTTGTATTTATTACTTCTACTGCAATGTTTGTGAAGTCATATTTCACAATAAAATATCCATATGTTTCTGAATTTAAATCTTTTATTCCCATTTCATTTAAAATTGTTTCATCTAAATAATAACAATTTTCATCTATTGTAACTTCTTGCGGTATACTGTTTTTTATTTCTGAATCTTGAACTAATATTCCTTTTAAATTTTCTTTTTTTATTTCATTTATTTTTGTTAAATCTTCTTCTTTTTTGGCATCTAAATTAACTGTTTGAAAACATACTTCTTCTAAATCTTTTTTTGTCTCTGCTTGTATTAAAAGCATATTTGTTCTTAAATCCTGTAATCTATTTTTTTCTACTATGTTTTCTACATAATGTATTATAAGTGATGCAATAGCTATTATTATAACTATCCCTATAATTAATACCGGTGTTGCTACTCCTTTTTGTTTTTCCATCTTTATTCAATCCTCTCATTTTTAACTTACTTATATTATATATATTGTAAAATTTATTTTCAAGTGTAAAAAAAATTTTTTTATTTTTTCAAAAAAATCATTAAATTTACACTTTTTTCACAATTCTTTCACAAATATTGTGTATCATATAAATAGTTAAAAGTTAAAAGAAAAGGAGGTCCTTAAAATGGACGAAAATGAAAACAGATTTGAAGTTATATCAAGTAAAACTTCAAAATCAAATTTTAATAATAAACCAAATAGCTTTGGTAAATCAGTATTATTGCCATTCTTTAGTGGTATTGTTGGTTGTTCACTTGTAATCGGTACATGTTTTGGAGTTCCATCAATAAAAGAAAAGTTAGTTGGAAAAAATAGTACAAATTCTACAATACAAGCTTCTACTTCACCAGCAGAAGGTTCTACATCGAATCTAATATCACTATCAAATTATTCAAACACTGCTGTTTTTGCAGCAAATAAGATACTACCTTCAATAGTAGGTATAGAAGTAAGTTACACAGCGACCTCAAATTCATTCTTTGGATTTGGAGCCCCTTCTACTTCTACTGCAACTGCAACAGGTTCAGGAATAATTATTAGTGAAGATGGATATATCGTAACAAATAATCATGTTGTAGACACAAGTTCTTCAAGTTCTTACTCATATTATGATATTTCAGATGCTACATCTGTTAAAGTTAAACTATACGGCTCAGATGAAACTTATGATGCAAAAATCGTAGGTAAAGATTCTCAAACAGATTTAGCTGTTTTGAAAATAGATAAAACAGATTTAACAGCTGCTGAATTTGCAGATTCTGACCAAGCTGTTGTTGGTGAATTTGTAATGGCTGTTGGTAGCCCACTTGGTTTAGATACTACAGTTACTACAGGAATTATCAGTGCTGTTAATAGAGAAGTTGAATCTGAAGGAACTAAATATGTATGTATTCAGACAGATGCTGCTATAAATTCTGGTAACAGTGGTGGTGCTCTTGTTAATAGTGATGGTAAAGTTATTGGTATAAATACTTTAAAACTTTCTGGTTCAGGTGTTGAAGGAATTGGATTTGCTATTCCAATAAATTCTACTCTTGATGTAATATCACAATTAAAAGATCATAATAAAGTATTAAGACCTTATATTGGTATTTCTGGAATTGACTTAGACGATTCTACTGCTAAAAGATATAATTTAGTTTTAGGTGTTTATGTTAAAACTGTTCAAGATTTTTCTCCTGCTGAAAAAGCTGGATTACAATCTGGTGATGTAATAATTCAAGCTGACGGAAAAGATATTAAAACTATGGACGAATTAAATGAAATTAAAAATTCTCATAAAATTGGTGATACTATAACATTAAAAGTTAATAGAAGTGGTCAAGAAAAAGAAGTAACTGTTACACTTGAAGAAACTCCCTAATTTTTCAAATTTTCACTTTAAATTCACACAATGAACAAAATTAATTGATATATTATAAGCATAGTCAGTAAGAACTGATTAAACAAACATCCCCTTTTATTTTCAAAAACGGCCTAGATAAACTAGACCGTTTTTAATTTATTTACATTACTACTATATCCATCTCATTAGTATTATTTTCGTTTCCATACGCATATATTATGTATACCGCATTATCTTTTCCCATAAAATATTCTGTTACATTATTTATGCTATACATATCACTTGTATAATCTCTTGTATATGTTGAATATCCTAATTTTTTTAGTTCTTCTGCTTTTTGTTGCGCACTTTTTATTTCTTCTTTTATTTTTTGATTAGCTGTTTTCTTAGTAATTCCTTTTACTTCAAGCATATCATCTATAGTATATTCTTTTTGATTTTCTAAATCATAATTATATGTTTGAATAATGTCCCTTTGTGGATTTGTTCCTTCTTTTAATGTAGACCTTACAACTAATGATAATATATTATTTGATATATATGCACTATATTTTACTGTATAGATAATATTTTCATTTTGAGTATTTAATATGCTTTTTGCTTTTTTCTCAAATGTATCTTTTATTTGTGTATTAAATTCACCTATTTTATCATTATTTATATTAATGTATGGTATATTTACATCTAATTCATAATCATTTATCTTTTTTTCATGGCTTTGATATCCTAAATATATAATTTCTTCTTTTGATTCCACTTTAGTAATTTTGTAGCTATTATTGTCTGCATAATTTACTTTGTTTTCAAATATATTATAAAATTCATTTTTGTATTGATTTAACTCACTTTCAGTTAATGCGGGTAATGCTCCATTTCCTGTTGTTTTTTTGTCTCCAACTATTTGTAATACTACTGTTAGTATAACTGCAATTAAACAAACAACTAATATTGTGATATATAATATTTTCAACTTTCTATTTTTTTTACTTTCATCTTCTATTACAACATTCATATTTTTTCCTCCGTAATTATATTTTATAATCTTTTGTTAAAAATTGCAATACCTTTATTATTTTTTCAAGTATTTTAATTTTGTTGCCATACCTCCTCTTATATGCCTTTCTGCTTTATTTTCATCTAAAATACATCTTACCTCTTTAGCAAGTACCGGATTTATTTGAATAAGCCTTTCTGTTACATCTTTGTGTACTGTTGTTACTTTTCGTAACGGTAGAATTTTCTTTATTATTATTGGCATCTTTGTTTTCTGTGTCTTCTCCATTTTGGTAAATGTCTTCAAATTTTGTTATTACTGGCTCATTTGTCCCTATTTCATTTAGTAGTTTTAGCCTTACTTCTACATTTGAATCTGAATCAACTTCAATTACATCAATTATTGTTTTTAACATTGCATTTGTTATTGTTTGATTATTTAATATATCATCTACTGTTTTTATTGTTTTATTAAGTTCTTTTTCTAGTACATCTTTTTCTTTTATTTCTGATGTTATTAGTTTTAATTCTCTTTCAAGTCTTGCTATATCTTCATTTAGTGGATTTGTATATTTCTTTAATTCTTGTATATTGATTATTTCATTTTGGAACATTTCCATGTATTTTTGTTTTTTAACTGTTACTTTTTCAATTTCTTTTAAAAGACTCTCTTCACTTCTTTCATTGTTTTCTCTTAATTTTGTAATCTTTTCAAATTCTTTTTCAACAGCTTTCATAAAATCTTTTTTGTTTTTTATTATACTTTTTAAATAGATTTTTATTGCATTTAAAAGTTCTTCTTCATCAATAACAGTTGTATTTGGACAATGGTTTACTCCCATTGAATTTCTTCCACTACATACCCATCTTATATATTCTGGTCCATCAGCTGTATATTTTCTCTTTATTCTTCTAAATGAATAACCACAATGTTTACAATATATAAGTGTGCTAAATACATATTCTGTTTTTTCTCTTTTGTTATTTAATTTAAATTCGTTTGATCTTTGCTCTAAAAGTTCTTGTGCTCTGTTAAATAGTTCGTCTGATATTATTCTCATTTCTGGTCTGTGGGCAACTATCCATTCTTCTTCTGGCAATTCTTTTCTTGTTCCTGTTATAAAGTCTGTTACTTCTGATTTTTTGTTTGTTATTCTTCCTGTATATATTGGATTTTTAAGCATTCTCACTATAGATGTTTGTACCCATTTTGATTTTGTTTTCTTTGTTCTTATTCCTCTATCATTTAAGTTCCAAGCTATTTTTGTTGTACCTATTCCTTTATATACATAGCTTTCAAATATTTCTTTTACAATTTTTGCTTCTTCTTCATTTATTTTTAATGTATATCGTTCATCTGGAATTTTGTCATATCCAAATACCAGATTAGGCACTCTTCCTTTTTTTGCTGTGATGTCTTTTCCAAATTTTACTCTTTTAGACATATTTGCACTTTCTTGCTGTGCCATTGCTCCTAAAATTGTTAATATAAATTCAGAGCCACCTTCCATTACTTCGCCATTGTTTAAGAAATCAACTTGTACATCATAAGATTTTAACTCTCTTACACTTTGTAATAAGTCTACTGTATTTCTTGCAAAACGGCTTACATCCTTTACTACTACTTTATCAAACTTTTTTGCTTTTGCATCTATCATCATTTGTTGGAATTGTTTTCTGTGCTTTATTTGCTTTCCTGATATTCCTTCATCTGCATATAGCTTGTACAATTCATAACCGTTCTTTTTTGTAAATTCATTAAAAAATTCTATTTGCTTTTCCAATGAATCTATCTGTGCTTCTTTTTCAGTTGATACCCTACAATATGCTGCAATTTTCATAACATACCTACTTTCTTCATTTTTCTGTTTCATTATTTTCGTTCTGTTACATTTTAGCATATCAGTTTGATTTTTTCAATATAAAAGCACAAAAAAACTACTCCACTTTCAGGAATAGTTTTTATTTTGTCACCAACAGGGTGGAGAGTAACATTTGAAATTATATTTTACTTATTTAATAATATTTTCTTCATTTCAATTATATCATAAAACGGTATTTGCACACCGTCTTTTGCTAAATCAACCACTCTTAATGCTTTAGTAATTACCTGTTCTTTTATAATTTCTGGTATTTCAACATCCCTATTAGAATTTGTATATTTCTTTTCTATGTAATCTAATGTTGTTGGAAATATATTCTGTATTAAAAAAACAGCTTTTTTTCCTAAAACACTTCCAAAAACAAAGTTATATACTGGCTTTTTTCCACTTTTTGCCTTTTTCTTTTCATAAATTTTTTCATACTTTTCATATTTAGTAGAAATTGGAACAAACCATATTATTTTGCTATTTTGTCTGTCTTTAAAGCAAAAATAGCAAGGTCTCTTATTACCATTTTCTTTGTTAACCATTAATCCATAATCTTTAAATACATCAAAAAATTCATCTTTTATAAAGTAAAATTTTCCATCTTCTATTACCATTTTGCTCCATCTCCTTTTTATGAAAATATGGGATCTACTTTTATAGACCCCATATTTAACTATAATTAACATTTTTCCACCTGCACATTTGTATCTCGCAAGCAGGGTTGCGGCTCACATTTTCTCACCTATACATTTATTTCGCCAATAGGGTGGCGACTCACATTTTAATTATAGTAGATATTAAATATCTACTACTATTATATTCATTATACACGTATTTTATCATTTTTTCAAGAGTTTTTTTAAATTTTTGGTCTATAAATAAAAAAACTTTTCAACCCGACCATTTATATACCACAATATCGGTCAGTGGTAAGCATTATATTTGTCCTCCTACGCATTTATTTGTCGCAAGTAGGTTTGCGAGTAACATCTGTTCACCTGTGCATTTATATTTCGCAAACAGGGTTGCAAATAACATTTAATTAGGACAAACTAAAGATATATTAAATATCTTTAATTAATAATAACTCTTTGAATAAGTAAAAGTCAAGCATTTTACAATATTTTCCTTATATATTCAATTTAATGCTACACTTTTTGCATTTAATTCTACTTTTATTGCTACATTTCTAATTCTTCCTCTTCTATACTGTGAGAATTTTGATAAGAACTTGAATTTTTATAATCAAATATTACTTTGTCATCATTCTCAGCTAAATTATAAGCAAGAACACCAGCCATAGCTTGTACTATTTGTTCTTCAGTATTAGGATTTATAAACGTAATCTTCAAACCCTTTTTCAAAATTCTCACCCACTTTCTTTTCAATACTATTATTAAAACAAAAAAAATATGACAAAAAAATATACCTTGAACAACTTCAAAGCATATCTTATACATATATTCTTTTATTTCTTATATTACCCACATTTACAACATTCCTAATTCTTTTTGGTACATCACAAGCAAATGTAAATCCTCTTCTTAAAACTAGATCACTACTATTTTTATCATATCTAAACATTTGTCTATTCCATTTTGCAAAATCTAAATCCGATATTTGTATTTTGGTTGATAAATACTCATTGTCTTTGTTAATTTGTATTATCATTGCTTGATACTCTTGTTTTTCTGTTTGTCTCCTTTTATTTATATAGTTTCTTTTACAAGCTTTATGATTTTCCTTACTTATATTACTTCTATATTCCTTTTCTTTAATATATCTCTCATCTTTTTGAATAATTTTTATAATATAAGGTTCACTCACTTTTAATTCTTCTGCTATGTCAGTTGGTCTTTTATGCTCTTCATAAAAAAATCTTATTATATCTTCATTTTTAGCTATTTTTATCAACTAAATTCCCTATGGTTAATTTTCTGTCTACAGTTTTATACAATAATTATTTCAAAAACTATTGTATTTATATCAGTATTATAGTATAATAGAATGGTAATAACAATCTTTATTTTTTTAAATTTGTTTATAGGTGGATTGGAATACCGTTTTTTCCACAGGCATTAGCTGTATCATAGCCAAAGTTAGATTTTAGTTCTGAATTTTTCGCTTCGATTTTGTATCTTTCACTATATAATTCTTTAAATTCTTCTGTTTCCATATAATCCATATGTTTTATATGGACATCATTCTTTAATGTTACACTATATGTTTTTGTTTTTGAGCCTTCTTTGTAACAACCTTCTTTATATGGGCAATGTTTGCATTTCTCTATATTAAAAAAGTAACTTTCCACTTCTGTTACTAGTTCTTTATTATTGCTATCTCGTATTTTTTGTTTTTGTTTCTTTATAGCCATATGACCTGCTTTACATACATACATTTCAGCATCTTTATTATATTCAAAATTATTATTTCTTTGGCTATTACCATGTGTTACAAATTTGCTCAATTTACTAGCTAATTTTATATTATTTTCTTCACAATACTCAATATTTTCTTTTTCAGAATATGCACCATCACCAATAACTGCTTCAACTTCAATACCATTTGCTTGAGATTTCTCAACTAATTTTTGTAATTGTTTGCCATTATGCTTTTCTCCAGTTGATACTATTGCAGCTGTTATTATTCTTTCTGGTGTCATTGCTATATGAGTTTTATACCCAAAGAAAGATATATCAGCTGTTTTATGCCCAACTTTTGCATCTTTATCTTTTGAATATTCAATTTCATATTCTGTATCATTCATTGTTTCTTCCAACATATTTATTTTTTCGTTTATTGCTGGTATTGTGGTAAATCTAGCATCATCTTTTACTAAATCAAGTAGTTCCTTCCTATATTTTATCTGATCTTCTAAAAGACCTGTGCTTTCTCTTTTTTAGGCATTTTATCATGCATGGTTTCATCTATTTTATATATTGATTTTCTTAATTCCTTAGCTTGTTTTATTAATTCTTCTCTAGGTGAAATGTGTTGATACATTGCATTTGTATGAGTTGAATTCTTGTATTATTTTGTTCTTAACTTCAATTACACCTTCTTCTAAAGCTATTTCTACTGTTTTAGATATTAATTTATCCATTAAATTTGTTGATGTTTCTTCTTCATTTTCTTTATTACTTAATCTTTCTCTTCTAAATACTGTTAACAAACTTGGGTCAATTAAATTAATTTCTTCTGGTGAGTAATCAAGAAAATATTTGAATAACATATCTGTTTTAGTTCTTGCAACCAAATCTCTATTAGATAATTTGTAGTAATTTTTTAGTAAAAGATATTTAAACATTCTTATTACATCTTCTGCTTTTCTTCCCATTGTTGAAGAATATTTTTCTTTTAATTCATCATAAGCAAAAGAGAAATCAACCATATCCTTTAGTTGTCTCCAAAAGTTATCTTTTTCTATCAATACATCAAAAAGTGATGCATGTGAACTTAAACAAAAACTTAATTGATTATTTTCTTTTAACACAGCTATATCAGTCCTTTCAACTGTGTTTATTATATCATATTAAAACATTAAAACATAGAAAAAACATGAACTAGAAAAATTATTTTCCTGTTCACATTTTTTTTAGAGCTAATTTTTGACTACTTTTTCAGCAGCCTCTTTTCAGCTGCCTCTTTTTTTACAGCCCCTTTTTTAGTTTATTTAATGTCCTTATAATTTTTATATTTTTTATACATAATAATTGATATTGCAACAATTAGAATTATTCCGATAATCATTATTGTGGCATTCTCTCCTGCTTTTGGAAGTATCGTAGGAGAAGTTGTTGAATCACTTTTGGTTGTAGGGCTACCTGAACTACTTGGATTTGTAGGTTCACTTGAATTTGATTTTTTCTTGTAATATGCCTCTATTGTATGATCTTCGCTAACATTCGTAAATGTATATACTGCTACTCCATCTTCACTTGCAGCATTTGGATTATTTTTGTCATAAACTAATGTTTTTAAATCTATTGCTTTATTGTCTAACAATACTTTATCTATTTCATAACCTTCGTCTGGACATATATAAATCTTTAAATTTTTACCTTTTTCTACAGATGTTGCTCCAGCTACTAAACCTTGTTCAGATGTAATTGTTCCACCTTCAGTTTTAACTCTCATTGTCACATAAAATGATGTTTTTTCTGTATTTGATTTTTTCTTGTAATATGCCTCTATTGTATGATCTTTGCTAACATTCGTAAATGTATACACTGCTACTCCATCTTTACTTGCAGCATTTGGATTATTTTTGTCATAAACTAACATTTCTAAATCTATTGCTTCATTGTCTACTAATACTTTATCTATCTCATAACCTTCGTCTGGACATATATAAATGTTTAAATTTCTACCTTTTTCTACAGCTGTTGCTCCAGCTACTAAACCTTGTTCAGATGTAATTGTTCCACCTTCAGTTTTAACTCTCATTGTCACATAAAATAATGTTTTTTCTATTACATTTACTTCATAAGTAGCACTTTCTCCATTATATGTGGCTGTTATCGTAGCTTTACCTTCTGCAACTCCTGTAACTTTTCCTGTATTATCTACTGTCGCAATTCCATTATTGTTACTTGTCCAAGTTACACCACTTAAATTTGCCTCGTGTACAAATTTTCCTAAATCTTCTGGATTTTCCTCAAAATCTCTTCCATATGCCATTAATGCATATAATTGCAATGTTTTTCCAACTTCAACCTCTTTCGTTTCATTTTGTATCATTTTATCTCCATTTGAATAATTATATGAAGATATTTCAAGCCATGGTAATGTACTAGCATAAGAATTTATATTAAATGTTAAAATCATCATTAAAATCACTAATAATAAACCAATAATTTTTTTACTTCTCATAAACAAATCTCCCTTTTTTTACTTTTGTTTTTTATGTACTACTTCATTATTTATGATAGCACAAGTTTACAAAAAATGCAAATATTTTCAAAAAAGTCCTCAATTTATTGAGAGGTTTTTAAATCAATATTTGATAGACTAAAAAATAATTAGTTTTAGGGAGTTTTATTATGGAATTTACAGATTTAATTGCAGTTAAAATAAGTGAATTAATGAAAGAAAAAATTATTTCTATTTATAAATTAGAATCCTTAACTGGCGTATATACTTCTACTATATCCCAATTTTTAACACGAAAAACAAAAACTATACGAATTGAGAATTTATTATACATTTGTGAAGGCTGGGAAATAACATTATCTGATTTTTTCGCTGATTCTCGTTTTGCATAATCTGAAGCAAAAGGTTGGATAAAAAGAAATGAAAACTAATTTATAAACCTTAATAAAAGTTCATCAATTAGTTTTTTATTGTCTTTCCATTTCTAAATCTTTTTCTCTTTTCTCTCGTTTTATCTGTTCTTCGCCATCTAAACAAGTTCTTGTTTCTTTTTCAAAATCTCTAATTAGCGTTTTACCTGTACCCATATCAAAATCTACGCAGATTCATTCTATAAACTTATGGATTGTTTCTCTAAATTTATCAATAACATTTTGCAAGTAACCATTTTCTTTTTCTAATGTTCTAATTTTATAGTCATATTTCCATTCTAAATTATCTTTTTTTCTTTATATTCAGCTTTAATACTATCTACTCGCCTATGCAAATCTCTATTATCAGCCATAATCTTATTTCTTTCTTTTTGATATTTTTCTGCTTCTTTTACTATTTTTGCCAGTATTAATAATTGATGGTGCATTTGTAGATTATTCTGATATAGTTCGTTTATTAGGTCATCTTTTGGTCTTATAATATCTTCTAAAATTTTCTCATCTCTTTTCTTTGACCATCTAGTCATCTTTATGTCATCAATTCCTGGGACATCTGACAATTCTAATTTCATATTTTGTAGTTTTTCTTTCGTTTTATTAAAATTCGTTATTTCTTTGTATTCTTTAATATCAATGTGTTCTCTACCTGTTTCTTCTTTTGGTACACCTCTTTCTAGGTCAAAATTGTTTGAAGTCATATATTGATAAAGAGCATCTTGTAATCTTCTATAACTATCCTTTTCTTTCCAAAATTCACTACAAGCAAGTTTATTAATGGCATTTTCTTTTTTATCTATAATATGAACAACAGACAAAAAAATTAAGTGCATATGTGGAGTTTCCTCGTCCATATACACTTTTGCAGACATTATATATTGTTTGCCTAAATTTTTATATTAAGCAACAAATTTATATGCCGTTTAAAAAAATCTTTTAGTTTCTTCTTCTCCTATTGTTTCAAAAAACTCTTTATCTGATGTTATTAATATTCACAAGCAATATTACTAACTGTCTTAATTTGCCCTTTAAGATTATACTTTTCTTTCATTATATCAAATTCTTTGTCGTATCTATATTTAGGACTTTTTATTGAATAATTATTATTTCTTCTTTCGTTGTGTCTGTATATCCCTTTTAAATTTTCTCTTTTGTATTTTGTGTTTCTAATAATTGCATAACTCATCTTATATAACAAGTTAAGAAAAACAGCTTAACATTATTATTTTATTTTTTTTTATGAGTTGTTTCATAACTCATAATCTTTAATTTTAGACCAATTTATGATAAAATTATTGTAATTGTTAGAGTGGTTTTAGCAACCTCCTTGAGCGTTAGGCTCTTTGTTTAGACTAAAGCCTCTACTTTACATTCTGATATTAATAAGTTTGATAAGTATTATTTTTCAATAATGACTTTAATTTGTAGCCAGGTTATATCGTGTAAAGAGATTGAGGGATTTCCTCTAACTAATCCTTATCAAATAAAATCTTTTAGAGGTGCTTATTCTAATCGTAAACAAAAAAACGGTGTAATTGATTCTATTATTATAGCTAACTTTTTAAGCTTTAATGGCATTAACCAGACATCTTTACTTAATAAAGTTTACTTGCTTTAAAGAATTTAACTAGGTATAGGAGTAATCTTGTTAGCAATATTTCTAAAGCAAAAACTCAAGTTACTGGTATTTTAGATAAAGTTTTTCCTGAATATTCAGATTTGTTTTCTGATATTTTCGGTGAAGCTTCTAAACAATTTTACTTAATTGTCCAACTCCTAATGAAGTTATTAATTTTAATACTAGAAAACTTGCTAATATTTTGAAAAAAGCTTCTCGTGGTTATCATTCTACTGATAAAGTTCGTGAAGTAAAATCATTAGCCAAAAATTCTTTTTGTATTAAATTTTCTGGTAATGCTTGTTCATTTGAAATTAAACAACTCGTTAATCAAATTATTTTTCTTGAAAATCAAGCTCACGAATTAGAAGTTAAAATTAAGGAAATTTACTCTAAACTTGATAATCATCTACAAAGCATTCCTGGAATTGGTGAAGTTACTGCACATATTATTTTAGCTGAAATTGGTGATATTAATAATTTTAGTTCACCAAGTAAATTAACAGCTTTTGCTGGCATTGATCCTTCTGAAAATCAATCTGGCAACAAAAAGTCTACAGATGAAAAAACTTCTAAAAGAGGTTCTCCGTATTTAAGACATGCCATATATCTAGCTGCTATGGTTGCCTCAAATAATGACCCCGTAATGCATGACTATTACATCCAGAAACATGCCGAATGCAAACATCATTATGTTGCTTTAACTGGTGTAGAGCATAAGCTTCTTGGAATTATTTTCTATGTCTTAAAAGAAAATAGAGATTATAGACCACCTAAATCTTCATAATATATATAATTTCTAATTTTCAAAGTACTGCAACAACTTTACATAACTTTAATATTTTCATTAAAGTCTTCTCATTGTGTCTAAAATATTAATTTTAAATTTTTAAATTTTTTTTAACTAACTATTGACATTTAATAGTTGGTCTTCATATAATTTTTTCGCGCCACAATGCCTTTTTTTTAATTTTCATATCAAAGTAATATAAGTTTATATCTTGATATGTGTATAATATAAAAAATTTCCATAAAAAAAAACTTAAAATTTTACTTTTAAAGCTTTAAAAAATTTATTATTTAATTACTAATCCTAATCTAACAACAGGATTCTTCTCTGCTAAGAAAACCTTTTTAATTTCAATACTTTCAGGAATAACTTGTTCTATTTTTCTACCGTTCTTGAGTGTTACATCTTTGTGTACTGTACTTTTACTTATACAAAACTTTTTTGCTGCTCCTCTCACTGTATCTTTTGAATCTATAATATATTGCGCCAAATTTATTGCTCGTTCATCTATTGCCTTTTTTTCTGAAATTTGTGCATTATGTAAAACATTTTTTTTCATTATGAAACCCCCATATGAATACTTTTTGTTTAATTGTATTCGATAAATGGGGGTTTAGAACCTATTTCAATCTCAAATATCCTAATTCTTCCCACATATTATATGCCAAATTTAGTCTAAAAACCACTTTAGGTTTTGCACCAGCTCTGTTTTTATCAACAACACAAGCATAATATCTAACATCTGGATCTTCAAATTTCTTTAAATCATAGAATTCTGTATCCACTTCTTCTAGTGAATATTCATATTTATTTAAATCTTCATTATGAATTTGTTTCATTAAGCACAATGTATCTAATACTTCTTTTACAGTCCTGCTTACTGCTAAGTCATTTATGTTCAAGTTAATTGGCAATGTATTGCTTTCCATTAATTGTAATGATGAAGCAATAAATATATTCAAGTTTTGCGCTAAATTAGAAAGTACTGTTGCTGTTTTCTTTAGTTCTTCACCATTTCCTATATTTTCTGTATCTGTTTTCAATGTATCATAAAACATATACTCTATTTTCTCTTTATAATAATAATTTAAAATGACTTTTTCTAGCTCATCATTTGTGTGATTTGTAATGTTTACAAAATATATGGAATTTTTTATTTGCTTTTCTATCCACTCAGTAACCGCTATTGTTTGTCTAAATTCTTTTGAAATTTCCATAAGTCTTTTAGCAAAATTATTTTGGCTTTCCCTATTTTGTTTTTTTATAAATCCATCTTCATCAACATCTACATCAATTCCTTCATCTGGTCTAAACTTAAATTCTAAAAGTTCTCCTTCTGTTTTTGATATATATTGTCCATGTAATTTTTGAATTTCTTTATTATTCAAAATCGTTGTTATTAAACAAAGTTTCATTTTTTCCTCTGACATTTCATTAGAAATAATTAAAACCTTTTTTTTATGTATGAAAGCTAAATATGATGCTAAATTAATTGTAAACCTACTTTTTCCTGAATTAGATGGCATTGCATATGCCATTGTTTCTCCTTTTCTTATTCCTTTAAAAACACTACTTAATATTTTAAATGGTATTTTTAAACCTGATGTTAAACTATTATCACCTTCTAATAAAAAATTTGTAATATTATCACTTAGTACTGCCCTTTTAAACTTTTCTGTAGTAGTTATTTGTATAATAGCATTTTTTACTTCTTGTATTGTCATTTGAGCATACAATTCGTATTTTAAGATGTCCATTACTTCTTGTTGAGTCTCTTTTATTGGATTTGATAGATAATTTTTTCTTATTTCAAATAGTTTTCTTAGTTCAACATATGTCTTCTCAAAATCAAACTTACCCTTTATTGCTCTTTCTTTTAATTGTATTTTCTTTTTATATGTTTCTGAACTTTCTTTTGCAAAATTAAATTCATTTTTTGCTATTTGTGGTGCATATGCTTGTCCTTCTGTAAATAAAATACTTTTATATATATTTAGCAACTCATCACTTTCAAAAAAACAGTCTTCATGTAAAATATAATACATTGAAATTGCTTTTGGTGTTTCTAATAATAACCCAATAAAATCTTCTTCTAATTTTAAATTCGATAACTCTTTCGGAAACAATCCTTCTTTCATTTTTGTTTTGTCATCTTTAATTATATCTTCTTTATCTTCTTCATCTAATTCTTCTTGAAAAATTTCTTTTATATCTTCTTCATTAATTGCTTCTGCGTTAATTGCTTCTACTTTATGAGTTAATGGTTGTATAACTGTATTTTTTAGCTTAATTTTCCCTTCATTTTTTAATTGACTTAATATTTCAATAACTTTTGCATAATTTTTTTGTCCTATAGCTTCGTTTATTTCAAACAACTGCTCACGGTTTTCATCAGTTGTTTCTATTCTTTCTATTAAATTCATTAAACTTTCTATTCCTTCGTTTTCCATTATCTTCATCCTTTCACTGGGAAATTGGGGACCGGGTACATTTTTTCCCTTTTTTAAATTAGGAAATTTGGGACCGGGTACATTTTTTCCCTTATATTTAGTATACACATTTTAAATTTGATTTTCAAGTGCTTGTAATAATTTACATACTAAATGTTGTTGTAAGTATTTCTTGATAATTTGTAATTAATGTTGCTCCATCTTTTATCAATTCATTACAACCTTTGCTTTGTTCTTTAGTTATGTCACCTGGTATTGTAAAAACTTCTTTTCCCTGTTCTAGCGCAAATTCTGCCGTTATTAATGCTCCACTTTTTTTATTTGCTTCTACTACAAGTATTCCTTCTGCAAGACCACTTATTATTCTGTTTCTTTGCGGAAAGTTTAGTTTCTCTGGTTTCGTTTTTGCTGTATATTCTGTAATTATACATCCTCCCGATTTTATTATTTTTCTTGCTAGTTCAATGTTTTCTTTTGGATATATATTATTAAATCCACTTCCCATTACAGCAATTGTTTTCCCTACATATTTTTCTCCTTGTGCTTGTATACATCCAAGGTGTGCATATGAGTCAATTCCTAATGCTAATCCACTTATTATATTAATTCCCCTTTGAGCAAGTTTTTTTGAAAATTCATATGCAATTTTTTTACCATATTGCGTGGCTTTTCTTGTTCCCACAATAGCAATCGCTTTTTGTTTTAATAGTTTTTTGTTTCCTAATGCATATATTTTAGATGGTGAATCATATATATTTTTTAGTTTATCTGGATATTCTTTAGAATCTATTTTTATTTCTTCTATTTTCATTTTTTTCCTCCTATTAAATACTATTTTTAACTTTCAGCCTCAAAAAGGCATATATAGACTTGGCTTCGTCTATATATGCCCCCTTAAACCTAATTATTTTTATTGTAAATTTCTGTTGTTGCTTTTATTACATTATTCATAAGCATAGTTATTGTCATAGGCCCCACCCCACCTGGAACCGGTGTTATATAACTTGCTTTTTTACTTACATTTTCGAAATCAACATCACCTGTTAATTTTCCATCTTCTCCTCTGTTTATCCCTATATCTATTACTACTGCTCCTTGTTTTATCATATCTTCTGTTACAAATTTTGATTTTCCAATTGCTGAAATTACTATGTCTGCATTTTGGGTATGTTCTTTTAAGTTTTTTGTTTTTGAGTGACATACAGTTACTGTTGCATTTTTATTTAAACAACATTGTATTAGTGGTTTTCCAACTATATTGCTTCTCCCTAAAATTGTAACATTTTTTCCAGTTAAGTCAATGTTATATACTTCAAACATTTTCATAACTCCATATGGTGTGCAAGATACAAATGTATCTTGATTTAAACATAATTTACCAATATTAATTGGATTAAATCCATCAACATCTTTTTCTGGTGCAATCTTTTTAAATGCCTCATTTATATCTAGATGTTCTGGTATTGGACTTTGCAATAGAATTCCATGAACATTGTTATCTTTATTAAGATTATCTATTAATTTTATAATTTCTTCTTGTTTTATATTTTTATCTAGTATAAATTCTTCAAATTCTATTCCTATTTCATCACAAACCTTACTTTTGTTTCTTACATACACTTGTGATGCTTTATCTTCTCCTACCATTATTACTGCTAATTTAGGAGTTATTCCCTTTTCTTTTAATTCATCACAACTTATTTTTAATTTTTTTCTAATTTCTTTTGCTATTTTTTTCCCATCTATTATTTTTTCATTCATCATATATTCCTACCTTATACTCAATATCTTCCATATTTGGGAATATTTCTTTAACTCTCTTCAATGTAAGCATTGTCATTTTAGGTTGTGGATTTTTAGGATCATCTGATATCAATTTTTGTGTATAGCAATTTTTCGCTGTTTTAAATAATACATACCTATTTCTTACATATGTATAGTATATTTGATAACCATTTTTTAAATCTAACCACATATCTTCAAAAGTATATCTCTTGTCCATATTAAATTTTATTCCTTCCGTTTTAATTTTAACTATAGCAAAAATATATCATCTAATGAACTAATTTTTTTATTTTCGTCTTTAACTTCTTGATTTTCTTCTTGCTCTTTTAAAAAATTAATTGAATTGTTCTTCTGTTCTTCCAAATCAGGTGCTCCATCTTGTAGTTCATTTCTAAATAACTTTTCTTTAGTTGATTTTTCTTCTTGTTCTTTTTTTTCTACACTCTTCATACTTTGTCTATAATTTTCATACTGTTCTAAAACTTTATCTAGTAACTTTCTATCAGACATTTCTAATTGCTGAAGTATATCTTCTTGGCTTTTTGAAGATTCAATATATCTTAATAATTGGTTTATTTCACTTCTTTGTTCATAAATTGTATTGTCTGAATATCCCCTGCATTCTAATATCTTTGCTGCTCTACTTGCTATATCTCTAATATAATCGTGAAATGTCTCTATTATTGTGTTTGTTATCCTAATGTTTTTACCTCCCACAATTTCTCTAAATTGTGCTTTATCTTGTTCTTGATTTTCTTCTTCATTTTCATTTACTCTTTTTTCCATATTTCTACATTTATATATTAATCCGTCAGCAATTGAATTTATTTTTTCATTATTAACATTTTTAAGCATATTCTCAATATACATATAATTCATATCAATATATTCTAAAATATTTTGGGGATTTGAATTATATCTAGAAACTATATCTCTAAGTTCATTACACCAGTTCTGTAATTTATTTTTTACTTCTATTGGTACATCAGAACTTCCTACTAAGGTTAACATATTTTTTTTCATATCTTCTAACAATTCATATTTATTCATTTTCAAAATCTCCTTTCGTTTTTTTTAAACATGTTATTCCGTATTTATACATTTAATCTCTAATATCATATTATAAACACATCTTTTCAAAATCTTCTTCTGTTATAATTTGCACTCCCAAATTCTGTGCCTTAGTAAGTTTACTTCCTGCATCTTCTCCTGCTAAAACATAGCTTGTTTTTTTAGATACAGAACTTGAAGTTTTTCCTCCAAATTTTTCTATTATTTCAGATGCTTGTTCTCTTGAGTATTTTTCTAAAGAACCTGTTAATACAAAAGTTTTTCCCGCAAATCTATCATCTTCATTATCTTCTTTTTTTCTTTGCATATTAACTCCTACATCTTTTAGTCTTTTGATCAAATCCTTTGTTTGTTCTTGCTCAAAAAACTCTCTTATACTATTCGCCACAATTGGTCCAACTTCCTCTACTTGGCTCAAATTTTCTATAGTTGCCTCTGATAGTTTATCTATATTTCCATATTGTTTAGCTAAAATTTTTGCTGCTTTTACTCCAACATGTCTAATTCCAAGTGCTGTAATTAATCTATATAGATCATTTTCTTTGCTTGCATTTATACTATCTATTAAATTTTGTGCAAACTTTTTGCCATTTTTCTTTAATGATGCAATATCTTCAAATTTTAAATCATAGATATCAGCTATATTGGAAATCATTTTCTTTTCAAGTAATACCCCTATAATATTTTCTCCAAGTCCATCTATATTCATCGCTTCTCTTGATACAAAATGAACTAAATTTCTATATAATTTAGCAGGGCATTCTATTCCTGTACATCTAACTGCCGCTTCTCCTTCTTCTCTGATTGCTTCAGCACCACATACTGGACATACTCGTGGCATTTTAAAATCTTTTTCTTCTCCTGTTCTTTTATCAATAACTGCCTCAACTATTTCTGGAATTACATCACCTGCTTTTTGTATTATTACTTTGTCACCAATTTTTAGCCCTTTTTCTTTAATAAAGTCTTCATTGTGAAGTGTTGTTTTTGATATTGTTGAGCCAGCAACTTTTACTGGTTCTAATATTGCCATTGGAGTTATTACTCCTGTTCTTCCAACTTGACATACTATATCTTTTAATATAGTTTCTTTTCTTTCTGGTGGATATTTATATGCAATTGCCCACTTTGGAACTTTACTTGTAGTTCCCATTATTTCTCTTAATTTTAGGTTATCTACTTTAACAACAGCTCCATCTATTCCAAATGTTAATTTTTCTCTATCTTCACCTATTTTATTTATTGCCTTTGTAACTTCTTCTATATTTTGGCAATATCTGCGAACAGGATTTACATTAAATCCTAATTCACTTAAATATTCTAGTTCTTCAAAATGTGAGCTAAATTCCTTTCCTTCTATTTTTTGAACATTGAATATATAAATATCTAATGGTCTGTTTTTAGTTATATTGCTATCTAATTGTCTTAATGAACCTGCAGCTGCATTACGAGCATTTGCAAACAATTCTTCTTCATTTTCTTCTCTTTCTTGGTTCATTTTTTCGAAATCTTTTTTCGAAATAAATACTTCTCCTCTAACTGTTATGTTAATTTTTTCAGGCAATTCTTGTGGTATTGTTTTTATTGTTTTTAGATTTTCTGTTACATCTTCACCTACTAATCCATTTCCCCTTGTTGCACCTCTAACAAATTTTCCTTCTATATATTCTAATGCAGCTGATAACCCATCTATTTTTGTTTCTACTACATATTGAGGACATTCTATTTCATTTTCTGATGCTTGTTTTTTTACTCTTTCGTCAAAAGCTTCTATTTCTTCAAAATTGAAAACATCTTGCAAACTTTGTAAAGGAACTTCATGTTCAACTTTTTGGAATCCTTCTTTTACAGTTCCTCCAACTTTTTGTGTTAAAGAGTTTTTGGTTATTAATTCTGGATATTGACTCTCAAGTGTTCTTAATTCTAGCATCATCATATCATATTCAAAATCTGTTATTTCAGGCTTATCATCATCATAGTATTTTTTTGCATGATATTCAACCGTTTTTCTAAGTTCTTTTATTCTTTTCTCTGCTTGTTTTTTATTCATCTTTTTGTAACCCCTTTTTACATTAAATTGTTAGCTATTTTATCTTCTATATACAAGAAAAGCAATATATAATTTTAAAGTTTAGCAAGGTGTTTTAAATTTGTTGCAAACAAATTTAAAATAGCAAAGCGTCCGTAGTTAAACTGTAAAATTATATATTACTTTGTTCGTAAATAAAAAATAAAAGACATGTTATTATTAAACACATGTCTTCTTTGATTTTTTACGCATCTGCTCTTGCTAATATTATTATTCTTGCTTTACTATCATCTGTACATGTTGTTAATGATAATTCAATTGCTCCTTGTGTATCTCTTGTAATGTATTCTGTATCATTTTCAGTTGTTTCAAATTTATCATATATTGTATATGATAGTCTTTTTCCTGTTGAATCTGTTATATATATTTTATCTCCAACTTTTAATTTCTTGTTATTAGAGAAAAATAAATTGTTTCTATAGTTATGTCCTGCAATTGTGGTATTTCCTACTTGATTTAATCCTACTCCATATAATACTACAACAGAAGTTTCTAATGCTTTTGGTGAATATTCATATTGCTCTATTACAGGATATTTTAAGCTTGTTGCTGGTATTTCTATTGTTCCAGCCACATCAAATCCATTGTATTGTTTTTTCTTTCCATCTGATGAAGATGATGAACTATTATTGTCTCCTTGCTCTACACCATTAAAAGCAATATCAGTATCTTTTGATTGATCATTTGATTTATTTTCACTATCTGTTGTATCTTTTCCAAATGTATCTACAAAATCTTCTGAACTATTTTTTATTACATATGTTTTGTAATATTTATATCCAAGAAAACCTATTATTCCTATTATAACTATTATTATTACCACTAAAAGTACTGTTAAGAAATTACTATATTTACTATTCATATCAAATACCTCCATTTTTTCCTTATATATCTATTATAACATATTGTTATAAAAAATGGTAGTATTTTATACTATTTTTTCTCCTAGTTGTGTACCTGCTAATAAATGAAAATGTAAATGTCCTACTTCTTGTCCTCCATCTTTTCCGCAGTTTACTATAACTCTATATCCTTTTTCTTTAAATCCTTGTTTTTCAGCAATTTCATTTATTACTTTATAAATTTTGCTAATAATTTTTTCATCTACATCTTCCATTTCTGCAAGTGAAGCTATATGTTTTTTAGGTATTACTAATATATGAATTGGTGCAGCTGGATTTATATCATTAAATGCCATTACCTCTTCATCTTCATATACCTTACTTGATGGAATTTCTCCTTTTATTATTTTACAAAATATACAATTTTCATCCATAATTCTCTTCCTCTAATCTATTCTAATATAGCTTTAATTCTTCTAACCCCTGAAGAACTAGATTCTTCTTTTTTTATTTTAAAATGTCCTAATTCAGAAGTATTTTGTACATGAGGCCCTCCACATAATTCAAGTGATTTATCTCCTATTTTATAAACAGATACTATGTCACCATATTTTTCGATGAACATTGCTTCTGCTCCAAGTCTAATTGCTTCATCTTTTTTCATCTCTAAATGTTCAACTGGTATTGCTTCTTTTATCCATTCATTTACTAAATCCTCTGTTGCCTTTTTCTCTTCATCTGTCATTTTAGCTGGATGTGAAAAATCAAATCTCATTCTTTCAGCAGTTATGTTACTTCCTCTTTGATGTACATGTGAACCTAATACTATTTTTAGTGCTGCATTTAGAAGATGTGTTGCAGTATGGTATTTTGTCTCCATTTCTCCTGTTGATGCAAGTCCACCTTTAAATTTTTGTTCTGCTCCTACTCTTGATTTCTCTTGATGTTCTTTAAATAATTTTTCAAATTCTTCTTTATCAATTTTCATTCCATTTTCTCGAGCAAGTTCTTCTGTTTCTTCTGGTGGAAATCCATATGTGTCATATAGTCTAAATACCATTTTACCTGGTATTATATCTTTTCCTTGTGCTTTAACTGTCTCTATCTCTTTAGCAAATTCTTTTTCACCTTTTGCTAAAGTTTTTACAAATTTGTCTTTTTCTTCTAGAATTACCGTTTTTATTATTTCTTTATTTTCATTTAATGCAGGATACATTTCTTTTAGATTATCCACATTTAAGTCTATTAATGTTGATAATTCATCTAAAGATATTTGTAATTTGTTCATATGTCTAACCATTCTACGAATTAATCTTCTTAATATATATCCTCTGTCAACATTACTTGGTCTTCCACCATCACATATAATCATCATACTTGAACGCAAGTGTTCAGCAATAATTCTTCTACTTGCTATATTATCAACTTTTTTTAACTCTACTAGTTTATCCATTATTGGTGCAAATAATTCAGTTTCAAATGGTGTTTCTTTTCCTTCAAGTAACATTGTCATTCTTTCAAGCCCAAGTCCTGTATCAACATTATGTTGTTTTAATTTTGAATATTTCCCTTTATGGTCTTTGTAGAATTCCATAAATACATTATTCCAAATTTCTACATATTTACCACATCCACATGATGGATTACATTCTGGACTACATTTTGGCTTACCTGTATCATAGAACATTTCTGTGTCTGGTCCACATGGTCCTTCTTCTCCTGCTATCCACCAGTTATCATCTTTTCCAAAATAATAAATTCTTTCTTCTGGTATCCCTGCTTTTTTCCAACATTCAGCTGTTGTATCATCTCTTGGACAGTCTTCATCTCCTGCAAAACATGTTACTGACAATTTTTCAACTGGTATGTTTAATTCTTTTGTTAAAAAATCATAGCTCATTTGTATTGACTCTTCTTTAAAATAATCTCCTAATGACCAATTTCCTAACATTTCAAAATATGTTAAATGACGATTGTCTCCAACCTCTTCTATATCATTTGTTCTTACACATTTTTGATAATCTGTAAGTCTTGTTCCTGCTGGATGTTTTTCTCCTAATAAATAAGGTACTAATGGTTGCATTCCTGCTGTTGTAAATAATACTGATGGATCGTTTTCTGGTATTAATGGTGCTGATGGTATAACTGCATGTCTATGATTTTTGAAAAATTCTAAATATTTATTTCTTATTTCTATTGCTTTCATTATATGTCTTTCCTTTCTTGGTTAAAATTTTTTATTTTTTTCTCTTTTATCTGATTTTTATACTTATAAATTATACTTTAATTTTCGCATAAGATCAAGTATTTTAGCCTACTTTCTCTAAAGTAATTTTGCCAAATTTTCCGCTTCTAAAATCATCTAAAATTATTTTGGCAGTTTTTTCGTCGTCAATATTTCCACCAGATATTATAGCACCTCTTTTTTTACCAACTAGTTGCATTATTTCATATATATTTTGATTTTCAGGTTGTTCTTGATTTAATATATTATTTATTGCATCTTCGTTAAAAGAATATCTCTCAATAAAGTTCTTTTTATAATTTTCTAATAAAAATTTAGTTAGTCCATATGCAACTTCTGTAATTTCAAGTATATCATCTTTTATCGTTCCTGTATATGCTAAATTTAATGCTACTTCTTCACTTTCAAATTTTGGCCAAAGTACACCTGGTGTATCCATAAGTTCAATTTCATTATTAACATGTATCCATTGTTTTCTTTTGGTAACTCCTGGTCTGTTTCCAACTTCTGCCGAAGTCTTTTTAGCTATTCTATTTATAAATGATGATTTTCCTACATTTGGAATTCCTACAATCATTACTCTTGTTTTTCTTCCTATCCTTCCCTTTTCTGCATATGCTTGATTTTCTTCTTGCATTATTTTTTGTGTTTGCCTTATTACTTCGTCAACCCCTTTTCCAGAACTTGAATTTACTAATACTGCTTTATTTCCTTGTTTTATAAAATATTCAATCCATTTATTGTTGTCTTTTTCATCTGATAAATCGCATTTGTTTAATACTACTATTTTTTTCTTATTTTTTGTTATTTCTTTTATGTCTGGATTTTGACTTGATATTGGTATTCTTGCGTCTAATATTTCTACTATTACATCTACTAATTTTAAGTCTTCAGTTATTTGTCTTCTTGTTTTTGCCATATGTCCTGGAAACCAGTTGATACTTGTACTTGCACAACTTTTTTCATTACTCATTTTACTCACCTACTTTATAATTTAATTGTTTTCTCAATTCTAATAATTTTTCTTTATCTTCTTTATATTCAAATCTTGGTTTTACAAAATTTTTTGAACCTCTTTTTTCAAATGAATATCGTGGAATTAATTGAATATGAAAATGATTCATTGGTCCATCACACATTGTACAAAGATATACACTTTCAGCATTATAAACATCTTTTAAAATATTCATTATTTTTTTAGCTAATACAAATATTTCATTACATGTTTCATCATCTATTTCCATCATATCTTTATAATGTGTTTTAGTGCTTATTGCAGTATGTCCATCTGCTCTTGGATTTCCTACTAAAAAGCATTCGAATTTGTCATTTTCAAATATCATTTTATCAGTATTGTCTCCATATAAAATATGATTGTTCTTTTTATCAAAGCAAGTAGGACAAATTCCTGAATCAACAATATCAGCCACTTCTACTTTTCCACTTTTTATTAAATCAACTATTTCTTCATTTTTTAATTGCTTTAAATTATCCATTTCATCTCCTATTTATTAATTATTTTCTTTTAAACTCTATTTTTATTGATCCATCTTTATTTAAGTATATCATATTTATCAAATCATAAATATACTTTCTATTCAACTTATCTATTTGGGTTGTTTGTCTATTACTTATTTCTGTAATAACTTTTTCCTCTAAAATATCTTTTCTTATTGTATGTTTATTATCGCATCCTCTTTTTCTCACATAAGATGAACAAGCATAATATGTATATTCTTTACTCTTTCTAATAGTCAAGTTACTATCACATTCTGTACATTTCAAATATCCTGAAAAGAGATCATATTCATTATTTGAATTTACTTTTACTGAATGTTTAATTATATCTTGCACTCTTTCAAATTGCTCTTTGCTTATTATCTCCATATGATTACTTTTTGTAATTATTAACTCATCTTCTTTTGTTTTTACAAATTTATGATTTTTGAAACTAATTCGTTTTCGCTTTTGTTGAATTAAATCTCCAATATATACTTTATTATTTAGAATTCCAATAATCATACTGATATTCCACATCTTTCCTTCATCCGAGCTTTTAATATATTCCATTGGAGTTTTGATTTTTTTATTATTTAGAATATCTACTATTTCTTTCTTGCTTAAGCCTTTTTCTATACTGTCAAATATCATTTTTACATTTTTAGCTGCTTCTGTGTCAATAATTATTTTATTCTTTTCGTATCTTGATTTTTTATATCCATATGGTGCATAAGAAGTTATAAATTCACCATTTATCTTTTTAGTAGTTAATGCTGTTTTAACTTTATTAGATATATCTCTTGGATAGCTCTCGTTATAAATATTAAGTAAGCCTTTTAATAAATAACTATCTTCTTCATCATTTAATCCATCTATATTATCATTAATTGAAATAAGTTTTACATCATATAATGGTAAAATAGAATGAAGTAATTCTCCTACTTCAATATAATTTCTACCTAATCTTGATAAATCCTTAACAATTACTATATCAACCTTTTTATTTGATATATCTTTTAACATTCTTTTTAGCTCAGGTCTATCAAAGTTTGTCCCACTATAGCCATTATCTACATAGTAATTATATATCTTCATATCTTCTTTATCTTTAATGTAATAATCTATTAAATCTTTTTGATTTGATATGCTATTTACTTCTTTTTCTTTCTTTGAAATTCTAATATATGCAGCTACTTTTAATTTTGATATTTTAAATCACTCCTTAATTATTGACAAATTCTTGTGCACTATCTGCAATTAATTCATATGTTATGTATGCAACTGTTGCTGATATAAATCTTTTTAGATCTTTAATATCTTTATCCTCGTATTTACGAACATAATGAGTTTCATCATTGCCTATCCAAATAGATGCT
The DNA here is from genome assembly GCA_934167755.1 of uncultured Clostridia bacterium. Lineage (GTDB taxonomy): Bacteria > Bacillota > Clostridia > TANB77 > CAG-508 > CAG-269. The sequence goes on from CAKPLT010000002.1 coordinate 100,797, forward strand.
TTTGCAAGATTTCTTATTTTATCACTTAAAATGTAGTTGGTTATTACCTGACTCAATGGCTCTTTTTTTATTTTCTCTTCTTGTTCTTTGTTTTTATCAATGCAATAATCTTTAATTAAAAACTCTAAAGCTTTTCTATATCCTATTCCAGCAATTTCATTAAGATTCATTTGTTTAGCAACATAAGCTTGATTAAATATCTCACAAAAATTTGAAGATAACTTTTTAATGTTTTCATCAAATTGATGTAACTCTAGGACTTTTGGATATGAGTTTACCAATTTCAACATATTATAACTAATATCATTTTTTATTTTTCTTTCATTTGTATAATTGTAATGAGTAATAAATCCCTTATTGCAAGCAGGGCATTCAAACATAAAAAAGTACATCTTACTATCACTATTAAAAAACTTACTTTTCTCTACTGGTGCAATTGAGCTATTACATATAGGACATTTTTTAACTGTTTCATAACATATTCTTTCATTATTAGTTATTGATACATATTTTTCCATATACATCACTTCCTTTATATTTACTATATTAATTTTTTCGAATTTTCAACTATTCCTTTAGTTAATTCAACATTATGATATTTCTTTAAATGACCTGTATCATTCCAAATTCTATAAATGATCATTCTTTGTTCTAAAAACTTTATTTCATTTAACTCTTTATAGTACTTTTTTATATAGTTCCAAATGTTTTTATAGTCCTCTGGCTTTTGATATGGATCCATCTCAATATCCGCCCATTTCCATGGTTGTTCTTGACACATATATAATAATCTAAATTCAAAATCAATTGGTGCTTGTATAGAATCATTAAAATCAATTATTGTGAGTTTTCCATTATTATAAATAACATTATCAAAATGTAAATCATTATGAATCAATGCAAATTTATTATCCGATAAATATTCATCATATTTATCTATACTTTCTAATATCATATCGTAATCTTTAATTTTAAAATATTTTTTACATTTGATAATTCTATTTTTTATTTCGCCTTTAATTTTATTTTTCCAGTCATATTCTTTTCCATTAACTGAATGGAATTTTTTTATTATATCAATTAGTTTTTCTATTGTTTTTTCTCTATCTGCTTCATTCATTTTATACCAATAATAATAAAGTGTTTTTCCTTTTATTTTCTCTATAACTTCATACATATAATCACAATCCACTTTTGAATCATCATATTTATATAATTTGGGAATAAAACAATTATCCTTATTAGATAAATAAAAATCTTTTTCATTTTCGAAAGTATTTTCCAATTCTTTATTAGTGCATACTTTAATTACATATTTATCATTAATATTAAATAGTGTATTATTAAATCCTGAATTTATTTCTTCTACTTTAACTATATTTCCAAGTAAATCTGTATTTTTACTTGCTATACTTTTTCCTAGTTTTAATCTCTCTTCGACTAAATTTTTAATAACTTTAAATATTTCAAAGATTATCTTATCATCTTCTTTAAAATTTGGATTAACAGATTTAAAAAAATTCAAATGAACTTGTTTCCAATAATTAAGTGATAAATCTCCTTCACCTTCTAACTTCGCAAGTTCTTCTGTCATTTCGTTATACTTTATTATTTTGTAATCTACTGTTTCTACTATACAAGCATCCTTTTCATTATCAAAATGAATAATCGACTCTTCCCCAATTACCGGAATTTTATCAAAGTTATATAAAGATGATGTAGCAGTTTTCTTTCCTTCTAACACTAATCCAATTAATTTGTCATTGTCTATTCCGAAACTCCAATTATTCATTTTATCACTCCTTTTTATTTCCATCTCCCAATAATTTTATTTTTTCTGCATTGTTAAGTATATCTAATTGATATTTCGCAATTTTACTTAAAATTTCAAATCTCTCTTCTTTGCTTTTTCCTTCTTTTATTAATTCAGCATTATGTGATTCTAAATTTGATAATACTGTTAATTCATTTATTGTAGCATAATCTCTAACATTTGAATTTTTAGCTAAATCAGGATTAAGTTCTCTCCATTTCTTAGCCGTTGTGTTAAATATGACTACATTTAAAATATCAGCTTCTTCAGCATATTTTAACCATTCTCTATTTTTATAAAAATCATTATCTGGCAATATGTAATTTTTAATTGCATCCGTATGTATTAAATAATTGTTTTTCGTTAATATTCTTTTTACATCCCACTCCCTGTTTTGATTTTCAATTTCTTTTAACCTTTCAAATTCTTTTATTAAATATAGTTTAAATACCGGACTAATTGCAGAAGCGAATTCGAAAGCTATATCTTTATGTGCATAAGTTCCTCCATACTTTCCTCGTTTTGAATATATACCAATTGCATTTGTTTTTTCACACCATTCAGTAACACTTAATGTAAATGTATGAAGCCCTGCACTTTTTCTAAACCCGTCGAATTCGACGGAATTAAAATTTGGATTATAAATAGACTCCCATGTTCCTAAAAATTCCAAAGTAATTCTATTTCTTAACCAGTTTCTTATAATGTCATCAGCTTTCGATTTTCCCTCTTTGTATTTACCAAAATCAGAAATACAAATATAATCATTATCATCTATGTTTGTAATATTTACTTTAATATTTTGAACTTCTATTATTTTATTTGACATATATTCACCTCCAATTTATCAAATTACGAAAGATAAAATTTTGAAAGAATGTTGATTTTTCAACAGTTTCGGCTAGTGTTTAGATAATTCGTACTATACCAGTTAATATTAGTTTTATGAACCACATCTTGATTATTATTCTTTTCCATTGCTTTCACTTCCTTTTATTATTGTAATTTTTCACAAAGAAATTCTACAACTTCGCTTTCATCCTCTTTTATTTTAGCCATATCTTCTTCTGTTATATCTGTAAAATATTTATTTAATTTTTTATTAATGGATATTGTGTTTAATGGATATCCTGGATTAATTTTATCAGAAGGTTTGTCTACTATGTAAAAATCCTCTTTACTCCAATTATATGTTGATTCTATTCCATTATTTATAACTGCAATTCCATAAACCCATCTACAAGTTAATTTTCCATTTTCACCATATTTATGTGCTAAATTTGAATAATATTCAATCATTTCATCATCATTTAATCTTTTTCCATCAACTCTTCTTACAAACATACCAGGTTGCTTATCTTCTGGAATTCCCTCAATATATAAATTGTCATCCATAGCAAATACTGGACAGTCTGTTATTTTAGCATATGTTCTTGCTTTTATTAACGCATTTTCTACAGCATTTTTTCCGTTTTCCTCAATATCTTTCTTATTTTTTATATCGTTAATTGTAATAATTTTAATACCATTTTCTAGAAGTCCTCTTTTAAATCTCTTTGATTTACTTTCATTTTCTGTTGCAAATAGTACTTGTATCATTTTCTCACTCCTCTTATTACATATTTAATAACAAATTAAGCATGTTTTCATACATGCTTAATCTTAATAGAACTTATATTCGTTCTTATCTTCTCTTTGGTCTCTTTCTTTTAATTCTTTATCATATTTTTCATTTTTAAAATACCAATCTGTTTTTTTATCTATTGGATTTACTTTTCTTCCTTTATCAACTAGCATATCCATTACAGAAAATACAGCAAGTATAACAGCTATTAAATCTACTATTAAATTCATACTCAAATCCATTGTTAGTGTTACTGTTCCTTGAAAAAATGGAATTAAATTAGCAATCAAATGCTCACCAAAGTATGCACCGTACATTACAAGATAAATTAATGAACCCGCCATTTTTCTTTTTATAACTAAAACTATACAAACTATTGTTGCAAATAATATGATAATTTCAAAATTAAAGTTATATGATACTAGTCCTAAAAAATCAACTGAATATTGAGTACATAATGCTACTATAGCTCTAAATATCCAAAACATTACCATAAATATTGCTATTATCCATGTTGAAAAGTTTGACATAATATTTCTTCCTTTCTTTATCAAAAAAGTTGGGGTTTGTAGAAATCTAATTTCCACCCCCAACATTTCTTAGTCTTCATCTACAAAATTAAATTCATCTTTATATTTTTCTTTAAATATTGCAAATACTTTATTTAATATTTCTTCATCTTCAACACCAACATATGATTCTTCTTCTGATTCGTCATCAGTGTCTTCTAATTTTAGTATTACTACTTCTCCCTCTTCTTCTTCTCCTTCTTCTGTTACTGGTAATAATACTACATATTCTTCATTATCTAATTCTACTAGGTCTAAAAATTCGAATTGTACCTCATTTCCGTCTTCATCATTTAAACGAATTATGTTATCTTCTAATTCTTCGCCTTCCATTACTTGCTCCTTTCAAATTTAATTTTCATTTATATAATACACTATTTTTTTTGTTTTGGCAACTAGTTTTTTATTTTATTTAAATATGTTTCTAGAATATATACTGCAGATATAGTATCTACTATATTTCTTTTTTTATTCTTGTTTATGTCTAAGAAGTTCATAGTTTTATGCGCTGCAACAGTTGTTAATCTTTCATCTATTATTTCGATTTTGAATTTATTATATTTACATTTTATTTTGTGTATAAAGCGATCTGTTATTTCTGTCCTTTTAGATGGAGTACCATCCATATTTATTGGTCTACCTATTACAATTGTATCTATTTCATATTTTTCCAATATCTCATCTAGTCTTTTAAGTATAATCTTATCTGAACCATTGTTGTATATTGTCTCTAGTCCCTGCACTGTTATGTTTAGTGCATCTGTTATCGCAATTCCTGTTCTTACATCTCCATAATCAATTCCTAATTTTCGCATAGTTTCCTCTATTCTTCCAATCCAATATAATCTCTAACCATACTTTCTAGTAATTCGTCTCTCTCTATTTGTCTTATTTTATTTCTTGCATTTTTGTGACTTGTTATGTATGTTGGATCTCCTGATAATATATATCCTACGATTTGGTTTATCGGATTATATCCTTTTTCTACAAGTGCCTCATATACCTCTCTTAATATTTCTTTTGTTTTTGTGTTTTTTTCTTTTTCAAAATTAAAACTCATTGTTTTGTCAAAATCCATATTACCTTACCTCCTTTTGTTTTAACTAAATAAATGTAATATCATTTTCACTTTTGTCTGCATTATCTATGTATTGTTCTAGTTTTTTTAGTACTTCTTCCATTCCAGTGCCTTTATAATATGTTGTTAATACAAAATTTAGCTTAGCTTTTACAATTTGTGGTTCTGCTTCTTTTTTCTTTTTCTTTTTTCTATCTATTGCTTCAATTTCTACTTCTTCAATATTTTCATTTATAGGTAGGGATATTTCTAAATCTTCAGCTCCATTTTTCATATCTGTTACAAATGTTGTTACGGATTCTACATCCACTCCTGAAAATACTATTACAAATTTAGGTCCCATATATCTTATAAATAAATAGTCATTTGATATGTTGCCTTCAACAAATTTACTTATGTCTATTACTACTTGATTTCCTAGTTTTCTAGAATATCTGTCATTAATTTCTTCTAAATTGGTTATTCTAAACATACATACTGCTGATGTAGTATATTTGTCTATTACTTTTTTTCCCTCTCCATACAAATATTCCTCTGAATATAGCCCTGTAAATAAGTCTTTTCTAACTATAGATTCCAATGTTTTTTGGTGTACTACTGTTTTTAATACTGATACAATATTTTCTTTTATTACTTCAAATATTGTAGTGTCTATATTGTCAAAATCATGTGGTACACCACTTTCTATTATCCAATATCCAATATACACATTATCTATGTATATTGGGAAAAAGATTGCAGATTTTGCTCTTCCAAATTCCATCTCTTGATATGGTAGTCTTTCAGTGTCATTATTTACAGTTACATACTTTGGTGTTGCTGTTGCTATACTATCTTTAAAAATTGGTACATCTTGTAATTTACTAAGTGTATTCCAATGTTTTGGTTCTACATTTGATGCTTTTACTTGATATTCTGCTCCATTAAATACAACTATTGTTGAATATTTTATTTCGTATTTTTCTATTAATATATCATTTATTTTTTGTATTTTTTCATCTACTGAAGAACATTCTCCTATTGTACTTAAAAAATCTTGTAAAACCCTCAAATTATTAGCTTGTCTATTTAAATTATTAAATTGCTGTATTTTTTTGTGTATTGTTATATTATAAATCAATAATGCAATTATAATTGCAACTAATATTCCAACTATAAATATCAATTCATTCCCCTCCGATACTAATAATTTCGTTTCATTTGATTTAATGTGTTATTCATTTTTGGTGAAAAACTATTATTGTTGTTTTTTATAGATGGTGGTGCGTATTTTGCATCTTTTTTTCCAGTTGAATATACCATACTTGCTAGACTTTGTAAGCATTGTAAAAAGTCTTTTGTATATCCTTTTAAAGATATATCACATACAACTAGCCCATCTAAATATCTTAAATATGATTTCAAGTCAAATGGAATTGTTATATGTGGTACTGTTTTTCTATTAAACAGTTCTTTTCTTAATGTCATTGCTGCATCATTATATATTGAAATTCCACCTATAAGTATTTCTTCATTAATTTCTTTTGTTCCAATAAATTTATTTAATACCACTCTTGCTTTGTTTTCTTCAAACATTCCTTTATCTGTTAACTGCCTCAAAAAAGCTGTAAGTGGTTGTATTGTTAATATGTCCATTGATTGTACCAAGTATATTTCTTGAGCATATTTGAAATATCTCATTGGTGTAGTGAAATCACAATCCATTAGTACAACTGTATGCATTGATAATAATGTTTGTATAATTGGTTCTACTGCTTCTAAATTTTCATCATTCTCAAATGGAGAAGTATATATTGTTAAATTCTTGTGTTCTTGTATTCCATCTGCTCTACCTATTTTTAAATTTTTCATTATATAATTTGATTGATTTCTTAATTGCTCTTCATTTTTTGTGTATATATAATATGCATTTCTGTTTTGAGTTAAATCTAATATTGCTGTATCAATTCCATTCATTGATAATATTTCAGCCACATTATTAACTAAGAATGATGTTCCATTTTTACTTGTTCCTACAAATGCTATTAACTTTTGATTTGAATTTATTATATTATCTATGTATAGCTCTGCATATTCTTCTTTTTCTTCTTTTGAAAAAGAATGTTCATTGTTTTCTTGTTCATTTTCCATTCTTAAATTATTTAGAACATTTGTATATTGGTTTTCTATTTTATTATTTTCAAATCCTGGTAGTGTAGTTTCTTCTTTGTATTCATCTTCATTATTTTCAAATCCTGGCAGTATCATTTCTTCTTCATTTTCTTCAAAGCTTGGTAATGGTAACGAAGTTTCTTCTACATTGCTTTCAAACCCTGGTAAAATAGTTTCTTCCTCTTCTTCAAAACTTGGTTGTTCTATTTCTGGCTCTTCTACAACCTTTTTAGGTCTTCCTCTTCCTCTTTTTACTGGTTGTGCAACAGGTTCTGTTGTAATTTTTTTAGGTCTTCCTCTTCCTCTTTTTACTGGTTGTACAATTTCATCTTCTGGCGTTTCTTCAATTGGTAATTTTTCAATTGGTGCTTCTATAGTTTTTCTAGGTTTTGATTCTATTTTCTTTTTCCTTAATCCAATTTCAGATGGTATTACTACTGGTTCACTTGGCTTTTTTATTCTACTATTTTGTAATAAAATTTCACTTGTTCCTACTTCTTCTTTTTTCTTTTCAATTCTTACTTTGTCTGATATTTTATTTGTATACGAATTTATTTGCTGATATTTCGGTGATTTTTCTTCTAGCACAGCCCTTACATTTAAAGGTAGACACTTGCAAATCACTTTTAATTGTGCATCATTATATTGATTAGCTATACTGTCAAAACTTTCCACATATCGTTCTTCATCGTTTCCAATTCTCTTATAATGCGCTAATATGTTTTGTATTTCTAATTCACTTACATCATTTTCATCATCTTTTTCATATGATACATCTTCAGCATCTATTTTATAATATATTTTAGCTTCTTTTTTAGAACGTGGTCTGTTGATTAATTTACAAACTTCACTTGCACTTCTGTCATTTCCTATTATTGCATTATAGATTCCTATTCCAAATAGTTTCACCAATATTGGTTCTGATTTATTCCTTCTTTCTGTACATATTAGTATAATAGGAATATCTTCCCCTTTTGCATTTGATGCTTCATCACTAATGCTATCTAATCTATCAAATAAAAATTTGTCCATTTGTTCATAATCTGTATTTACATATTGTTCTAAATCTTCGCTTATTACTATTCTATCATATGTTTTATCTCTCTGTATTTCTTTTAATATTGCATTAAAGTAATAAACATTTTTATATGATATTATTTTTTTATATTCGGCTTGATATTTTTTTATAATAGCCTGTGATGTATTCTCATTACTTACTGCAAATAAAACTTTCATTTGTTACCCCCTTCCAAATTTCACAACAATCGCAAATGCAAGCGGCAAAATTTGGCATATTACTAATATAGTTACGAATGATATCATCATTACTAAACCTTTTTCCTGCGTGTCTAACTTTCTTATTCCTATTACATATTGATATATTGCACTTACTGCAATTCCCAAGAAACATAGTGGTATGCTATATATTCTTATTATGTTTAATATATATGCTGTTAATCCATATGCATCTGAACCATATTTTTGCTTATATTCTTCTAATGTTTTCGCCGTATTTTCTTTTATTTTTATTAATTTACTTTCATTTTGTTCATCTATTATATTTTCTACTGCATATACTCGTCCACATCCAAATATTACTACAATCATTAGTAACATTATTATTGCAACAATTTTTTTCATACCATTTTCATTCCTTTCACTTGGTTCGTATATTTTCTACCTATATATCATACACTAGAATTTAAAAAATAGCAAGGAAATTCTTGCTATTTTTTTATTTTTTTCTCCTACAAGTAATTATCTATAGGCATATATTATTTTGACTTTATTATATTATCATTTTTTATTGAATTTTTCAATAAAAGCATTAGAATTTTATGTTAAATCTCATTTATTCATCTATTTCAGAACTTAACCAATAATAAGAATCATTTTCAGATTTTTTAAATATATGTTTATATGTTTTTAGTTTACCTTTATATTTATTATATAGTTCCTTAATTGTTTCTGGATATGATGATTCAGTTCCTATTTCATTGGTCTCGTCTGATGATGTATAGATATGAATTTTAGAATCACCTTCTCCAAGATCAAATTTTGTAGAATCAATATAAATAAATTTATCATATATGTATATATATTCTTGATCTTTTTCTGCTTTTTGGATTTCTGAATATGTGCTTATACTTGTTCCCTTACCACCACCATCAAATTCTGATAAATAATAACAATCATTTTTATAATTTAAATAATAACTACAACCAGTATAACTTCTCCAGTCTACACCGTTTTGATTAAAAATTTTCATTGATTTTTTTTCTATATTTTCATATATATATACAGTATTATGTATATCGCTTATATCTATAATATTGCTTACTTGTGTTTTAAATACATTTTTAATGTCACTTTCATAATAATTTTGTAATATTGCTAACATTTTTTCAATATTTGATAAAGATGAATAATTCGTTTTTTTATTCTTATAAAAACTAGCCGGTTCTAGTCCATTTTGCCATGCAAAACTTCCTGTAAAATTATCGCTTTTTAAAATATATCTATACAATTGTTGAACTAAATCGTTATTAACATCTAATGTTTCTATTTGATTTTCGTTATCATTCAAATATTGTTTTTCTGTTACTATGTTTTCTAAATTACTTATTCTACTATTTAATTCTTTTATTAAATTATTAGCTATTTTTTTATCGTTATATAGTTTAAAATTTAATAATCCCATAATAATTATTATACATAGAGCAATAATCCCTAAGATGTACAAAAACTTATTTTTATTTCTTTTTTCTTCCATAATTCTACCTCCAAAATATTATTTTTGTTACAGATTAATGGTTTTTATTAATTTATCTATAAGAAATACTTGAAATATAAGCTTTTCATTACATTCCTTGGCTTATTATGAAATTTAGATAAACCATTAACCTGTAACTTATTTTTAAATTTTTTAAAAATAACTATTGACATTTAATAGTTAGTCTTTTACACTGAAATATTTAACCTTATTATTTACGATTGATTTCATATCTGTTATTTAAAAAGTTCAAACAAATTCGCTATCGGAGTATTTACCATTATTATTTAATCAAACTACATCAATATTTTATCATAATTTTTTTTAAATGTATACTTTCAGACTTAATTTTTTACTTTTATTAGCTTTTGATACATTATGTAATCAATTAACATTTCAACTATTTTATATTATAATTATATTGAAGATTTGTTTAACAATAATCTTCCAAAGTTTATAGTACATTGTGTTAAATAATATTAGAAGGAAATACAAATGCAAGCAAACGAAATAAAAAATTTACAATTAATTCGTGAAAAATTAGCAAAGCCGTCAGACTTAGCAAATTCATCCCCGCAACCAATGGAAAGAAAAAATGATGAATTCTATTGCAATCTAAAGATTCATAAATATAATAGTTATATGAATCATCGGTGTATATATAAAAATTTTTAATATTATCTTTCTTGATTTTTCTTATATATATGTAATGCATCAATATCTTTACTACATTTACTTTTATACAGTCTCTCATACCTTATACAATTTTATCACAAAATAGAAGTTTTTTCAATAAAAAAACCACCATTTCTGGTGGAAAGCCTACAATTAAGCTTATTTGATTTACTTACTGGTGATTGCTTACAAAGTCATACACCATTCCAAAGATTGCAACTGGTTCATGTTCTTCAAGAACTTCAAAATCAATTTCTCCAGTGAACATTGAAGTACCATGACCAAAACTGGTTCCATCTTTGCGATTACATAGGATTCCCCAGTTACCTTCAGCAGGAATACCATATACGACTCCAGTGTTGCTAGTTTTGTTAGGATAAGTGAATTTTATCACATCTCCAACCTTAATAATTTTCGCATTTTCATTCGTAAGTTTCATTTCTTTACCTCCAAAAATTTTTACTTTGATGAATAAATGTACTGAAAACTCGAGGTTTTCAAATATAAGTACCTGACTCATATCTATATAAATTATATCATATTATGTTAATATTGTCAAAAAAGAAGCCTATTAAATCGACTTATATTCTGTGAAACAATATTCATTTTTGGTTTTCTTAAACTCTAGTAGTACAAGCATTTTTAAAGAATTCGACGAAAACTCATTATGGAGCGATTGTCATAGTTATCTACAACTTTTTTTCTCTTAACGATTGATACAAATATCAATCAAGTTATTTTTACTTTAATATAAAATTTATGCAAGATGAACAATAAAAAAAAGATTTTTTTACATCATTTAAAAATTATGAGTTTAAATTAACTGAACAATCAGCTTACGAAATAGCATTATGGATAGAATCCAATGAAAAGCATTTGTCTGCATCTCAGCAAAATAATTTTACTAAATATAATTTGGGAGAAATACTTTTAGTTGACTTAGGTTGGAATAATTATGATAGAGAATTTGCTTATATACATCCTGCTATTGTTATAAAAGAAACATCTACAAAGATATTTGTAGTTCCTTGTTCAAGTGTTAATCCTAGAAAAAATAAAAATGGAAATATCTATCCTAAATTTGAAGTTGGAACAATCAAAGATGGATTTCAAAGAAATACAGTAGTTATGTTATATGAAGCAAAATATATTGATAAAAACACAGTAATTTCAAGATTAGGAAAAACATCAAATCAATTCTTTGATAAAATTTATAACAAACTCTTCCAGCAAATCTTTGAACCATTACATTATAAAATGCAAAAACTAGAAAATAATCAATAATAATCTCAATTTTGCATATAATAGGTATAGAAATATGAAATAAATTTTCGTATTTTGATTAACTTATAGCATTAAAAATGCTATACTAAATATAGATATTTGAGGCGGTATGCCGATGCCATAGGCTTAGTCCTATGATGAAAAGATAAATAGCTTAATACTTGATGACAAGTGTTAAGCTATTACTTTTTATATCACCAAAAAACTTTTTTTTATTTTTACAACATTTATCAAGAATAATTTAAATTTATAGTAATTTCTTGTTTTTTTTACTACAATAATGTATACTAAAGATGTATTTTTAGAAAAATTATATTTATTATTGGAGGAAAAATAGAACAAGAACAAGATAAAAATGAAGTAGAAATATTTTCTAGCTCAAATGAATATGAAATAAATCAAGTTTGCTCTATATTGGGTGATAATAATATACCATTTATTAGAAAAGATTATGGCAGTGGCTCATATATGAATATATATTTCGGCCAATCTATTCAAGATAAAAAAGTTTTTGTAAATGAAGATTGCTATGATAAAGCATTAGAACTTATATCAACCATTTTTTCTAATACTAATTTTGCGGAAGAAGATATTCAAGAATTAGAAGGAACTGAAGAGAACGATGATAGTGATAAAAAATATAAATGGATCAAGTATTTATTAGGTTTCTTTATATTAGGAGTACCTTGTATAATAGTAATTATAGCTATAATTTTTTCTATGTTACAAAACTATTAATTTTTAAAATGAAAGGATAAAGTTATGAAAAAAATTTTTAAAATCACAATAATTATGTTTTTAGTAAGTTCTATACTACAAATATTATTAAATTATATTATTAATGAACAAATTCTATCAAGAATATTGTTTGGGGTAGACTATAGTACATATTTTATGAACTATTATCAAGGAATGTCAGGATTAATTGGATTGATATCTGACGCTAAAATGCCTTATGAGTGGTTATTCACACTTAGTAAATATATTATAATTTTTAGTTGCGTTATTTTACTATTCTTTACAATAAAAAAATTAAGTAAAAATAATACAATTAATAAAAAAGATTTCAATATTATAATGGGAATATTTTCTTTATTAGCTTTACACGAAGTTATACTATATATTTCTTTATATTTCAGAATTCCACCGATGAAATTCTTTGTTGTGCCTATTATATTTATAGTTTCAGCATATATTTTTGTTTATAAAATGCTATATCAAGCAAATAGTATTAAAACTAAATAAAATTATATAATTGGGAGTACTATAGTATATGAAAAATTTTGATGTAAAAATATTTGAATCTCCTATGAATGATGAGGCATTTAGTAGAGTAAAAGAAGAACTAGATAAAAATCCACATTTTCAGATTAATGATGATAATATAACTGATTTTGTAGACTGTAAATTAGTTTTAGATATATTAAAAGAACATAAAATAGAATATAAGATTATTGCAAATGATAGATGGACTACAAGAGGAAAAATACCACAATATGATTTAATAGTTTGCATATACATTTCGCAAAAAGATTATGTTTTAATAAAGTACCTTCTTGAACCAGAGCAAGAAGTAACCTATGATGAATATGATGTAGAAAACGATAAAATTACAAAAACTATAAATTTAACTTATAATATTTTTATAAACTTGATTTGCCTTGCCATAGGAATTCCTCTTCTTATTTTAGGTATACAACTTATTGACGAAGATATAACTACTGCAATTATTTTTATGATTATTGGAGGAGGACTTGTACTTTTTAGAATTTCAAAAATTAGTAAGCTTATACATAATAAATTTACGAAAAGATTATAATTTATTTTATATTACAAATCTTACACAATCTTTCATCTATGATATTGTGTTATAATGTATAGGTTCTATAATAAATGTTGGGGTGATATAAAAAACCACTTCAACATTTTTTATTATTTTTAATAAAATAAACACAC
>CAKPLT010000003.1 GCA_934167755.1 uncultured Clostridia bacterium
GGCAGAAGTATTTTTCTTGATTTTATATATGTTTTTTGTTTAAGCATACATAAAGGCAGGAGATGTGCTCCTGCCTTCTTTTTATAATTCTTCATCATTTAGAACTTTTTGTGCATTTAATGTTGTAAGTTGTTCAAGCTGTTCAGCTGAAATTAATTTATTCAGTTTTTTTAAAATTTTCGGAATTTTAGGATATATTTGTCCAACTCTATGAACATCAGACCCAAGAAAACTGATTAAATTATTTTTCAACAATTTCTTCAATGTCTTTTTAGCTCCACTTCCATACAATCCAATAATACTTCCATAATTTGCTTGGAATAAAACTCCCATATTGGCAAGTTCTTCAACATATTCTATATCATCTTGTACATAACTATATCTTTCCGGATGTGCTATTATTGGTTTGTAACCATTTTGAATTAATTTAAATACAATATCTTTAATAAATAATGTTTTAGAATTCATTGGAAGTTCAAATAATACATATCTTGTATTATTTATTGTTGATGCTTTGCTATCTTTTATTAGTTCTAGAATTTCTGGTGAAACATAGATTTCACTTCCTAAATATAATTTGGTAAAATTTGGAACCAGGTACATTTTTACATTTTCCAGTATCTTTCTTCTCTCTTCACCACAAAATTCATAATGCCCTTGTAAATAATGTGATGTTGAAATAATCCCGGTAAAGCCTACTTGTTTCGCCTCTTTAATTAATTTTATTGTTTCTTCCATACTAGTTGAGCCATCATCTACATTTGGCAATATATGTGAGTGAAAATCTATCATTTCTTAACTCCTATTGTTATCTCTATTTTCCTTTTCTTTTTGTAAATAATCATTAAATTGTTTCAGCATTTCTGCTGCTCTTTCTTCTGGTGGCATTTCATTTATTTGAGACATTGATTCTATTGTTTTATTTTCTGCTGTTTTTTCATTCTCATCTGTTGTATTATTTTTTTGGTACTCCTCAGGTTTTCTATCCCTATTAAGCATATCTGTTGCTCTATTTACTTGAACTTGCCTTTTTTGTTCATATTCCATTTCTTGTTGTTTTTTTCTTGAATCTATCTTCATTGGAGCAGATGCATAATAATATGTCTCATTTTTCTTTTTATTTGAAACAGGTTTTTGATTATAAACTACTCCTGCAATTTTTCCGCCAACATTCTTTATATCTCTTACCACTTTTGTTAAGTCTTCTTTTTTTGTCATATTATGTCCTGTAACAATTATTGTTGAATCAACTATTCTTGATAAAATTATTGCATCTGTTACTAATTTTGATGGCGTTCCATCAATTATTATCAAATCACAAATTTCTTTTAATTTATCTATTAATGCTGTCATTCTTGGAGACGCAAGCAATTCTGATGGATTTGGAGGAACATTTCCTGCAGGTATTAGGAATAAATTAGGAACTTCTGTTATTCTTAAATAATTATCCAAGTCTAATGTTTCGTCATTGCTTTCATTTATTCCTGACAAATAATTTGATAATCCAGGGCAAGAGGCTACATTAAAGATATTGTGTAAACAACACTTTCTCATATCAGCATCTATTAGAACTACTCTTTTGTTTGCTTGTGCAAATGCAATTGCCAAATTTGAAGAAATCCATGTTTTTCCTTCTCCTGGTATTGTTGATGTAACTAATAATGTTTCCAATTTTTTATTAGAATTCATAAATTGTATATTTGTTCTTAATGTTCTAAATAGTTCTGATACATGTGATTTTGGGTCTTCATGTGCTATTAATTCTCTTTTCATTGTTATCTTCCTCCCTTTTTTCTTCTGTTGTTTGTTTCTTCATATAATGGCATTGTTGATAATACAGTAAGTCCTGAAATTTTTTCAATATCTTCCTCAGATTTTATTGTTGTATCTAGCATATTTGAAACTAATACATACATAACAGATATAACAACTCCTATAAATGTAAAAATTATTACATCTTTAGTATGATTTACATTTGATGGTTCTTGAGGAATTTCTGCTTCATCTACAACATGAACATTTTCTATTCCATAATATTCTTTTACATTTTCTATAAAAACTTTAGCAGTTTCATTTGCTATTTTTGTAGCTAAAACCGGATCTGTATTTTTTACAGATATTTGTATCATCTCAGTATCTTCTACAGCTGTAACACTTATACTTTTCTTTAATACATCCTCATCTATATTTAATGATAAATTAGATATTACTTTTCTAATTATTTTACTGCTTTCTACAAGTTTACTGTATGTTGATACTAATTTAGAATTTAATGTGACATCTGTTGTTGTTATAGATTCTGTTTCTGTTTTATTTGATGAAGAGTTCGTTGCAAGTAATAATGTTGTTGATGATTGATATTTCGGAGTTACGAATGCTAAACTATATATCACTCCTATTACTGCAAATATTGCTATTATTAATATTATTTGTGTCTTCTTTTCCCAAAATATTTGTAACAATTCTTTTAAATCTAGTTCTTCCATTATATTTTCCTTCCTAAGTAAAATTTATATTTCTTTTGTTTTATTTTTTTCTTTATCTTTTGGCGTTTTTGCGCTTACTATAGTTGCATATATCGCTATAAGTATGATACTTATAAATATTGTTCCCAAAGCCAAAGATATAATTTGATAGATTACATCTTTGATTATAACCACTATACTTTTTGAAAATACATCATTAAATATTTTTATTCCATTAATATCAACTTTTGAAATTATTGTTTGCCAAACCCCTAATTCAAAAAATGATGTTGCAAACATTGCTATTCCAATTTGTTGTATATCTTTAGAAATTTTCTTTTTATTTATTATAATAATGGCTATTATATCTATTACAAGTGCTATTAATGCAACTCTATAAATTTTATTTAAATAATTTATCAATTTTTCGTATACTTCATTTATTTGATTTTCATATTTTGTATGTACTAATGTATTTGTATATTCATCACATATATGTTCTATAAATTGTTTTATTGCATTTTCGTTTTGACTATTTTTTAGTCCTGATTTTTCTATATTTTCATTTAAATTATTGGCAATTTCTGTAGTATCTATTTTTTGTTCTGTTCCATCATATATATTTGATAACATTTTATCAATATCTTCTTTTACTTTTTCTTCTGTACATATATTATCAAGTACTTCTTCATCTAAACCTGATTGATATATATAATTTTCAAAATTTGATTCTACAAGTTTATACATTTCTGAATAAAAATTGTTTTCTTCTAATTTTTGAATTACATAATCTTTGTTAAAGATTGTTGAAAATGCAATTGTTATAAAACTTAATGCTATTATGCATATTGTTAATATTGTTATTAATATAAATTTTAGAAGATTTATTACTATTTTCATTTTTAATCCCTTTCCTTATGCAATTATTTTTCCAATTCTGCATATACCACATATCTTTGAGTTGCATATCCTACATTATTAAATGGATAGCATGTATATATCATTAAAATTTCTTTATCTTTTTGAATTGGTAATTTTTCTGTTTCAGTTTCTTTAATTAATTGCATATCATAAATTTTATATGTATATTCTCCATATGATGTTTTTACTTTTATTTCATTCCCTTTTTGCAATTCTGAAAATCTTCTAAACATTTTTTTTGAGTTGTGCCCCATATATATAATTGAGCCACCTTCTCCTGGAAAATAACTACCACTTGAGTGCCCAACTCCCTTTTTCAAAATCTCTAATGTATCTCCATAATATATAGGTAAATTTACATTGATTTTATCAATTTCTATTGTTGCGTATTGTGTTCCATATTCTGGATAATTTTTTATTGTTGTTTTTTGTGTGTCTTCATCTGTATTTATTGTTGTTTGCGCAGGTTCTGCCTTTTCACTTGTTGTTATTGAAACCTTATTTACTAATGTAAATATTTCATCTATTTTTCGCCCTAAAAATAGTTTTGTGCTTAAAAGCAATATACCTCCAACTAATAAAGCAACTATTATACTACTAATAGTTGCTTTTACTGATTGTACTAATTTATTTTTCATGTACAGTTCTCTTTGTTATAACAGTGATAGCAAGGGCAATTGTTGCTATTACAGAAGTAGTTAAAACAACATTAATGTTATTTCCTGTATATGCTAATTTTCCATTATTTTGTCCAACTGTTTCAATTAGTTTTCCAGTTTTATCATAAATTTCTACTGAACTTTTTTTGAATACTAATTTAACATCTATTGTGCTTGCTGCTGATGTAGCTATTGATTTTATTTCATCTTTTTGTGATTTTGTTAGTTTATCATAATTTGTTGTTCCAGCTTTTTCCATTACTGCTATTGCTTCATCTGCTTTTGCTATTAATGTGTTTGCTTGTTCATCTGTTACTGGATTTTCTGATAAATATCTTTCTATTTTTACTTTGTCTGCTGATGTCATTCCATATTTTTGTCCTTTTGCATATAATTCATCTGCTAATGTTTTTGTTGTTGCAGCGTTTGCAACCCCTCCTAATGCTATTAATAACATTGCTACTAATATTATTATTGATAATGTTTTTTTCATTTTATTTTCTTCCTTTCTTTTGTTTTTTGTTTACCTTTTGATTATAACATTTAGTGTTTTTTTATGCAATAGTTTTTGAGAAAAATTTTTTAGTTTTTTGTGGAAGTCTTTTGTAAGATTTAAACTGATTTTTTTACTATTATATTTTTTAATTTAAAAAATTCATCCCTAAAAAATATTATACTCATTATAATATATACAATTATCATTATGCTTGAATATAATCCGGCTTGAATTACCCATGATATAAGTGTCAAATCGAAAAAGCCTTTTATAAATGTACATATACTAATTCCTAATATTGTACATATTAGAAAAATAACAAATCTTTTTGCAAATATTTTAAAATCTCTATTCAATATATTATACTTCAAAAATATAACCTGATACATTGTTCTATAAATCATAGCTACTAGTGTTCCTATTCCAACTCCCACAATTCCAATTTTAAATACCAAAATTAAAGATACTATAATATTTAAAATAGCTTCCAAATATGCTCCTCTTCTAATTTCTTTAAATCTATTTGCTGAAAAAGCCAAATTTAAATATGGTTCTCTAATGCAATATATCGCTTCCGCAATTATTAAAATTATGCCAAACACCGGTTCATTATAATTAATATCATTTATATTACTTGTATATAGTAATACAAACGGTGTTATTAATAATCCACCTACAGAAAATAAAAACCCTGTTGTTAAAAACATTATATATTCATATAAATTAAATATACTATTTAATTTATATGAATCATTCTCCACATATGCATTTCCAATTGCTGGGACAATTCCTACTGAAATTGATTGTGCTAATTGTTTCAAACCAGATGTAACTAATGAATACACACTATATATTGAAACAACCTTCAAATTCGTAAATAAGGATAATATTATAACATCTGTATTATTATGAATAAATGCGGCTACACTTATGGCAAAACCATCCCATCTATCTTTGATTAATTCCGTGTCAGCTTCAGCGTTTTTATCTATTTCAAAATGTTTTTTTACATATTTTTCATATATAATTGGTTGAATAAAATATGTCATTCCTGTTATCAATTTTAATATATGAATATTAGGAAAAACTTTTATAACTAACACAAATGATATAATGTTAGTTATTAGTACCATTATCTGTGTTATTGATACTATATAAACTTTTTTATCAGCATTTAATAGAATTCTTAAAGCTAAAGCAAAATTGTATTGTATAAATAGACTTATTCCAAGTATCATTCCTAATGAACTCACATAAATATATGAAAAACTTGTTTCAATAATTAATGGATAAACAATAGCTAATCCTATAGTATATATAATAAAAATCATTGCTAACTTATTATAAAATTTTTTTGTAGTGTTTATAATCGAACTTGTCTTTTTAATATCTTTATTAACTAATGGTTTATACAATTTTGCCATAACAACACTTGTAAGTCCACCCTCGACAAGAGTAATATATCCAAAAAATTGGTTAAATGATGCAATTAAACCATTGACTTCTGAACCAAATGTCATTAAAATTAATTTAGGAATTATAAAACCTGATATTATAGTAACAATTTGCAACGCAAAACTAGAAACTGCATTTATTAGTGTTACATTTTTTTTTATATATTTTTTTACCATATTTATTTTTAGCACTCCTTATTTAAATTTTATAACCCTATAATAATTGCTAAAGGTATGGCCATCGGATGAACAAATGCCGTTTCTGCCGTACTTGCAATAACTAAATACATAAGCATAGCAATTTTAGCAATATAAATATTTTTTTCTGTACTTTTATAATTTGCTTGAATCTTTTTAAAAATAATTAATATACAAAGTATATATAGTATCATTCCAAAAATCCCAAATTGTCCCAATATCATCGGCCAAAAACTATCGCATAAAAATTCACCATTTTTTGTAAGTCCAAAAACATTATTAATACCATATTTATAATATAATATAGAATAATTTTTAGCTGCCATATAAGATCCAAATGTTCCAAAGCCTGCCCCTAATGGAAAATAGTCTCTTGCAATTTTTATTGAAGTAATTAATAATACATTTCTAGCACTATCAGCATTTTTTAAAAAGTAATAATTTATTTGATTATAAGCTATTAGTATAGCTATAATAGCAAAGAGACCCATTTTTGAAATTGTAATTCTTTTATTTGTTTTGGATACATATAAATATAATAAAATAAACAGACAACAGAATCCTATAGCCTTTATTCTTAATGTAGAAGTAATAATAAATACAGTCATAATAATATATTTTTTATTAATTTTTTTTTCAAAAGTCACCACTGCCCCAAGTAGAAAAACTCCTATAGCAGCTAAAGTAGATGGATGCCCATAAAATAGTTGATTACTTGTCATATTATATCTACTATATACTGATGGAAAAATATTAAAGCATAAATTAATTATTGTTAATATAAATATTATAAATATTATAAATTTTATATGCATACAAATGCTATCAGAATTCTTATAAATTTGTTTTTTTTCATTTATTAATGAAAACATATAATAAACGGAAAAAAATTTAAATACAAGAAGTATATCTGATAGTACAACTCCTAACGGTTGATACCTATATCTTATATTAGATATAAGTCCTAGTACTAAAGTAAAACTAAGGCAAGTCATTACAATAAAATCATATTTTTTTATATATCTCAATTTTTTTATATTTATTATAATCAAAGGAATTATTGCCAATGCTAATAGTTCATCAAACCATTTTATAATCCATATATATTTTTGTATCCAGTCTTGAAATACTAATAAATATAGTGTAAAAATAAAAAAATAATACTCTAAGTTTTTTTTCTTTATATCAATCATAATATTACTCCCCACTTTATAATACATATCAAATTATTTCTTTCAAAAAAACACATATTTTTTTAGCCATATTTTTTTCATTATGCTTATTCATTACACTATTTCTAGCATTTAAACCAATCCTTCTCTTTAATTCCTTATCCATTATTAATGCTTCTATTTTTCTTTGCAGATCTTCCACATTTTGTTGTTCATATAATATAGCAGTTTCTTTATTTTCTACATAATCTTTCATACTGGTAACATCTGCTGTAATAACTGCTTTTCCATAATACATTTGTTGCAATAGCGTCATTTGTCCATATGAATAATTTTTCTCAACTAATGGTAAAATACAAAACTCAGCTTTTTGAATTTGATAATTCAATTCTCTTTTTGAAATTGGAGCTATACATTCTACTCTTTCGTCATTACATTCTATATTATCCACCCCAATTATCCTAAGTTTCAAATCCGTATTTATGTTTTTAAATGCACTTAATAGTGTTTTTATATCTCTCATTTTATATCCAATAGTTAAAATATACTTTTCTATTTTTATATTATTTTCTTCATATTTTCTAAAATACTCTAAATCAGTTCCAAACGGAATAAATTTAGACTTATTTACTATCCAAGGATAAAATTTCTTATAATATTCAACTTGATTACTGCTATGATATATAATTCCATCAATTGATTTACTTGCAAATTGATTTAGCTTTAGTATTTTTCCTTTTTCTGCCGCACTATTAAAAGATCCTATATCAAATACAATATGTTTAGCATGAGTTTTAAAAAATCTTCTAAATAATGCCAATACTATTCCACTTGGCATCCCATGTGATAAAACAATATCATATTTTCTTATTCTAAATAATGCTTTAATTGGTTGAATAATATAAAAATGCAATTTGTTTCTTTCGAATTTTTCCCAGAAACTAAACGAACTTATATCTATTACATCAACTTGTGTATCTTCCGGGAAATACCTAAAAAACCAGTATTTTTCATCTGGAACTATATAATCAGGTGCTTGTATATCATCCGGAATTTTTTCACATTTTCTTACTTTCCAATTTACTAACATTAAAATTCTCATTTTATCTTTTCCCATCTTTGTGTTTTTAAATTATATTTTTTTATAACTTTTGCTGGCATACCCACTGCTACAGAATAATCTGGAATATTTCTAGTAACAACAGCATTTGCTCCTATTACGCAGCCTTTACCTATATCAACATTTCCAATTATAACACTATTAATTCCTAACCAACTTCCTTCTCCAATTCTTATTCCTTTTCCTTTTTTAACTATAGTTCCTTGTCTCTTTATTGGAATTTTAATATTATCATATTTATGATCTTGATCTGAAATAAAAACATTAGGTCCTGTAATTACTTCTTTTTCTATTAAAATTTTATTTCCAGCAATAATTCTAGATCTTGTTCCTATATCACAGCCCTCTTTTAATGTAATATATGAATTGTCATTGCAACTCAAAAAGCAATCTGGTCTTATTTGGATATCGTTTTCTAAAATAATATTTCTTCCATTAATTATTTTAGTTGTTTTTCCTATGTAAACATTTTTGCCTAATTTTACATTATTAAATTTTCCTCTTATATGACCTAATATATTTTTTATTTTCTCTTTCATTTACCTCTCCATCTGTTTAGCTATATCAGCCTCAACAATTTCTTCACCAGACTTATGTTTAAGCTGTTCTTTAGAAGCTTGAGATAAACCATTATCAATAGTAGCATTTACATCATATGTAGATAGTTTATCCAAATCTTCTTTACTTACTTTTCCATCTCTATATTGTCTAACAATTGGTAATTCATACATAGAATATTTTTTCTTTGTCCAGAATTTTAAT
Organism: uncultured Clostridia bacterium; assembly: GCA_934167755.1. Classification (GTDB taxonomy): domain Bacteria; phylum Bacillota; class Clostridia; order TANB77; family CAG-508; genus CAG-269. The sequence continues at coordinate 9,248 of CAKPLT010000003.1, forward strand.
TTATGTCTAATTACCCACCAAGCTGGTATCCAAATATATTTATGCATAGCTGGTGAAACTGAACCAATCATCCAACAATTTCTTGAACAATGTCTTACAGCCTCTCTCACTTTCTCTGCTTTTTCAGAATTCCATAATTCATCCCAAGATTGTTCATTTAGATTTCCCATTATGTTTTTACATTTAGTACCATTACATGGCATTACATCTCCATATGGATCTATAAAAAATGTATCAAAAGCCATATCACATGGTAATAGTCTTTTCTGACCATATATGTAATTAATTAATCCATGGTTAAAATATGCTCTAAACCATTTCTTTGGTGATTTAGACTCTAAAAGTTTATTAATTAAGTTTTCAAACTCTTGTGCAACCATAGGTCTATAATGAATAATATTTTTTGCTTCTACAAAATAAAAACTATTATGTAATGATGCTGTCGCAAATTCCATTCCCATCTTATTAGATAAATCATATAAGGCTACCAAATCTTTTGCATTTTTATCTTGAACTGTCATTCCAAATCCAACATCTGGATGTTTCATTTCAACTAATTTTTTTAATGTAGAATATCCTTTATTAAATCCATCGTTTAGCCCTCTAATTTCATTATTGGTTTGTTCTAATCCTTCAATAGATATTCTTATTCCTACATTAGGAAATTCTTCGCACAACTTTATTATTCTATCTGTAAAAAAACCATTTGTTGAAATAACAATTCTGTCTGATTTTTTATATAATTCTCTTACAATATCAGCAAGGTCTTCTCTTATAAAAGGTTCTCCTCCTGTTATATTAGTAAAATACATTTTGGGTAATTTTTTTATTGTTTCAATACTTATTTCTTCATCTGGTTTTGATGGTGCTTTATATCTATTACACATAGTACATCTTGCATTACATCTATATGTAACAATAACTGTGCCATTTAATTTTTTTTCAGCCATATTATTTTTCTCCTATTTAATATTTTTTAAATACTCTTTTGCTACAGCATCCCAACTATAAACTTTTTCTGCAGTCTCACGAGATTTGTTCGAAATCTCTTTTCTTTCTTTTTCATTAAAAATTTTATTATTTATAATATAATCAAATGTACTTTTATCATTATAAAAAAGTATTACATTTTCTAGTTTTTCATCAACATCTAGAATTGATTGTTTATTCATTATTACTGGTAGTCCTGAAGATATAGCTTCTAATATAACTAAACTAAATGCTTCTGCTACTGAAGGAAATATAAATGCTTTAGCTTTATTATAATATTCTGTCAATTCTTTTCCAGGTTTCAATTCTCCAACATACTCAACCTGTTCATATATATTGTTATTTTTTATATACTCATCGATCTTATTTTTATATTCGTGATCAATTATTCCACCTGCATAAACATATTTAAGTTTTTTATTCTCTTTTAAGTATTTACTTAGTATTTCTATTGCTCCAAGTTGATTCTTTCTATCGCAAATGGATCCTGATTGAAAAAATATAATTTCATCACTATTATTTTCTTTAGGTTTATAAATGTCTGTATTAACCCCATTATCTATTTTTACAATCCTATTACTATTTACTCCCAGTTTATTTATGAAATAATCTCTTGTTATATTATTTAAAACAAAAACTTTGTCTGCATTTTTTACGCAAAACACTTCTTGAAAGTATTTCTTTTTTATAGTATTTTCTATATCCTCCCATTTACCATTCCAAATATAACTATGAACTGTATACATTAATTTTGTTTTTCTTCTAATTTTTTTTGAAACTAATTTACAAAAGAAAAACATGTTATATTGATTATGAAAATGGACAATTATCTCTTCATTAGAGTTCTTTATTTCTTTTTTTAAAACTCTCGCTAAGCTGATTGAATAAATAACTCTTTTTAATTTATGCATTAATCCTAAACTGACATCTTTTTTTCTAAAACATTTTGGTACACATACTTCTCTGATTCGTAAATTTGTGTCTTGTCTGTTTTCATCTTTTATATCAAATATTTCATAATTTACTTTTTCTTTTTCAAATACTTTAGCTAATTCTTCTACTACGATTTCAGTTGCTGCTCCCATGTTAGCTGGAATTGATGTATAACCTGTGCCAACTTCAATAATTTTCATTATATTTGCATCCCTTCGTATATTTCTAATATTTTTTTTGTATATTTTTCGATTGTTTCTATTTCTATAGTTTTACAATTTTCAGTATATTCTTCAAGTAATTCTTTATTGTTCCATAGTTTCAATACCTTCTTTTCTAAATCCTTTACATTTCCCGTTTCAAATACTTCTCCTGTTTTTCCGACATTAATTAATTCAGGTATTCCCCCAATATTAGAACCAATCACTGGCGTTCCATACATTTGTGATTCAATAACAGAAAATGGACAATTTTCGTACCATTCTGATGGATAAATACTAAATCTCGCCTTTGAGACTAGTTCTTTCAATTCTTCTCCTGTTTTAAAACCTACAAAAATAGCATTTTCATTGTTTTTTATTTTATTTTCCAATGGTCCATATCCTGCAAATACAAATTTTATATTTCTCAATTTCTTCACAACAGTTAATAATGTTTCTGTTCCCTTGTCTTTGCAGAACTTTCCAAAATTAATAATATAATCTTCTTTTAAATATTCTTTTTTTCCCTGTCTGTCTACAAAATTGTGTATGGCAATAGTTTTATTTTTTAGTTCTTCCTGTGTATCCAATTTATTTTTCATAAATTCACTTGGACATATTATCTTATCAACCCATTTATAGATATTCTTTTTATGCCAATATGTTGAATCTATTGAACCTATTAAACTTTTTAATTTAGAATTTTTCAAGCATTTTGTTTTGTAACAGTTCCAATAATTTCCGTTCAAACATTTTTCACATATATTCACATTTGTATCAAACAAGCCATGGCTTGGACAAATTAGCTGATAATCATGTGCCACATAAAATAATCTAGCTTTATTATTAATTTTTTCCTTATATTTTCCTATTGCTATAATTATTGCTGGCGTAAGATGATATTCTATATTGTTCAATATTATTAAGTCTGGTTTATAATTATCAAGTAATTTACTCATTTTGTTTTTAGCTTCATTAGAATAAATTAACTTGTAAACATTCAATACACTTTTCATATTATTCTGAGTTAAGTCAAGTTCATTCACATACAAATTATATTTATTAGTTAGTATATTTTTTTTATTTTCTAAACCAAAATACTGTACATCATGTCCTTGGTCTTCCAAATATTTTCCAAGTTTTATGACATAAGTTTCTGCTCCACCTTTAGGGTATAAAAATTTATTCACAAGTAATATTTTCAATCTATTCACTCCAATTTATTTTCTATATAATCTCTCAGTTTTTTCAACAACATCATTCCAATTATACTTATCCAAAATATAATCAGAAATCGTTTCACTATCAAATCTATTATTTCCCTCAAGGCATAAATTTAATTTATGGGTTAAGTCATCCAAATTGCTTTTTTTAAAAGTAGTTCCATACTCTCCACAAACTTGTACATTTTCTTCAATATCACTAACCAAACAATTTTTACCATAACTCATAGCTTCTAACAAGCTAATTGGCATTCCTTCAACATCACTTGGCAAACAATATAAATATGTATTGCTAAATAGTTCTTCTAGTTCTTCTCCTTGTACAAAACCTGTCATTATAATTCTGTCATCCTGTTTTGTTTTTTCTTTTATCTCATTTAAAAAATCATTTGTATGACTTGCTCCTCCAGCTATTACTAATTTTTTATCAGTTTTTACTTTTCTAAATGTTTCTATTAATAAATCCAACCTTTTTTCTGGTACAATTCTTGCCAAATATAATATGTAATTATCTTTTTCTAATCCATATTTTTCTTTTATTATATTTGCTGGTTTAATTGCTGGTTTATTTACTCCATTTTCTATAAAATGTGTTTCTCTATTATAAGTATCTTTAAAATATTTTTGTACACTTTTTGATAGCACTATAATTTCATCTGCATATTTTGCTGCACATTTTTCTCCAAATTTAATATATTTTGTAGCAAATCCTCCCCATTTAGAGCGTTGCCAATCTAGGCCATGTATTGTTACTACTGTTCTTTTTCCAAATAAATGAGGAATCCATAACATTGCACAACTGCCTTCTGCATGATAATGAATACAATCATATTTTCCAAATGCAACTCTTATACTTGCTAAAAAAGAATATATTAATGCATCTAGTCCTTTTTTATTTATTGTGAAAACTGTTTTTATATTTATTCCTTTATATTCTTTTATTTTCTTTGTTTTAATGCTTTTATCTGAAACATTATTTCCTTTTCTATTGTATACATCAACTATATGTCCCTTTTGTACAAGTTTTGTTGCTAGTTCTTCAACAACAACTTCAACACCACCTTCTCTTGATGGAATCCTTTTATGTCCTAGCATTGCAATTTTCATCTAACTTCCCCTTTATTTTGCTCCCTTTTTATGTACTACTGAACTTACTGTCCAAAACAATATCTTTGTTTCGAATAGCAGATTTTTCTTTTCAAAATACTCCATATCTAATTTTAGCCTATCATAAAAAGTAACATCATTTCTTCCTCTAATTTGCCACAACCCTGTAATCCCAGGCTTAACTGATGTTATGTATGGGTAATATTCACCTATGTCATTAATCTCTCTTGGCAGATAAGGTCTAGGTCCAACTAAACTCATTTCACCTTTTAACACATTTATAAATTGTGGAAATTCGTCAATACTTGTTTTTCTAATAAATTCTCCGACCTTTGTAACTCTCGGATCATGTTTTAATTTCTTATTTATTCTATATTCTTCTTTTGCCTCTGTATTTGAATTCAAATATTCTTGTAATATATCATCAGCACCAACTACCATAGATCTAAATTTATACATTTTAAAAATTTTACCATCTTTGCCAATTCTATTTTGAGTATAAAACACTGATCCTTTATCATTTGTAATTAGTTTAGCAATAAAAACACCTATAGTTAAAGGTACTAATGTTACTATTCCAACCATTGAGCCAATAATATCTATCACTCTTTTAGAAATTTCATATACTTTTTCTTTACCTTGTAGTAACCTTTTTCCTTCGCTTTTTAATTCTATAACTGTATTATCTCTTACTACATCTTCCCTCGTTAAGTCAACATTCACCTTAGTTTTCCCCCTAGTTTCAGTTTACATTTTAAACTGTTTTATCAATATGTTTTTCTATATTCTTCCTCATCACAGTATATATACCAATCCCTGTAATAACTCCCAATGTATCTATACACACATCAAAGAGCCTTGCACTTCTTCCAGGCATAAAAAATTGGTGCAACTCGTCTGTAACAGCATAGCCAGCCCCAAAAGCTATACTATAAAGTATTTTTTCTTTTGTTTTCAGATTAGTTGTATATGCATAATTCATTATTAAAAAGCCACCAATTGTGTAGATAGTATAATGAGCTAATTTTCTTATAACCTTTTCTGTTTTCTGAATTAATAGCTCATTTTCTTCTACTGTTTTATCTGATATTGCTTGTACAACTGCTACTGTAACTTTTCTACTTGTATTACTTGATTTTGTGCCTCTTTGATTAGAAAATTCAAATACAACTATCATCCATACTATAATTAATATTATTTTTATTATTTTATTTTGTGTTTTTTTGTCGAATTTTTTCATATCAATTTAACTATATCATTACACACAAAAAAATACAATACTTTATGCAAAAAAGTTTTATACTTCGTCTATGTAATTTTTTCCACCTGCCTATGAGTAAAAAATTGGTTTCGTTATACTCTCTGCGCCTAATAAATCTAACGAGCAAAGCGACATAGTCGCCCTTTGTTCTTGCACGATTTGAGTTTTCGACTATAAGGAGAAAATCTCAAAGGGCTAGCGATTGTAACTTTTATATAATAGGAAAGTAAAACTTTCCTATTATATAAAAAATAGCAAGAATATTGTAAAACAACATTCTTACTACTATAGTCTTGTTTATTCAAATTTTTAAGCTTCTGGCTCAATTAATCCAAAATTTTTACCATCTTTTAATTTATGAATAACATTTACTTTATTTGTTTCAACATTAACAAATGTAAAGAACATTTGAGAAGGTTTCTCTTGCAATATTAATTTTGCATCTTCTGGTGTCATAGGTTTAATTTCATAAAATTCTGTTTTTAGAATTTCATCTGTAACCTCGTGAGTTTTTTCTCCAACTTCTAGTGATTTTAAGCTAGAATCTTTCATCATTTTTTCTTTTTTTGTTTTAAATTTCCTAATTTGTCCCTCTAATATATCTATATCTTTATCTATAGATGCATATAGGTCTTTGTCTTCTGTAACTGCTCTAAAAATTTCTCCATTTGCTGATACTCTAATTTCTGCTATTTGTGCTGTTTTTTCTACTCTTATTAAAACATCAGCTTCTGCATCTTCAAAGTATTTTGCTACTCTGTCCATTTTTCTTTCAACATAGTCGTTTATTGCATCTGTTACCTTTAGTTCCTTTCCTGTTATTTTTATTTGCATAAAAATCGCTCCTTTCTTTTTAGTATGTTTTCATTATATCCTTTATTCCCCTTTTTTGCAAGTATTTGTCGAAACTTTTGTATACTTTATATTTTAACGGAAGCCTCCGGCCTCCTCCTCCACCTCCGAAGGAACCTCCTCCTCCGCCACCTGATGAAAATCCTCCTCCACCAGATGAGTAGCTTTCTGCTCTTGATTTGGCTGATTGCGCAGCAGATATTCCTCTATGTGAGCTCATATTTATAAATACAATGTAATCATATGATGTAAAGTTAGATTGCTGAATTACTTCTGGATATATATCTTTAAATTGTTTTGCAACTTTTTGTGCTATTCCCATAATTTGAGCAAAGATTAAATATTCTTCAAATAATTGAACTTCAATTGCTTCTCTTTGTTTTATAAGTGTGTATTCATTTAAATATCTCTTTAGTCCAGCAAGCTCAATTGCTTCTTGTTTTAATTCATATGTTGCTATATATTTTTTGCTTTTGAATATCTTCATTTTTACTTCTTCTTTTTCTTCAATCAATCCTTCTTGTACAAGTTTAGTTTTTTCTCTTTCTATTATTTTATCAAACCATGAAAGTATTTTTGAGTAACTATGTTCACACCATTTTTCAAATTCTTTACTTTCTAAATATCCATCTTTACTCGCTTGATATAGCATTTGGAATAATTCTTTTTCTTTAGATTCTGAAAATTTTTCAGGATCAGTTTCAGTTAAAACTATAACTGCATTTTCTTTTTTAAATATCACTCCTGTTTCCTTTTCTTCTATTCTGATCAAGCCATCTTTTAGCCATTTTAATATTATTGCACCTAATATATCTGTTTTATTTTTGATTATATCATATTGATATCCTATGTAATAAGCTCTGTATATATCTTTCCCACATGGTATGTCTCTAAAATATGGAACATCTTTTGGAATTTTCTTGCCTTCTTTGCCAAAATACAAGCCTTTTGCTAAACTTGACGCATTAGCTAATCCCCAGAAAACCACAAGCAATAAACCGGTAAGAAATATTCCAAATATAATTCCAATCACTATAATAGCAATACTTGTTGCATAGGATTCTTTATATTTAGTTACTCCTTCTTCTGCCATATCATAATAATGTTCAAAATCATAATCTAATTTATTAGTTGTACTAAATGTTCCTAATGGAAACTTAACTAAAATTGTCATATATTCATTTGTATCTAATGTTCCATCTGATTGCATTTCAATATATCCATCATACACATATGCAGTTCCGCCATAGTTTCCATATCCCCATACATCAGTTGTACTTGCAATATCAAAATTAGTATGAATCTTAATATATGCATTTCCTATTGAATTTGAAAATTCATATGGTATTAATGTCCAATATATCATTTGTGCATCTGTTGTTTCTGAAACAAAGTTTGTAATTGTATATCTAGCAGTATATGTGTGTGAACCATATTGACTTATTCCCCAACAAAGCTCAACCCCATTTTTTATATTATTTATTCCACATTTATTGGCTTTATTTTGCAATGAACCAGATGTACTCCAATATGACAACTGCTCATATTGTTTATTTCCATCCATTACACTCAAATCTTTTATTACTGAATTTCCTAAATTATAATATGGGTGATATACTTCAGTTCCTTGTGTTACATTGCATTTCCATGTTTCAGTTACATATGCATCCCCATTTTCATCATTAATATATATATCCATAGATATACTTTGTATAGAATTTGCTTCTACTTTATTTCCTATTAAAAATAACGCAACAGCAAATACAAACATAAATAATATTTTATTTGTCTTTTTCATAGACATCCCCCTTTTTCATTTCAATTATCTCACAACACAAAAAAATTAGCAATACCTTTTTATATTAATTATTTTATTGAATTTTCTTTGATTTTGTGCGATAATATAAGCATTCGGAGGTTAAATCTACAAAATTTTATTGCCTCAGGAAAGGAATTTTAATAATGAACAATAATTTAAAGAAATTAGAATTTGATAAAATCTTAGAAAATGTATCAAATTATTGTAAAACATATATAGGAAAAAATTATGTATCAGAATTGCGTCCATCACAGGATAAAGAAGAAATTCAAAAAATGTTAGATGAAACTTCTCAAGGAGTAATATTAATTCAAAGAAATAGTACTCCTCCCCTTGGTGAAATTGCTGATATAACAGTATATTTAAAATCATTAGATAGTTATGGCACTCTTAGTATAAAAGCATTACTAGAAATTCAAAACATTTTGCAAATGTCATCAAATTTGAAAAATTATTTTGAAAAAGATTATCTTGAAACATCAGATTTTTCTGCAATTAAACAATATTACTTGGATTTATATATAAATCCAAGTATTGTATCTATATTTGCAAAATCGATTATAGATGAAGATAATATTGCAGATACCGCTTCTTCAAAATTACAGGATATTCGTAGAAAAAAACGAAAAATTGAACAAGATATTCGTTCAAAATTAAATAGTATTTTACATTCTTCTACATATTCAAAATATATGAGAGAGAATATTGTAACAATTCGTAATAATCGTTTTGTAATTCCTGTAAAAGAAGAATATCGCAGTGCAGTTAAAGGTCTTGTTCATGATATGTCAAGTAGTGGGTCTACTGTGTTTATAGAACCAATTGCTATATTTGATCTAAATAATGAACTTTCAAATCTGCATATTGAAGAAGAGCTTGAAATTGAAAAAATTCTGCAAAACTTAAGCGGATTATTATATCCATATACAAAAGAAATTGAAAACAATGTTCAATTAATTGGAAAACTTGATTTTATATTTGCTAAAGCTCATTATTCTTTGAATTTACATTGTACAACACCAGAAATAAATGATGAGGAATTTATTGATTTAAAAAATGCTCGTCATCCTTTGATTGCCAAAACAAATGTAGTGCCAATTTCTATAGAATTAGGAAAAGAATTTTCAAGTTTAATTATAACAGGTCCAAATACAGGTGGAAAAACTGTAACATTAAAGACAATTGGTCTTTTATCTGCTATGGCATGCAGTGGATTAAATATCCCCGCAGATGAACATTCTAGTTTTTATGTTTTTGACCATATTTTTGCTGATATAGGTGATGAGCAAAGTATTAGTGAATCTTTAAGTACATTTTCATCACATATGAGTAATATTGTAAAAATTACCCAAACAGCTACCTCTAACAGTCTTATACTTGTTGACGAACTAGGTTCCGGAACAGACCCTCTTGAAGGTGCACATCTTGCAATAAGTATTTTGCAATACTTTACAGAAATGAAATGTCTTACAGTTGCAACATCACATTATCAAGAATTAAAAAAATATGCACTTGTAACACCTGGTTTCAAAAATGCCAGTGTAGAATTTGATATTGAAAACTTGAAGCCAACATATCGTTTATTAATTGGTATACCAGGAAAAAGTAATGCATTTGCAATAAGCAGAAAACTTGGATTAGATGAAAATATTATAGAACGAGCATCTTCTATGATTGATAAAGAAACTGTAAATTTAGAAGATTTGTTGAAAAACATATATGATAGTAAATCACAAATTGAAGATGAAAAATTTCGTACTTCTCTTGCTTTACAAGAAGCAGAAAAATTGCGAGATTCTTTAAAACATCAGCATTCAAATGTATCTAATAAAGAAAAAGAGTTAATTGCTAATGCTAAACAAGAAGCAAAACAAATTCTACTTGATGCAAAAGAAACTGCAAATTCAATAATAAAAAGGATAAATTCTGCTTCATCTGCATCTAAGGCAAATAAACTTAGAAATACATTAAATGAAAAAATTTCTTCTATTACTACAAATATGGATGATGTAGAACTATCTAATAACCTACTTCCTACTATTGCACGAGAAGAAATTAAACCAGGTTTAAATGTATATGTAAGTAATTTAAAAGCAAACGGCATTATTGTCTCTAATATATCAAAAGATGATACTGTTCAAGTTCAAATTGGTATAATGAAAATGAAAGTCGATATAAAAAATTTACAAGAATTGCCTACAAATTCAAAATCATCTTCAAATAGCAAAGTCACAAATTATTCTTATGTAAGCCGTTCATCTTTGAAATCTCAAAATGTAAGTCCAGAAATCAATCTGTTAGGTCTTACTGTTGATGAGGCAATACCTATTGTAGATAAATATTTAGATGATTGTTATATTGCCAAACTTTCTCCTGTTCGTATTGTACATGGTAAAGGTACTGGTGCATTACGAAATGGTATTCATCACTATCTTAAGTCTAATAAATTTGTTGATAGTTTTAGACTCGGTACTTTTGGTGAAGGCGAAATGGGTGTAACTATTGTTAATTTAAAATTGTAAAATTGGTACAGGTTACATTTTTTAACTTTTTATTGTATGTTATTTTATAAATATTAAATATAAACTTTGCATTACATTCCTCGACTTATTACGAAGCTTAAGAAATTCTAACTTATCTTATGGCACCCTTCCACTCTCGTGAACTCTTTCCATAATATTTCGTAAGAATTTCTAAAGCTTCTTCAATCGTATTCGTCATTTCATTTAAAGTTTATATTTAATATTTATAATTATTTGCTTGATAAAAAGCTAAAAAATGTAACCTGTACCAATTTTAATATTTTTAAATTTCCATTTGGCTTCCCAAGAAAGATGCAGCTGATTGAGCCACCTTTTTCTCTACTTCATTCATTTTAGTATTAGATTCTTTAGACAATAAAATTACAGTTCCTATTGTATCTCCATTTGAAATAATTGGATATACAACTTGTGCATTATATTTTCTTTCTTTATTATCATTTTTTGTTATCGGAACAGCAACATCACTATTTTCTTTACTTGTATATATTTCTTTATCTTCCATTAATTGTTCTAATTCATCACTTACATTTTGCTCTAAAAATTCCTTTTTAGGTCCACCTGAAATTGCTATTACTGTATCTTTATCTGTTATACAAGCTATATGTCCTGTAGTTTTTGATAATGTTTCTGCATATCCTGTTGCAAATTCTGATAACTCACCAATTGGTGAATACTTTTTCAAAATTACTTGTCCTTCTCTATCTGTAAATATTTCTAAAGGTTCTCCCTCTTTTATACGCAATGTTTTTCTTATTTCTTTTGGTATTACAACTCTACCTAAATCATCTATTCTTCTTACAACTCCTGTTGCTTTCATAATTTTCCTCCTTTTTGTTTTTCTAAGTATATTCTTATTATGACAAAAAAGGAAAAAAATATACATATTTGTCATACAACATTTTTTAAAATTTATGTTAATTTTCTTGAAAAAAAATTTTTTTTAGTTTATAATAAATAAGTATATGGGGATGTAATGGTTTCGACATTACATTGGAAACATAAATAGCGAGTAGTGGATTCTCGTTTGCCACTTTAAAAAACGGGAAATTAAATATAAACGCTGATAATACAGAATTAGCTTTTGCTGCCTAATTGCAGCATCGCCAGTTAGAATATTCCCACATATTTTAATATGGTGTCATTTTAGTGGGAAACAAAACTGTTTTTTCTACGAAAACAGTAGGTATTTAGTAGATATATTTAATAATCATTTGTTTATTAATGATTATTAGACGAATTTTAATAATAAACTGCACTCGGAGAAGTTTATGTGGATGGTGTTGTGGACAGGGGTTCGACTCCCCTCATCTCCACCAAAAAATTAAAATATATTAATATTATTATCAAATAAATTTAGTATATTACTCCATTTTCTTTTTTATACTCTTCAAAAGCATATATGCATTCATCTCTATCCATTTGTTTCAAGTTAATTAAATTTTTATTTTCACCTTTTAAATATTGATATATAATATCATCTCTAAATCCAATATTTCCTGCATCTTCTTTTGTGCAACCATAATATACAGTCTTTATATTTGCCCAAATTATTGCTGATAAGCACATTGGACATGGTTCACATGATGTATATAATATATAATCAGATAAATCATAAGTTTTTAGTTTTTCACATGCCGCTCTTATTGCTACAACTTCAGCATGTGCTGTTGGGTCATTACTACATAATACTTTGTTATTTCCTTCGGCTATTATATTACCATCTTTATCTGTTATAACTGCTCCAAAAGGTCCTCCTTCTTTGTTTTTAAATCCTTGTATTGATTTGTTTTTTGCAATTTCCATGTATTTATTCATATTAAATTTCATTCCTTTCTTTTATATTATTGTTAATGTTTTGTTACTTACATTTAACTCTCAATTTTATTTATATCACATTTTTTTGTTTTTGTCATACAATATTACAATTATTATTATGACAATTTTTATATTTAGAATATTTTCTATATTTAAAATTGTTTAGAAATGAGGTTTTTATGGATGATTATGTTTTTAGTTCTAATTTATTATATGAAAATTTGAATATTTTAAAACAAACATATTCTTTTTTACAAATAGGCTCTGCTGGAAAAAGTATTATGGGTAAAGATATTTCTTATGTAAAAGTTGGTCGTGGGGCAAAAGAAGTTTTCTATTCTGCAAGTTATCATGCTAATGAATGGATTACATCTGTTGTTCTTTTAGAATTTTTGTATGAATATTGTAATGCTATTCAAAATAATTCTACTATTTTCGGCTTTCCAGCTCGAAGATTGTTTGAAACAACATCTATTTATGTCATGCCTTTAGTTAATCCTGATGGTGTAGACTTAGTTACTGGTGCACTTTCGAAGTCATCTCCTTCATACAAACAAGCTGAAAAAATTGCTTATGGTTTTGCAACAATTCCTTTTCCTGATGGTTGGAGGGCCAATATTCGTGGTGTTGACCTGAATCTACAGTTTCCTGCTGAATGGGAAATGGCTCGTAAAATAAAATATGAACAAGGATTTACTCGGACCTGCTCCTCGTGATTTTGTTGGATATGGTTCCCTTACTGAACCTGAGGCTTTAGCTGTTTATAATTTTACATTACAACATAATTTTAGACTTATACTTGCTTATCATTCTCAAGGTGAAGTAATCTATTGGCAATTTCAGAATTATAATCCACCAAATTCATTGTTTATTGGAAGACAATTTTCAAATGTTAGTGGATATTTTCTTGAACCTACTCCCTATAATTCTAGTTTTGCTGGTTATAAAGATTGGTTTATCCAAAATTTTAATAGGCCTGGATATACAATTGAGGTAGGCTTAGGAACTAATCCACTTCCTATGACTCAATTTAGAAAAATATATATGGATAATTTAGGTATTTTAGTTTTGGGAGCAATTCTATCATAATTTAACTTTATTATAAAAGGGGCTCTCTTTTTACGAGTCACTTTTTTCATTTCTATTTTATATATAATTCTTCGCCATTGTAATCAACTATAACAGTAGTATTAGGCAAAATTTCTTGAGTTAAAATCTTTTTTGCTATCAAGGTTTCAAGTCTTTTCTGTACAAACCTCTTTAACGGTCTTGCTCCATAAACTTCATCATATCCATTATTAATTAAATAATCTTTAGTTGATTGAGTTAATTCTAACTTGATGTGTTTATCATCAAGCCTTTTTTCCAAATCTTTGATTAGAAGTTCCAATATTTTTGAAATTTCATTTTTCATAAGTGGTTTATAAAATACTATTTCATCTAAACGATTTAAAAATTCAGGTCTAAAGCTTCTCTTTAAAAGCTCTGATACTTTTTGTTTTGCCTCTTCTGAAATTTCACCATTTTCTTGAATTCCTTCTAATATATAATCAGAACCCAAGTTTGAAGTTAATATTATTATTGTATTCTTAAAGTCAACCGTTCTCCCTTGCGAATCAGTTATACGCCCATCATCTAACACTTGTAATAAAATATTAAATACATCTGGATGTGCTTTTTCGATTTCATCAAATAGAACTACTGAATATGGTTTTCTTCTTACAGCTTCTGTTAATTGTCCACCTTCTTCATATCCAACATATCCTGGAGGTGCACCAATTAATCTTGAAACAGAATATTTTTCCATATATTCAGACATATCAATTCTTACAATATTGTGTTCATCATCAAATAATGCCTCTGCTAGTGATTTTGCAAGTTCAGTTTTACCAACACCTGTTGGTCCTAAAAACATAAATGAACCTATAGGTCTACTAGGGTCTCCAATTCCTGCTCTTGAACGCATTATTGCCTCTGATACTTTTTCAACTGCTTCATCTTGCCCAATTACTCTTTTATGAAGTATTTTATCAAGATTTAAAATTTTCTCTCTTTCACCTTCCATCAATTTTGTAACAGGTATTCCTGTCCATCTTGATATAATTTTTGTAATTTCTTCTTCTGTTACTTTATTTCTCAATAATCCATCTTCTTTACTTTTTTCTGATATTTCTTCTTCGTATTGCAATTCTTTTTGCAATTCTGGTAATTTTCCATATCTTAATTCTGCAACTTTATTCAAATCATAATTTCTTTCTGCTTGTTCTATTTGTGCATTAGTCTGTTCAATCTCTTCTCTCAATTTTTGAACTTTACTAATTGCTGATTTCTCATTTTCCCATTTTGCTTTCATTCCATCAAATTTAGTTTTTAGTTCTGATTTTTCTTTTTGAATATCAGCTAAACGCTGTCTAGAAATCTCATCTTTTTCTTTACTCAATGCAGTTTCTTCTATTTCTAATTGCATTATTTTTCTTGAAACTTCATCTAACTCTGTTGGCATTGACTCCATTTCTGTTTTTATCATAGCACAAGCTTCGTCAATTAAATCTATTGCTTTATCAGGTAAAAATCTATCTGATATATATCTATGAGATAATGTTGCAGCAGAAATTAAAGCATTATCTGCAATTTTAACACCATGATATACTTCATATCTTTCCTTCAATCCTCTTAAAATTGATATTGTATCTTCTACAGAAGGTTCATCTACCATTACAGGTTGGAAACGCCTTTCAAGTGCCTGATCCTTCTCAATATATTGTCTATATTCATTTAATGTAGTTGCACCTATACAATGTAATTCACCTCTTGCCAACATTGGTTTTAGCAAATTTCCTGCATCCATTGCACCATCTGTCTTTCCGGCACCTACTATTGTGTGAATTTCATCTATAAACAATATAATTCTGCCTTCACTTTTCTTTACTTCTTGTAAAACAGCTTTAAGTCTTTCTTCAAACTCTCCTCTATACTTTGCACCTGCAACAAGCAAACCCATATCAAGTGAAAATATTGTACATTCTTTTAAGCCTTCTGGAACATCTCCTCTAACTATTCTTAATGCCAATCCTTCTGCTATAGCTGTTTTTCCAACACCAGGTTCACCAATCAAACAAGGGTTATTTTTAGTCTTTCTTGACAATATACGAATAACATTTCTTATTTCTGTGTCTCTGCCTATTACAGGATCTAATTTTTGTTCTCTAGCCATTTGGGTTAAATCTTGTCCGTATTTCTTTAAAACATCATAAGTATCTTCTGGATTATCTGATGTTACTCTTGTATTTCCTCTGACATCTGATAAAGCTTTTAAAAACTCATTTTTTGTAATACCAAATCTTCTTAAAATATCTTTAATATTGTTATTTGCATTATTAAAAATAGCAAGCATAATATGTTCAACAGAAACATATTCATCCTTCATCTTCTTTGCAGTTGACTCTGAATCAGCTAGAACCTTGTCAACATCTTGTGCAACATAAATCCCATCACTTGGTCTTGCTCCTCCTGTCATTTTTGGCTTACTTTCAATTTTGTTTCTAACCTCATTTTCAATACTATCTTCATCACCAATTTTCTTAATTAGTTCTTTAATTAAGCTATTTTCTTGTTCTAATAATGCTAATAATAAATGTTCTTGCTCTACTTGTGCATTTTGATTTTCTATTGCTAATGTATGTGCATTTTGTATTGCTTCTAATGATTTTTGAGTAAATTTTTGAATATTCATAATATCTACCTCCTTTTGGATAATTTGGGACCAGGTCATTAGGGACCGGGTACGTAATTTCCCTCTTTGGGACATTTTGGACCAGGTCATTAGGGACCGGGTACGTAATTTCCCTTTTTGGGACATTCGGGACCAGGTCATTGAGGACCGGGTACATAATTTCCTTTTTTCATATTTTAAGAGCACAGTCTTTACTATAGAATGTGCTCCTTTTCTTATTACTTTATTATTATATCACTTCTTTT
This sequence comes from uncultured Clostridia bacterium, assembly GCA_934167755.1. Classification (GTDB taxonomy): domain Bacteria; phylum Bacillota; class Clostridia; order TANB77; family CAG-508; genus CAG-269. The sequence continues at coordinate 25,969 of CAKPLT010000003.1, forward strand.
TAGCACTGTCAATAGTAGAGTGCTAATTTAAAAAATATTATTAAGATTTATTGTTACTTCTTTTCACCTAATATTCTTTTTATTTCTTCTTGTCTTTTTACTTTTTGAGTTGTTGTTTTTAAAAGTTCTTCATCTGTTAAAATCATATTTTTGATATATTTATATGGTGGAAATGTCTTATTTATTTCTTTTATTTGTTCCCAAACCATTGTTCTTAGTTCATTTTCTGTAGCATTTGGATATTTTTCTTTTGCAACCTCTTTATTATATACTATTTTTACAGACAATTTTAAATCATTCTTATCTTTTTCATCAGGCATTCCATAAACTATGCATTCTTTTACTAAATCAAGTCTATTTATTAAAGTTTCTAATTCTTCTGGAAAAACCTTTTTTCCATTTTTTAAAACTATCATATTTTTTTGTCTTCCTGTTAAAAAGATAAATCCATCTTTATCAATATATCCTAAATCTCCTGTATAGAACCATCCATCTCTTATTACTCTGTTTGTTTCTTCTTCATTTTCATAATATCCAAGCATTACATTTGGACCTTTTACACGAAGTTCTCCTATTCCATTTTCATCTTTATCTACTATTTCTAGTTCTACATTGTCCATTGGAAATCCTATTGAACCGCTTCTCTTTTTGTATGCATTTTCTGCTGCGATTACAGGTGCAGTTTCTGTTAATCCATATCCTTGAACAAGTTCAATTCCTAAATCATTAAATCCTTTTGCGACTTTTTTGTCTAATGGTGCTCCACCTGATATTATAAATCTCATATTTCCTCCGAGTGCATCTAATACAGGTTTAAACATTTTCTTTCTTACATCTATATGAAATTTTAACAATGCATTACTTATTTTTTTTGCAAAATTGATTGTTTTTGTTTTTCCTTGTTTTTCAATTTCTTTTTCTATATTTCTATATATTGCTTCTACAAGTAATGGAACTCCAACAAATAATGATACTTTGTATTCTCTTAGGTTTTGTGCTACATATCTTAGTCCATCTGGAAATGCTGTTGCTAGCCCTGATGCTAGCATTACTATCATTTCTGTTGATCCAAATATATGATGAAATGGCAAAAATGCTAAGTTAACATCCGTAGGTAAAAATTTTTCTACTAATAACATTGCATATACATTTGATGCAACATTGTGTTGTGATAACATTACTGCTTTTGATTTTGATGTTGTTCCTGATGTAAATAATAATATTCCCATTTTGTCTTCATCTATCTTATTTTGCATATATTCTTTTTGACCTTGCTTTACTAATTCTTCTCCTTGTGCTTTTAAATTCCAAAAGTTTTGATATCCATCTTTTTCAGTCATACATATATATTGTTGTAAATTTGTATTTCCTCTCCTTTTTATTTCTTCTATATTTTCTATGTATTTTTCATCAAATACTACAACATCTGCTTTGCTTCTTTCTAAGCAACTTTCCAATTCATCTACTTGTAATTCTTTGTCTAATGGAACTGATACTATTCCTCCTAACAAATTTGCTAAATGTGTTATTACCCATTCATATCTGTTTCTTCCTACTATTGCTATTCTTTTATTTTTTAATCCCATTTCATATAGTTTTGTTCCAAATGCATTGATATCTTGTAATAATTTCTTATATGTGATGTTTTCATATGTGACTTTTTTATCTTCTTTATGCTTTAATATAAATGCCGTATTTTTTGCATATTGTTTTGCTGAATTGTATATTATTCCTTTGATATCTTTAAATTCTATCGCATTAAAATATCTTTCTCTTTCCATTATACATTTCCTTTCTTTTTAATTATACCTACAATATTTTTTCTATCTAGTTTTCAATACTAGATTATCACATTGATAATATGTTGTCAATATACTGACCACACTTTCTAAAAATTCTGTACTAGGATAATTAATTATTTAAACTACAACAAAGAAGAGATTTCTAATCATAGGTAGTTATCCTATTACAAAAGTCTAAAAAGAACCTGAATACTTCAGATTCTTTCTTTATCTATTTTGCTAATTTACTACTTCCTGTTGTATAATCAATTTCAACCCCAGGCTGAACATTATAAACATATATATTAAAACATATGCCTTGCCCATTATCTTCAACAGAATATGCTTCCATTTGAACTCCATTTGCAACTAAATTTTGATTTTCAAAAACAGGTGTAACTCTATATAATACATGATTTTTAGGATTTTTATCCATATATTCATCTACTTTATTCTCAAATGGTAGCATTCCTTCTACATTCATATATCTCGTTCCTGTAATTAGATTCTTTTCATTTGCATTTTCTCCTGCTAACTGATACCCTATTAAATGACATCTATTATATAAATAATTCCCATCCACAATTTCTGGGTATTTAGCTGTTTGCCAACCAGTAGGCTTTACGCTTGAAATGGCACCTCTTTTTTCATCTTTTGCTGGCATAATTTCTTTACAAATGTTAGCATATGCAACTCCACATCTTCCAAGTGAATCTAAATCGCTGTATGTTTCAAATGCTTTTGTTGTATATTCGTTTTCCGAAAAATATGGTTTATTATTATTTATCTCAACATATGGACTTTGATTATATTCTGGAATATTTTGTATACTTATTAGTGTAGAATTTGATGTCTTTACAGTATTAGTCGTATTATCATCATTTGAATTTGCATTTCCTGTTCCATAGTATCCTGTTATCCCTATTATAATTGCTACACATAGAACCATTATTAGTTCACTTAAATTATTTCTTTTGTTTCTTTTTTTGCTCATTTTTTAATCCTTCCTATTTTTGTGATTCTTCTAACATATCATACCCATTTTCTGAATATAACTCATATTTTCCATTTTTATACTGAAGCATCGCTCCTTCTTTTGCTACTTTTAATAATTCTTCAGATGTTATTACTTCTTTAAATTCATGTTCTGGCTTATCTGTAAAATCCCATAAATACACTTCTCCATTTCTATCTTCTGTTACTAAGTATAAATGCCCTTCTTTTCTATCTTCTTGTAGTTCTTGATTTTGCCTATTTTTATTTTCTAGACTTTCTGATAATTCTTTCATAAATTCTTCTACATTATCATTTTTTTTAATCTGATTTGCTATGTTTTTTATTAAGTCTAAATTCACAAAGTTCCTCCTTTCTTTTAAATAATATTTTAGCAAAAGAAAACTATCATTCCTCCAACAATTGTAAGTATCACTCCTAAAATTTTGAAGCCACTTGTAGCTTCATTTTGGTCCCCAAAATTAAAAACTTTTTTTGTAATTATTCTAGCATCATACACTAAAACAACACCTATTAATAGTATTACTGATCCAATTAATTTTAAAATTATTTTTCCCATATTCAACATCCTTTTCTTTACAATTTTTCTTATCTATTATAGTCATATCAATAATTTAGATTTCTATTCTTGAACTAAATTTTTCTTTAACAAGTTCATTTAATTTTTCATTTTTTTCTTTTTCAAGTAACGGATCATCTTCCATTATCTTTATTGCTAAACCTTGAACCTTTTTCAATGTTCCTATATCTTCAAATAAATTAGCTATTTTAAATTCTGGAAGTCCATGTTGCTCTGTTCCGAAAAAGTCTCCTGAGCCTCTAAGTTCTAAGTCTTTTTCAGAAATTACAAATCCATCGTTTGTATCACACATTACTTTCATTCTTTGTCTTATTGTGTCTCCATTTCCTTCATATTTTAAAATACAATATGATTGATATTCTCCTCTTCCAACCCTTCCTCTTAATTGATGTAGTTGTGCTAATCCAAATCTTTCTGCATTTTCCACAACCATAATACTTGCATTTGGAACGTTTACACCTACTTCTATTACAGTTGTTGCAATCAAAATCTGAATCTCTCCATCTTTAAATTTTAACATAATTTCATCTTTTTCTTTTGGTTTCATTTTTCCATGTAAATATGCAACTTTATATTCGCTGAATGTTTCTTTTTGATATCTTTCTGCAAGTTCTATTACTGATTGTAAGCCTTCCATATCTTCATTTTCTTCAACTAAAGGACATACAATATATGCTTGTCTTCCTTCTTTAATCTGTTTTCTTATAAAATTATTTACTCGTTCTTCCATATTTTTTCTAACAGCATATGTTTCTATTTTTTTTCTGTTTGGTGGAAGTTCATCAATTATTGATATATCCAAATCTCCATATAATATCAATGCAAGTGTTCTTGGAATCGGTGTTGCAGACATTGCTATTATATCTGGATTTTGTCCTTTTGATGCTATTGTCCCACGCTGTTTTACACCAAATCTATGTTGCTCATCTGTTACAACTAGTCCTAAATTTTTAAATACTACATTTTCTTCTAATATTGCATGTGTTCCAATAAGTATATCTATTTCGCCATTTTGCAATTTTTCTAATATTTCTGCTTTCTTCTTTTTAGTGATACTTGAAATTAATAATTCTGTTCTTATTCCTAATTCTTCTAAAATTCCTTGGAAACTTTCTAAATGTTGACTTGCAAGTATTGCAGTTGGCGCCATTATAGCTGCTTGATATCCAGATTTTACAGCTTTATATGCAGCTATCATTGCAACTACTGTTTTTCCTGAACCTACATCTCCTTGAAGAAGTCTGTTCATTGGTTTATTACTTTCCATATCTTTATCGATTTCTTCTAATACTCTTAATTGTGCTTTTGTTAATCTAAATGGTAACATATTTATTACATCAGACATTTTAGCATCTTTACTAAATTGAATTCCATCTGTTTCATGTTCATAATTGTTTTTTAATTTTAATAAAGCCAATTGCATTGTAAGTAATTCTTCAAATACAAGTCTTTCACGAGCTTTATTAAAATCAGAAAATTCTACTGGAAAATGTATTCTTTCTATTGTACTATTTATATCCCACAAATTATTTTCTTTTAATATATATTCTGGTAGTGTTTCTGGTAACTGATTTTTTACTTCTAAAAGGCCATTTTCTATAATTTTTCTTAATGTATTTTGTTTTAGTTCAAATGTTAGCGGATAAATTGGAATTATTTTTCCTGTGTTTTTGCTTTGATCTATTTCATCATATACAGGTGAATTCATTTCATATCTTGAACCTCTTATCGAAATCTTTCCAAAAAATCTATACATTCTACCTGGTTGAAATTTGTCCCTTAAATATCCTTGATTAAACCATGTTATATAACATGTTCCTGTTTGATCTTTTACTATTAATTTGCTAATTGTCATTTTTCCTTTGTGCATTTCACTCATTCTTCCAGTAGGCATTGCTTCTATTAATACTTCTTCTCCATCAGTACATTCATACAAGTTCTTTGGTTTACTTCTATCTTCATAGTCTCTTGGATAATATTCTATTAGGTCTTTTAATGTATATATATTAAGTTTATTTAGCAATTTTACTCTATTAGGTCCTACTGTTTTTACATATTTTACATCTTTATTTAGGTCTAACATTGTTACTCCTCTTTATATTTTTTCTAATCTAAAATCCAACCCATCTGCACTAACAAGTTTAAACTGGATACCTTCGACTTCTCCCTCAATAGCATCCTTTATAGAAGCTCCATGCAAATGTCCATAGTAGCACCTTTTTACTTTATATCTCTTCATAAGTTCTACAAACTTTGCTTCTTGTTCTAACTCTATTTTTGCTTTTGTTATAGGTGGATAGTGCATAAAAACTATTATTTCTTTGTCACTACCATATTTATTTACTCCATCTTGTAATGATAATTCTAATCTTATAAGCTCTCTATTTATTAGTTTTTCGTCATTTCCTTCATCTGCAATACTCCATCCTCTAGTACCACATAAAATTTTATCTTCAAATTCATAGCTATTATTATATAAAAAATCTATATCTTGAAAAAAATTTTCCTTTAGAAAATTTCTCATATTTGTTACTGTTGTCCACCAGTAGTCATGGTTTCCTTTTAACATAAGCTTTTTTCCTGGCAAATTGCTTAAATATTCAAAATCTAATTTAGTATTTTCTAAATATGTTTCCCATGAAAAATCTCCTAGCAAAATAACCAAGTCATTCTCTTTAACTTTTTCTATCCAATCTTTTCTTATTTTTTCTTCATGACCTGTCCAATTATCCCCAAATATATCCATTGGCTTAGGTACTCTAAATGATAAATGTAGGTCTCCTATTACAAATATTGACATACTATTTTTTCCTTTTCTATTCTCCTATTTTTAAGTTTGGCACTGCATTTAATGTATTTTCTGATAAATCACCATGTAGATATCTATAATATCCTGCTGCTCCTATCATTGCAGCATTATCTCCACATAATTTCAAATCTGGTTTATATATTTTTATTCCATCTTTTTCTAATTTTTCAAATTCACTTCTGATATGTGTATTTGCAGAAACTCCTCCTGCTAATACAACTTTTTTTATTCCTGTTTGTTCAATTGCTATTTGAATATTTTCTACAAGAACTTCTGTAACAGCTTTTTCGAAACTCATACATAAATCAGCTTTACTTATATCAGGATTTTTATGATGTAAGTTTATTACTGCTGTTTTTATTCCACTAAAACTAAAATCTAAATTTTCAAAATGAGTTTTTGGGAAATCAATTGTTGCTTGTCCTTGTTGTGCTAATTTATCTACTTTCGGTCCTCCTGGATATCCTAAACCTACAACTCTTGCTACTTTATCAAATGCTTCTCCTATTGCATCATCTCGTGTTCTACCTAGAACTTCCATATCACAATAATCTTTTACATATACTATTTGTGTATTTCCTCCTGATGTTAACATACATAAAAATGGTGGTTCTAAATCCGGGTGTGTTATGTAATTTGCTGCAATATGTCCTTCTAAGTGATTTACACCTACCAATGGCTTATTCAATGCATATGCTATTCCTCTAGCATATGATACTCCTACTAATAATGCCCCTACTAGACCTGGTCCATATGTTGGTGCAATTACATCAACATCTTCAAAATTCATATTTGCTTCTTTTAATGCTGTTTTTGCTACTCTTGAAATTGCTTCTATATGGTTTCTTGAAGCTATTTCTGGTACAACTCCTCCATATTGTTCATGAATTTTTATTTGTGTATCTATTATATTTGATAAAACCTCTCTACCATTTTTTACGATGGCAACAGAGGTTTCGTCACAACTTGATTCTACTCCTAAAACTATTATATCTTTCATGTCTATTCTCCTATTATGATATTTTGAATATCGTCATTGCTAATCCCAATATTTTGTTTGTCATCCATCCAATTATTGGTGATATTAATCTTCCTGCAATTCCTGTTATCCATATAATTAAAAATATAAAATAAAATGTTTGCTCATGTTCTATAAACCATGATTTAGCATTATGTGGTAATATTGGTAAAAAGATTTTTGATCCATCTAGTGGTGGTAATGGTATTAAGTTAAATACTCCTAAACCAATATTTATTGTAATAATATAAATAATTATTGATATGATTATTATTCCTATTTTACTCATTACAAATACTGCCCCAGCAAATTTCACAATTGCACAATATATAAGTGCAAATATAATTGCAGTTATAAAATTCATCAATGGCCCTGCAAATGATACTATTGCATCTGCTTTTTCTACTGATATATTTCTATTATAATTTCTTGGATCTATTTGTACAGGCTTTCCCCATCCTATATGTGCAAATAGTAACATTGCTAATCCTAATGGGTCAACATGGTCAAATGGATTTAGACTAAGCCTTCCTTGTCTTAATGGTGTGTCATCTCCCAATTTGTATGCTGCAAATGCATGGCCAAATTCGTGTACTGTTATTGCTAACAATACAGCAGGAACAGATAATACTAAATCAAATATTCCTGCTGTTCCATAACTTGCTAGTGACAACAGTACTAATATTCCTATTATTATATATAATGTTTTTTTATCAAAATTAAATCCAAACATAAATCTTCTCCTATCTTTTTTTTCGTTTATAATATATCATATTTTATATATGATTGCAACAAAAATGAAAAAAAGAGGAGTGAAATATTATTCACTCCCCTCGAGGTTTGCAAGATGCTGACTGTACTAGCCAACAATCTTATTGATATCAATAATTTTCGCAATAGCTTCTGCATTATCTGCACATACCAAGAAAAGTTTTCTCAGCTTTTCAACCTGCTCATGAGACTTCTCCTCAGAAATCAATGACTCAACATTCTCCAGCATCTTATCCAAAAGACATATCATTTCCTTGCGAGTACAATCATGCATTTTTACTGCTCTAACAGTACCATTGATATCAGCTGTCCAGTTATAAATTTTGTTTAACTGGTTGTCTTTTACTGACTTCTCCATAAGTACTGCAAGACTATTAATTGCTGTTTCGACTGCTTCTGTAGTAGATGCTTCCATAAGTTTGCTCTTTACAGAATTAACTTCCTTACGGAAATATTCATAGCGTTCTCTCTGAGTCATCATACGGATTCCGCAGTTTCCATTGTTCATTTCGTTGTTTGCCATAGTTGTTTACCTCTCTTATTTTTTATTTAAAGAGATTCTTGACCTCTTTACATAATTATATTATACTATCTTTAGCTAAAATTGTCAAATGAATGTGATTTTTCAAAATAGAATCGTCTTCTTTTTAACTAAATTTCAAAACCATTAATAAATTGATTAATATCTGTTTTCAAGTTATTATATTCCTTTTCATCTCCGAAAAATGTAATCGTGTAAATATTTCCATTTGCAGATAAAAATGTTTGTTGCATAATATATCCATTTTCTCCATCCGTTGATTCAGATGTAACCTGGTAAGCTTTATTATTATTAATTTTTATTTCTTTTGTATTTTTTTCATTAATATATTCTCGTGAATTTAATTCTTTTTGTTGCTTTACATATTCATCTAATGTAGTATTTGTTTTTACAGTACTTACATATATTGATGATGTATATTCTGAATTTGTTGTAGATGGAATTTCTAATTGTAATGCTCCTAGATATGCACTGTTTGGTCCTACTTTATCTGAATCTACTTTTGGAGTTAATGTCCAATTTTCATTATATTTAAAACTATAGTTTTCATTTTTATATTGTTTCCAATTTGAATTTTCTTCACTTTTTTCAACTGCTTTTGATATATCAACAGGTATCGTTGCAACTTTATTAAATTTTTCTTCATCAATCATTTTTAAGTATACTTCTATAGTTATTTTAGAATTTTTGTTTATTCTTTCACTAATTATTCTATCATTATATATTGTTTCATCATATTGTTTTTCTTCTTCACAAAATGTTGCAATCTCTTCATTTTTTTCATCTAATATTTTATAATATTTCTCAAAACTATCACCATTATAATTTGTTTTATCTGTTTTTATTTTTAACATATTTGTATAAGAACCTGTAATAAATTCAGTTACAGTTACATATGCATTTTTAGCAATCTGATATTTTTGTGGATTTTCAAATTCATATGTTTTAGAATCTTCAAGTTTACTTACATTAATTTTTTCTTCATATTTACTATTTATGCCAAGGTTTCTTAGCAAAGGTGAAATAATAGTTTCTGTTCCATTTACATGTGTATATGTGCATCCTCCAAAAAATATTACTAATACTGAACATGCCGCAATTGATACTCTTTTTATATAATTACTCATTTTTAATTTTTCATTTTTTTCTTTCATATTTACCTCACTTTCAAAGTTTGAAAATAGTTGATTTATTTTTTAATAAGATTATCATAAACTCTATTATAACATACAATACTTCCATTTCAAAATAGAGCATATCTAAAATACGCTCTATAATTCATCAGTTTTAAATGCAAGGTAGCCTTCATATAAATAACTATTATCTATACCTTTCATATACACTTCTCTATCATCTACCTTGTCAGTTAAACTCTGTTTTAATAATTCCTTAATTTCTATATCTTTTATTGGGCTTCGTTCCATTGCAAGTAAATAGTCAGTCTTATCAACTTTGCTCCAATCAACTACCAAATTTAATTCTTTTTTTAAAATTAAATCAAGCCAAATTCTTGTACTTCTTCCATTTCCTTCTCTAAAAGGATGTGCTATATTCATTTCTACATATTTTTCTATTATTTCTTCGTATGTTGATTGTGGCATTTTTTCAATATTTTTTATTGCTTCTTCAAGATATGCAAGAGATGTAAATCTAAAATTTCCTTTAGCTATATTTACTTTTCTTAATTCTCCTGCAAATTCATATATTTCTTCAAATAAATATTTATGAATTTGTTTTAAAGTTTCAAATGTTCCTGGTTCTAAGGTATTCAAATAACCTGTTTCAAACATTTTTTTTGCACAAGATTTACTGATTCTTTCCTCTTCTCTTGCTAATTCTGCTTGGTCAGTAATATTTAATTTATTTTCTAAAGCCATCTTTATCTCCTTTCAGAGTTCTAATTAAGTGGTTTCATTGTTGGGAATAATAATACATCTCTTATTGATGCAGAATCTGTTAACAACATAACTAATCTATCAATTCCTATTCCAAGTCCACCTGTTGGAGGCATACCATATTCAAGTGCATTTATAAAATCTTCATCCATCATATTTGCTTCTTCATCTCCAGCGTCTCTTGCTTCTGCTTGTTTTTTAAATCTTTCATATTGATCTATTGGATCATTTAATTCTGAATATGCATTTCCATATTCTCTACCACCAATAAATACTTCAAATCTTTCTGTTAATCTCTTATCACTTGGTTTTCTCTTTGTTAATGGTGATACTTCTACTGGGTAATCATATATAAATGTTGGTTGTATTAATGTTTCTTCTACAAATTCTTCAAAGAATGTATTTATTATATCTCCTCTTGTTTTCTTAATTGGATCTATTTCTACTTTCTTTTCTTCAGCAATTGCTATTGCTTGCTCATCTGTTTCAATTGTATTAAAATCAACACCTGTTACTTCTTTTATTGCTTCTATCATTGAAATTCTTTTCCATTGTGATTCTAAATCTAAATCTATTCCTTGATAGTTTATCTTAGCTGTTCCTAATACTTTTTGAGCTACTGTTCTAAACATATCTTCTGTTATATCCATCATATCATTATAATCTTCATATGCTGAATATAGTTCTATATTTGTGAATTCTGGATTATGTTTTATATCCATTCCTTCATTTCTGAACATTCTTCCCATTTCATATACTTTATCAAATCCACCTACAATTAGTCTTTTTAGATATAATTCATTTGCTATTCTTAAATACATATCTAAATCTAATGTATTGTGATGTGTTATAAATGGTCTAGCTGCTGCTCCACCTGCAATTGTATTTAATATTGGTGTATCAACTTCCAAATATCCTTTACTGTCTAAATATGCTTTTACTTCTTTAATTATTTTACTTCTTAATATAAATGTTTCTTTAACTTCTGGATTTACTATTAAATCAACATATCTTTGTCTATATCTTAAATCTACATCTTTTAATCCATGGAATTTTTCTGGTAATGGTCTTAATGACTTTGAAAGTAATGTTACTTCTTTTGCATGAACTGAGATTTCTTCTGTTCTTGTTTTAAATACAAAACCAGTTATTCCTATTATATCTCCAATATCCCATGTTTTGAATGCTTTATAACTTTCTTCTCCTAAATCATTTATGCTTACATAACTTTGAATTTTTTCGTCACTGTCTTGTATTGTGCAGAATGACGCTTTTCCCATAATTCTTTTTGCAATTATTCTTCCTGCTACTGTTACATCTTTGTTTTCAAATTTCTCATAATTTGCTTTTATTTCTCCTGCTGTATTTGTTCTATTAAATTTTGTTATCTCAAATGGATCTTTTCCTTGTTCTTGTAATTCTTTTAATTTATCTTTTCTTATTTGGATTAAATGATTTTCATCTAATTCTACTTCTTGATTTTGCTTATTTTCTTGCATCTTTCATCTCTCCTTGTTTTATCTAAATACAGAATTATTATAATGTATTTTTTTCCAAAAATCAAGTATTTATGTAAAATATTGTTATTATGTTACAGGATAATGGTTAGAATTGAAGTTTTATAAGAAATCCTTGAAATATAAGCTTTGAATGAAGCGACGAATGTGCATAAAGAAATTTTAGAAATTCTATGCAGTTTTATGGAAAGAGTTCACGAGAGTGGAAGGGTGCCATAATACAAGTTAGAATTTCTTAAATTTCGTAATAATCCGAGGAGTATAGTGAAAAGCTTATATTTCAAGGATTTCTCTGTATTAATTAAAATAAGCCATTATTCTATAACATTATTATTGATATATTCCATACATTATAATATAATCATTTTTAGGAGGTATTTTATTATGTTTGATAATTATATTGATAGTTTAAAAGATGAAATTATAAAAGAAACTTGTAATCTTATAAATATTCCTAGCATTTCTGAAGAAACTAACAATCCAGATATGCCTTTTGGTAAATATGCTAAAGAAGCTTTAGAGTATGCCTTAAATCTAGGTAATAAATTAGGATTTAGAACCAAAAACCTTGATGGTTATTGTGGTTACATAGAATTTGGTGAAGGTGATAAGCTTTTAGGTATCATTGGTCATTTAGATGTTGTACCAAGTGGCGATGCTTGGAACACTCCACCTTTTGAAGCAACAATAAATGATAACAAAATATATGGTCGTGGCGCTATAGATGATAAAGGTCCTGTAGTTGCATCACTATATGCAATGAAAACTATAAAGGATAATATGAATATAAATTATAGAGTTCGTCTTATTTTAGGTATTAATGAAGAAAAAGCATGGAAATGTATTAAACACTATAAAGAAGTTGAAGAATTACCTACTATAGGTTTTAGTCCTGATGCAGACTTTCCTTGCATATATGCTGAAAAAGGCATTTGTACAGTTTATATAAAAGATGACTTTCGCAAATATGAAAATTTGCCAATTAAAATTTCTAATATAGATTGTAATAATAATGCAATTAATGTTGTTCCTAAAAAATGTGATGTTACACTTGATATTGATGTTTCAAAAATTAGCTTATCTGATGTTACAAATTTTATTGATAAAGAACTTAAAAGTTCAAAATTTGATATAAGTTACTCTATAAATAAAAATTCTATACTTCTTCATTCTACAGGAATTCAAGCACATTCTGCACATCCTGATTTGGGTAAAAATGCTATTTCTCCAATGATAATTTTGTTAAATAGAATTTTTAATTATTTTGAATATAAAATTAATTTATTTGAATTTTTCGAAAATTATATTAATACCGAATTTACTGGAAAGTCTTTAGGTATTGATTTTGAAGATGAATCTGGAAAACTTACTCTAAATGTTGGAGATTTTAGTTTGGATAATTATTTACAATTTGGTATTAATTTGCGTATTCCTATAAATACATCAATTAATACTGTTACAAATTTAATTGATCTTAAATGTCAAGATTGTTCGCTAGACACTTACATTGCTATGAAACAAAATCCTTTATATGTTCCTAAAGACAATTATTTAGTTAAAACACTTTGTAACATTTTTAATAGAATGACCAATTCTAATTTTGAACCTATTGCTATTGGTGGAGGTACTTATGCTAGGGCTTTTGAAAATTGTATTTCTTTTGGTGCAAACTTCCCTGGTGATACTGATATGTGTCATCAAGCTAATGAATTTATTGATATTAATAAACTAATGTTATCTTGTAAAATTTATACAGAAGCTATTTATGAATTAACAAATGGAGCTTCCAACGGGAATTGAACCCGTGACCTCAGCCTTACCAAGGCTGCACTCTACCAACTGAGCTATGGAAGCATTTCTTAGTTATTATAATATATAATTTTACAAAAATCAATAATTTTTGTAAAATATAAAACTTATTAGTTACAAGATAGCGTTTCCAGCTGGCATATTGTAAAAAATGCTTGAAAAGCACTGATTTTTATATACTTTTCTAAAATTTTATGATATAATATTAATATAAAAATTTTTGAAGGAGATTTTACTATGAAAGAATTGACAACAAAAGAATGTATTGAATTATTGTCTCCTGAATTAAAATCATATTTACATGATATACATCAGGAAACGATTGTAAACACAGTGCGTGATGGACAATTAGAGCCATCTTCTGCCAATTATCTGCCACCAGATGTTTTGTCATTAAAAAAACATCGGTATCAAATTCTGGCTCAAAATGGAACTTCAATGTTTAGTGGCAAAGATGCAGAAATACTTGAGTGTTACATCTCAAGTTTTCCAAAAGCAATTAGACAACGCGAGTTAACTAAAACTATGACTGATGTCGTAGATGCATTGACAAATCTGATAATGCATATCGGTATTTGGATAACTCATCATGAGTACTATCCAGATTTTCGCATTGCTGTTCATGTAATGTCAAGGCGTAAAGACTGGGAAGGAGAAGAAACAAAGCTGTTATTAAAATCAGTAGAGTCTGTTTATACAAACGATTCTTCTATTTCTATGGCACAGCCACCTATTATTCGAGATTTGTTTGGTATCAGAGTAATCCTTGAGCAAACAACTGATAAAAATGTTCTGCTTAAAGTAATGCGAATTATTGTATCAATTCTGACAAACCCAAATTCTAAGGAATATAAAAAATTCTATTATTGGGTTAAAACCAGTGATAAGTTATATGGAGGTTCACCAATTCCTAAAGAGCGTTTATTGCGCTTACAGGATTATGACTTTACAATGAGTCATGAAAAAAATTATATTGAGCATCCCAAAAGCAATGGATATGAATCTTGGCAAGCATCATTTACTGTTGAAGCTTCATCTCCTAAAGCTGGTGGTTCAATGTTTGAACTTCAAGGGCGAACAAGTCAGATGGAAGAACTATTAGAGTATGGATTAAATTCTGAGAATCAGAAGGACCTGTCTCACGAAGAATATAAGCAAGAAATGTATTCTCTTCGAAATGAGCTGTTCAGTATCAAAGAATACAAAGGAGGATTGCTTTATTTTAATCCTGCAATAGGCTATGATGCCGATGGCATTGGCAAATCTAAACAGATTGCTTCTCGAACATCATCAGTGCATTTGGTCTCCGAAAAATCTGCAAATGCAGAAACATAATTTATGCATTTTATCTTAAATGCTAAATAGTAAAAACATACATAGTTAAAATAAATTTATTTTGACTATGTATGTTCTTCTTTATTTACTATTTTTTATTCTACTTACTGCTAATCCATCTCCAACTTCTAAAATCTCAGTTTCAATATGTGGATTTTCAGTAATCTCTTTAATATATTCTCTTAAACTTCTTACAGCTGTGCGTTGTTTATGTTTGTTATAATCACTCATAACATATCCTTTATACAAAACATTATCAGCTAAAATAATTCCATCAGTTTTAATCATTCTTAATGTTTCTTTTAAGAAAAACGGATATTTGCCTTTTGCTGCATCTATAAAAGCAACATCATATTTTTCGTTCAATGTAGGTAAAATCTCAACAGCATCACCCTCATATATATTTATTTTATCTGCAACTCCAACTTTTTCAATATTTATTTTAGCCTCTGCAATACGATTTTTATCTCTTTCTATTGTATCAATTTTTCCTCCATCTTGTAGGTACTCTGAAAAACACATAGCTGAGTATCCTACCGCTGTACCAATTTCTAGAATTCTTTTTGGTTTTGTATCTTTTAAAATTTTATCTACCATTTCTAATGTATCATCCATAATTATTGGAATATTCTCTTCTAATGCCTTTTGTTTTATTTTTTCTAACTCTTCTTTATTCATATATATAGCCCTCCCATACTGGTAACAAGAGTGTCCCTTCTGGTAATTTTTTTTACCATTAATGAGTCTCCACAATGGTAAAATTATTTATTTGCATTTCTTGCTGCTCTTTCTCTTTCTTTGTTATCTAATATTTTCTTTCTTAATCTAATTGATTTTGGTGTAACCTCTACTAATTCATCATCTTGAATAAATTCTATAGCTTTTTCAAGTGACATTTGAATTGGTGGTACTAATCTTAGTGCATCATCTGATCCTGAAGCTCTAGTATTTGTTAAGTGTTTTTCTTTACATACATTTACTGCTAAGTCTTCACTTCTTGAGTTTAATCCAACAATCATTCCTTCATATACATCTACACCAGGTCCTATGAATAATTCACCTTTATCTTGTGCATTATATAATCCATATGTTATTGATGTTCCATTTTCAAATGCTACTATTGTTCCCCTAACACGTGCAACAACTTCTCCTTTGAATGGTTCGTATGAATCAAATATACTATTCATAATTCCTTCACCTTTTGTGTCTGTAAGAAATTCAGTTCTATATCCTATTAGTCCCCTTGCAGGAATTCTAAATTCTATTTTTGTATGACCTGCTTCTGCTGGTTCCATATTTACCATTTCGCCTTTTCTTCTTCCTAATTTTTCAATTACTGTTCCTACTGAATCGTCTGGTATGTTTACAACTAGTCTTTCAATTGGTTCACATTTTACACCATCTATTTCTTTGATAATTACTTTTGGTCTTGATACTAAAAGTTCATATCCTTCTCTTCTCATTGTTTCTATTAATACAGATAAATGTAATTCTCCTCTTCCTGATACTACAAATGAATCAGGTGATGCTGTTTCTTCAACTCTTAAACTTACATTTCTATCTAATTCTTTAAATAGTCTGTCTCTTAAATGTCTTGATGTTATAAATTGTCCTTCTCTTCCTGCAAATGGTCCATTATTTACACTGAATGTCATAGATACTGTTGGTTCATCAATGTCTACAAATGGTATTTTCTCAGGATTATTAAAATCACATATTGTATCTCCTATATGAATGTTTGGAATACCTGAAACTTCTATGATATCTCCAGCTGATACTTCATCAACTTCAACTTTCTTTAATCCCATATGTGTATAAACTTTTGCAATTCTTCCTTGTGAAATCTTGTCCTCTTTTTCACAAATAGATACTGGCATTCCAACTTTTATTGTTCCTCTTTCTAGTCTTCCTACAGCTATTCTTCCAACATAATCATCATAGTCAATATTTGATACTAGCATTTGTGCTGGTCCTTCTTCATCACAATCTGGTGCTTTTATTGTGTTTATTATTGTTTCAAATAAACAAGTTAAATCTCCATCTGGATCATTTAAATCTAATTTCGCTGTTCCATTTTTTGCTGATGCATATACTACTGGGAATTCTAATTGGTCGTCATTTGCATCTAGTTCTATAAATAATTCCATTACTTGATCTAATACTTTTTGTGGTTCTGCTCCTGGTCTATCTATTTTATTTATTACTACAATTGGTTTTAAATTCATTGCTAATGATTTTTTTAATACTTCTCTTGTTTGTGGCATTGCTCCTTCAAATGCATCTACTAATAAAAGTACTCCATCAACTGTTTTTAATACTCTTTCTACTTCTCCTCCAAAATCAGCATGTCCAGGTGTATCAACTATGTTAATTTTTATTCCATTAAACATTACTGCTGTATTTTTTGCTAGTATTGTTATTCCTCTTTCTTTTTCTTGGTCATTTGAGTCCATTACTCTTTCTGCTACTTGTTCATTTTCTCTAAATACATGGCTTTGTCTTAATAAAGCATCTACTAATGTAGTTTTTCCATGATCTACGTGTGCAATTATTGCTATATTTCTTATTTTTTGATTATTCATTTTCTTTTCTCTCCCTTTTCTTTATTTTGCTAATTCTAATATTTTTTCCATTATTTCTTCTGTTATCTCATCTAATTCATCTTTACTTCTATTACTAAAATCCATTGGTTCTCCGTATCTTATTGTCATTTTATCAAATGACTTTTCTCCTCCTGTTATTCCTACTGGAATAACTCTTGCTCCTGTTTTTACAGCAAAAAATGCTGCACCATCTTTTGTTTTTTCTCCTTTTTCTACTCCGTTTCTAGTTCCTTCTGGAAATAGAGCTATGCTTTCTCCATTTTTTAATGCTTTTAGTGTCGTTTTTAATGCTGATATATCTTTTGCATCTCTTTTTACATATATTCCATCAAATACAACTCCTAAAAATGCAAAAAATGGATTTTTACGAAGTTCTTCTTTTGCTAAAAATCTTACATGTCTTTTTGCTGTTACTACTATTAATGGTGGATCATTATATGTTCTATGATTTCCACAATATATTAGTGGTTCTTTTTTATCTTTTGGAATATTTTCTGTTCCTATTACTTTTACTCTATGTACTACTATAAAGTATAAACGAATTGCAGCTCTAACTATTACTCTTATTATTTGTTTAAATATATTCATTTGTTACCTCTTTCTTTATTATTAATTAACACCTGGAATATGAACACTTTTGGCTACAACATCCATAGAAATAACATTCATTGCTGTTAAATTTTCTATTTCTTTTCTAGCCTTTTCTTTAAATTCTTTTAGAACTTCTTGTATGTTATATCCATACATTACAATTACTTCCATATATATACTCGGTCCTGCTTCTGTACTTGTTGCTCTTGTTCTTACTACTTTATAAATTGACTGCATTCTACCTGCCAAATATTCTACTATTTGTCTGAATACTGTATCTGAAATAGTAAATTTTCCTAAATAACTAAATGTTGGTCTTATAATAGTTTTTTCTGATATGTATGGTTTTTGTCCTGCTCCTTTTGATTTAAAAATCTGAAGTGGATCTAATAAATATCCTGAAAAGTCCTTTTTTAATTCAAAAGTTGGCACAGGTATTACATGCTTTCCTTCTGTTACGCGTATATGTCTTGCTGTTTGTATTTCTTCTTCTGTTGCTACATCATTTATATATGTTGTTTCAGATATTTCTGACAACCCTAAATTTGCTGCAATTTTTTGTACCATCCCATCTGATGTTCCTAATATTAAAACTTTATTTGGTTTATATTTTTTAAATGCTTCTTCTATTGGCTTTTTTTCTTCTTCATCATAGAATAATGCATGTTTTACTGTTTCAATTTTAGTAGGTGCCTTTTTGGCGGAAGCACCTGCAACAATTTCGTTATCTTTTATTAATAAACCATCATCTATTATAAAGTGTATATCTTTTTCACTTGCTACCATTTGTGCTCTATAGCTTTTGCCTGTTCCAGATGGTCCAACAAATGCATATACTTTTATATTTTCAAATGACATTTTTCTTCTCCTCACAATTATTGTAATATAACTTAATCCCAATAGATAAGGCACGACAATTCGTGCCTTATCTTATAGGTGTCAGTTAAATCTTTTCAGGCACCTCTTTAACTTCTGCAATCTTTATATCTCTAACATGTTCAATTTTCTCCCATGTTGTTTCTCTTTTAAATAAACATTTAACATTAATTATTACCCATGTCCCCATAAATGCTGGGTAGCATAATAAGCCCTTTATCATTGGTTTAATAGGCTTTTTGTCCAAAAACATTGCAAGTATTGCTGTTCCTATTGGAAGTAATAATGTTGGTATTAAATATCTTAGTACATTGACTACTAATTCTAAATTTGTCATTGCTTGTGTTGCATACATTATGCAGTTTATTAGCAATAATACCATTGATATTATTAACATTGGGGTTGTTCCAACTATATATAAGAATCCATCAAAATTCATTAAAGTTTTGTATTCTTTTACACTTTTGAATAATTCTCCTGTATATTTTTTTATACATTGCATATGTCCAACTGTCCATCTGCTTCTTTGTGACCATGATTGTTTAAATGAAGTTGGTTGTTCATCATATACTATCGCATCTGTTGCCCATCCTAATTTTTTCCCTTTGATTATTCTTTTTAATGAAAATTCAATATCTTCTGTTAATGTTTCTGTTTCCCAGCCATTTGGTTTTACTACATCAAATTTCACCATAAATCCTGTTCCATTTAATAATGGTGATAATCCTATATTATATCTTGCTAAGTGGTACAACCTGTGCATTGTCCAATAAAATAATGCATATCCTGCTGTTATCCAATTATCTGTTGGATTTTTAATATCTCTATATCCTTGAACTACATCTTCTCCTTGACATAGTTTTTTATTCATATTTACTATAAAGTTTTTATCTACTATATTATCTGCATCAAATACAAAGAATGCATCATAATCTGCATTTTCTTTAATTTTTTGTTTTAAAAACCATTGTAAAGCAAAACCTTTTGTTTTGTGTTCTGGGTCAAATCTTTCTAATACTATTGCCCCTGCATCTTTTGCAACTTTTGCAGTATTGTCTGTACAATTATCAGCTATTACATATATGTCATATAAATTTTTGTCATATGTCTGATTTTTTAAACTTTCTATTAAATTTGCAACAACTGTTTCTTCATTATGTGCTGGTATTATCGCCATAAATTTATGATTTTTATTTGTTATATATGGTTTATCTTTTAATTTTATTAGTGAACATACACTTATTACTGTTTGATAACACCAATATGCAGTTAATACATAGACTAATACTTGCTTTAGTATATATAAATACTCCATTTCATACCTCTCTTTTATTTTATTATATTTTTTTACCTTTTATATTATACTATTATTATTTTTTTTTTGCAATAATTTTGGTAAAATTTCTTAATTTTTAAGGGGAGTATTTTTTGTACTCCCCTTGTTGACAATTTTTCTTGTTTGTTTCTGTCAGATTTCTTCTAGATTGTTATCTTGTTTGTTTTGGATTCTTCTTATGGAAATTTCATAAGCGGTTTTTAATTCACTTATTTCTTCTTCATTTTCGAATACTGTTGTTTTTAAATACTCTCTACTCTGTATTCTTCCATAAAGTTGAAATCTGTCTCCGACTTCAAATTTGGTCAACCATTTCGCAATTCTTCCCCACGCAATACATGGAATATAGTCTGATTTATTATATTCGCGATTAACTGCTATGAGTAAGTCGGTTATTACTCTTCCTTTATATGTTTTTCTTAATATTGGTTTTTTGCATAAATAACCATCAAGAAAAATCATATTCATATCAAAAGATTCATCTGTTACACTATCCTGAATTTCGAATTCTGTAGCAAACAAGAATAGTTTCAAATGACTAGTATAATCTTTTTCTCTTTTGCTATAAGATCTAAACTGACCAACTGCCTTTACTTTTTTTCCTTTAATGCTTTCTTTCGAGATGTTTTTAAGCATTATCTCTGATATAAGTATAGGAATAATATCAGTGTTTTCACTGAGCCTTTCTACCTTAATTTTTGTTCTGTAAAATTTTTCACATTTTACAGAATGATCATAACTGAGCTCTTCCTCAACTATACCACAAACAATAGCATTATTATTAGAATAAGCTCCTCTTCGCTTTAAGCAAATTTCCCGAACCTTTTCTATTGCCTCCTCATCCTGCATTACTCTTCTTTCTCTTTCATCTGACATTGTACTTTTCCTCCTGAATTATTTTTTGCTTATAGTACATTTGTAGAAGAATTGTCTAAATTGTTTACATACTCAAATTGTGTGTATGTTTTTCTAATCAAGAAATAAATTCTTCATTTATATATATAAACAATATATTCATTATACCATTTTTGGACATTTTTGTAAAGAGTTTTATGTTTACTGTTTTAAACAATATCTTTAATTTGCATTTATTTATACCCATTTTTCCATAAAATCTTCATTAAACATATATTGATTTGAAGGTCTATAAGCTGATTCCTTTACAACTTTATCTGTTTTCTTAATCATAGGTTCTATTTTCTTTCTAAAATTTGATGCTACTAGCTTTTTATCTAATATAATCTCATATATTTGTTGTAATTCTGATATTGCAAACTCTTTATTTAAAAAACAAAATGCTATATTGGTGTTTTCAATTCTATTTCTTAATCGTTTTATTCCTGTATGTAGTATAATTGCTGTTAATTCTGTTATTTCTGCCTTTCCTATAATTTTGTTTTTGTATTCGACACTTTCCCTATCTTTTTGGGTTATTGTTTCTATTTTATATTGAATTTTTCTATTATCACTGCTTAATGTAATTTCTTGTATTTTTGTATTTTCATCTTCTATGTTTATATTGTAAAAACTCATATTTTTAGGCCAAGTTTTAATGTCATTTTTATTTATTATTCCTAAATATGTAATTATTATTTCATCTGTATCTGTATAGTATTT
Organism: uncultured Clostridia bacterium; assembly: GCA_934167755.1. GTDB lineage: Bacteria > Bacillota > Clostridia > TANB77 > CAG-508 > CAG-269. Next base: position 48,062 of record CAKPLT010000003.1, read on the forward strand.
TGGTTCTCCCCAAGTATATAACTGTTCTATATAAAATTTAGTAGTTCCAAATAATTTTTCTATTTTATTTGCAGCAGTATCTTTTATATATTCTTTATCTATAATATCAAATGTAGGAAGACTATTATCATCAGATAAAAGTATTTGCAATTTTTTCTCTTTTAGTCTTCTTACATCTTTTCTTTCTTCATTGTCTGTGCTAAATATTATTAAATTTCCTCTAATTTTCATTTTAAAACCTCCTCCCTTTTTATTTTTATTTTATTTAGATGATAATCAACAAGTTCACCACCATAATAAACAATATTAGAAAATCCATAATCTAATTTCTTAGCATAAAATGTTATTGGTACTCCCTCATATATCCACTCAAACCTATCGAAAAATTTCTCATCACTAACTATAAATTTTGTATTATTAGTCATAAACTCAACAATTTTGTCTGTATCTTTTTTAGTTAACGCATTTTCTGTAATCCATTTCGAATATGGATTATTTATTTCATCATTTCTAGTATTTAAATTTAATGTTTTTAAACTTACTGTTTCAATATTAGGATATTTATTTATATATTCCTTTATCTCTTCTAAATAGTCTTCAAATTTCTTGTTCTTTAACAATACATAATTTAATCGTATTTTAGCTTTCTTAAAATTTTCTGTATTTATATAATCTCTTTTATATCCAAGCATCTCCATATCTTTTTTAGAGTTTAGTGATACTCTTGTAACTTCTATTATAAAATCATCTTTTATTAAATCTAACATTTTATCTTCATAAAATATATTTCCAGATGATTGTAGTCTTTTTTCATCAAATATGTTTACATTTCTTGTTGCAGTTACTACTTTTTTAAAGTCTTCATATTCCATTAATGATGGTTCTCCATTACCGCAAAAAATAAAATATCTAAAACTAATTCCTTCATTTTTCAAATAATTTAACTGCTTTTCTAACATTTCTAATTTATTGTCTTTAACTGGCCATTTGGTTATTTTAGCCGTACAGTATGGACAATTTTTATCACATTTAAATGATGATGAAATAAATTCAAATTCTTTATATTTCACAAAAAGCGCTCCCCTCTTTTATTTTATTTACTACTTCTTTTGTATCTTTAATTTTACATACTTTTACTTTGTTACTTCTTTTCATTGCATCAGCTATTGCAAACCAATACTCTGATTTAATTTGATATTTTGAGGCTTCCTCTTTATAAAATATTATTATTTTTTTATCCATATTTATTGCCCAACCTAATTCTACTATAGTTCCTACTGAAAAATTTTCATCTAAGAATGCAAAATATATATCACAATCTTTAATTGCATTATATTCTGCATTTATAACTGTATTGCAGTCTGTTGAAGTAAAATCTCCATTTGATGCTTGCTCACAATAAAATGGACCTTTATAAATATACTTATCATCTAATTTCAGATTTTCTGTTGCATATGTAAGTTTTTTTGATGAAGATAAAATATATGCTCTATAATCATTTACCAATCGTTCCTCTAATGTTTGATTTTTGTTTTTTAATAAATTAAATTTTCCTGCAAAATAGACTTTTTCCATATCATTCACTCCCTTTATTCATTATTTTTTTCCAGTTAGCGTATGATAACACTGCCATTCCCGTCCATAGAACATTTAGTATAAATAGGCTAAATGCTTGCTCTGGTAAAATAAAATACTCAATAGCATAAAATATATCATTTATAAACCAAATGAACCATGTATCTATTTTTTTTGTCATCATATAATATGTTGCAACAAAACTTGATACTGTTGTAAATGCGTCTAGCATCGGTAGTGGGTCATCTGTTTGTTTTAGAATAAGAAATCCTATTAAAGTAGCTATTGCTATTAAAAACCCATATATAATCCTTTCTTTTAAGCAACAGCTTCTTATATCTTTTTCATCCTTTTTATTCCAAATAATAAATCCAAGTATTCCTAAAATCAAATAAACTGAACTATTTGTTACATCTCCATATAAATGCATTGAAAATGAAAAAGCTATCATAAGTAACATTTGTATTGTATATGCTATCCAATTGCTCCTTTTATTTAACATAACTAATACTCCTTGTATTAACCCAAAGACTGTTGCTCCAATTTCTAAGTATTTAACCATAATTATTCTCCTTTCTTTTACTTATTATTTTTTAGATATTAAGTATCTTTCATATGCATTATATATATCTTTATGTTTTTTGTCAATACTTTTTATAAAAAAAATAATAAGTTTTTGCAGAGAGGTAGGCATAATTGGTGGATTTAAGATTTATATATAATTATATTTTGTTTTATAGTATCATTATTAACTTTATTTCCTATATGTTCTCCCCATATATTAGCAAATACTTTTTGGGCTTGTTCTTTATCTTTAAATTTAAAATAAGTTTCAAATCTATTTTCGCAGATAAATCTATGACTTTCTATCCAGTCATTATACTCTTTTGTTCTTTTTATATTTGGGTATCTGTTTCTAATTTCTTCAAATTCACCGCCAATATCATTTTCAACTAAATAAATATTCCCATCCTTCTTTAGAACTCTTTTCATTTCTTTTAAAACTTTATTTCTTCTATCTATCTCTAAAATTGTTCCTAATACCCAAGTTGATATGATAACATCAATTGAATTATCTGGCAAAGGAATATTTTCTGCACTACAACATATAAACTCTGCTAAGTTACTATTTACTTTTCTTTTAGCAATATTTAATTGTTGACTTGATAAATCCAATCCATAGTATTTAGTTGTTTCTTTATAAAATTTTTGCATAAATTTTCCTGTTCCACATCCTAAATCCAATACCACTTTGTTTTTTATTTTAGGTAAAAGAAATTTATATATTTTGTTAGGATAATCTTCTGCTATGCTAAATATTTCATATATATCATTTTCCTCATAATAATTTTTTGATTTTTCTGATAAATTAAGATTGGTCATTTTCTCTCTCCTTTGTTTCTGGGAATATCATATCTACCATATATTTTGCAACATTCCTAGGTTTACCTTCACTTGGTCTCATATGCATATGTATTCCTGGCACTGTATTTACTTCTACAATATTATACATATTAGAAGTTTGGTTTGCTTCAATATCTTTACTCATATAATCAATTCCTACATAAGATAATCCAGAAAAAGTCTCTAAAATCTTTTTGCAATTTTCTAAAACAGATTTATGTATTTTATCAGTATAATCAATACATAAACCTCCTTTTGCTACATTAGAGTTATGTCTTAAATATACTTTTTCATTCTTATTTGGTATATACTCCATTGAAATATTATTTTTTCTCATAAAACTTTCAGTAATCTCATCAACTGCAATAGGGCATAAGCAATTTGTTCTTTCTTTTCTTTTTTCATTCTCTATTTCTATTAATTCTAATATAGAATGTTTTCCATCTCCTATTACATGTGCAGGTTCTCTATGTAAGACTGCATAATTTCCTTCTTTAGTTAAAAATACCCTGTATTCTTTACCATCAAATTGTTTTTCTACTATAAAAGATGTTTTTAATGTTTGGGCATAAACTTTTTGAACAATATCTTTTAACTCATTCTCATTCTCTATGTCCATATATATATTGTCTCCATGAGACCCAAAAACTGGTTTAACAACAACAGGAAATCCTATCTTTCTTGCATAAAGAGTAGATAGTTCCCATTCGCTTGATAAAAATTTTTCTCCTATAGGCACACTTATTTCATTTCGCTCAAGAATTCTTTTCGTGATATATTTATCTCCACATATAATAGAAACAGAATATGGAGTAATAGAAGAATCCCTATCTAAAATCCATTCTATATGTTTTCCATATTCTGCTCTTATAAGTTCTATATCCTTATAGATAATATCAATATTAATTCCTCTTGATTGCATCTCCATTACTAATAATCTTTGATTTGTGTGCAATTTTAATAATTCAGATTTATCTAACATTCTCTATCTTCTCCTCTACCTTGAGTAAAATTTCTTTTTAAATCTGCCTTCAATTTTTCTTTTAACTCATCTTTTATTTCTCTTACTATCTCTGGCATTTCTTTTTTTAATTCTTGTTTTACTTCTTGTTTAATTTCTTCATATAGTTCGTCATATAATTCTTGCATTACTTGGCTTCTAATATCTCCAATATCTTTACTTTTTTCTGTGGTAGATTTAGGTGTTAAATTTTTATTATTACTATTTTTGCTTTTTCTTGATTTTTTAACATTCGCTTGACAACTTAAAGTAGAAGCCCTTGATTCTCCATTTTTTCTTGACTCTCCATAACTCGTATTATAACTTGGTTTATAATTTGAGTATGATCTTGATTCACCACCTCTTGACTCTGACATAAAAATACCTCCTTTAAATAATAATTACACTATCTGTGCAATTATCTATTACACTTTTAAAATTCTTTTCTATATATGTAATATTTAACTTATTAAATATTTCTTTTCTAAATATAGGATTATCTATTTCACTTCTATATTTAGTGTTTTGAATATCATACAAATATGCACATATTATCTTATTAGTTTTATTTTTGAAATTTTGTATAATATCTTTTAAATATTGTTCTAAATAGCATAATTTCTTACTATATAAGTCTTTTATATAATCGCTAATGTTCGACATCAGTATTATATCACAATCTACTGTATTTGGCAAATCGTAGCAATTTATATCCTTATAATTAGAATTTATTAGTATTATTTCCTTTTGTTTTATTCTTTCTTTAGCTTTATTATATTCTGCTTCACTTTTTAAATATAAATTTGAACTTATTTTTACACTATTATTATCATATTTATTATTGAATATATATGAATTTCTTAAATCATAACCATTATTATTAAAACTTTTATATAGTATATCCCAATTTTCAGCTGTACCTTTTAATAAATATTTTCTTAATTTATTTATATATATATCATAGTTTAAAGTGTCTTTGTTCTTTTCTATATTATCTTCATCATTTATCATAAAAAAATCCAGAAACTCATTATAATCTAAGTTTTCCATAGCAACTAATTTTAACTCTGTAAAGATTAATGCTAAATAGTTTATGTCAAATCCTATAACAGTTTTTGCACCTTTATAGAAAGAATTGATAATATGATCTCCCGAAGCTACAACTGTTAGTACCTTTTTATCTATAAACTGTAAATTTTCAAAATATCCTGCAATATTTTCAGTTGTGAATGAATAAATTTGAGACAAACTATTAAAATTATTAATATCTATTTCTTTTAAATCTAATTTTTGCTTTCTTTGATTTATATATTTTATAATCATTGTTCTCTCCTACTTACTGGACAACCTTTTATTTGATTTTCTTCTATATATTTTAGATAGTTTTTTATAGGCTCTGATTTTATAACTTCAGCAAATGTGCTATTTTTTAATGTTAATTTTGATTTATATTCTGGATTTTGGGATATAACCCATGTGCATGGAGATACTTGTCCTAAATTATTAATATACAAAAATTTGTCTACAGCAGGACAAACTCCTTGTACTCTACATTCCTTATTTTCTGAAAAACTATATTTAACTTGTATTTGATTTTTATATTTTATTGCTAATTTTTTTATTTCTTGCTTTACACTTTCTGTCGTTCTTTTAGATATAAGTTCTTCATCTCCGTCCAACCTTCCAACTGCCTCCATAAATGAAAATATTATTTCATTTGCTTTTAGTGCTATTGCTAATTCTATTGTTTCTTGTAATTTGTCTTCATTTTTCTTATATATTACTGTTCCAATTCTTGTATAGACATTATTTTCAGTTAAACACTTAATTCCGTTTTAATGTTCTTTCAAATGTATTTTCTCCTCTTACATATTCGTGTGTTTCTTTATCATGCCCATCTAAACTTACATGTACCATTGGAAATTTTATATTTTTAAGTTCTTTTGCAATTTCATCTGTAATTAGAGAAGCATTTGTTGAAATATCCATATCAAAACCTAATTCTCTTGCATATTTTAATATTTCTGTCATATCTTTTCGTGTAAAAGGCTCTCCACCTGTAAATTTTATATATTTAAAATTATTTTCTTTTAAACCTTTTATTGTTCTTTTTACTTCATCTGTTGTTAATTCATTTTCATACTTTTTAGCTTCACTACTAAATATACAATAACTACAATGATAATTACATGTATTTGTTATCTCCCATAAAACTCTGCCACCATTTTCTGGTATCCTAAACAAACAAAATGGATATCTATTCATACAATCCCTCTTTTCTTAAAATGCTTTCATATTCTTGTTTTTTAGGGTTATTGCTTGTGTCTATACTATAGAATTCTTTTTTTAGTTGTTTGACTTTTTCTAGTTTTTGGTCATTGGTTAATTGTAAGTTTATTCTTTTTATAACTTCTTCTTTCCCCAAATCTCCATTTTCTAATCTTTTAATCTGTGTTTCTTCTCGACAATAAATCATTATTATACTGTCTACCAAATCATATAGACCATCTTCTACAAGTAAAGCCCATTCTATAAATATAAATCCATCCATATTGTTTATTTTCTTAGTCAGATATTCCTTAATTTTTGGATTTATAAAATTTTTATATTTCCTCATTTCATCTTGGCTATTATATATTTTCTTATTTAGCTCAACTCTATCTATATTCTCTTTATCTAATATAATTCTTCTAATATCATCTACATCAAAAAAACTTGCATTTATTTTATTTTGTTTACACATTCTCTTAAAAGCTTCTACTGCATAGCTCTTCCCACTACCTATTGAACCTGTTATTCCTATTACCTTTTTCATTTATTTCTCCCAATCTATTCCATATCTTGAAGGGCAAAATGATAAAAACTCAATTTTTCCTTCTTTATTTCTTAGTTTTTCTAAGTCTTCCCATTCACTTACATTTCTAACAATTTTATAATCTTTATCTTTTAAGCTATTTACTAGAATATCTATATCTTTCAACATATCAGAATTTGTGTATATTTCATTTTCTAATAATGGCTTATCACTATGTATATATTGTGTAGGAAGTTCTTTTTCTTTTGATAATTTATTGTATATAGTTGTTCCTAATCTTAAAGTTAAAAAATGTCCTCTTATCTCATCTGGTTCAGTTTCTAATATAAATTCTATTGTTTTTTGCATATCTTCTTTTGTTGTTGTAGGTAAATCAAATATAAAACTTGTTCTTACTCTATAGCCAATTTGTTTTACTTCTTTTATTACCTGTTTTGCATAATCTATATTAAAGTTTTTATTATTGTTTTCTAATACTTTTTGGCTTCCAGATTCTATTCCAAAATGAAGCCATCTAAAACCTGCTTTATACATTAATTCAAATGTATCTTTATCATAAGTATTTATACTTGAAAGACATCCTAATTTTATGTTTATTTTCTTGTCTAAAATAATATTGCTTATTTCTTGCATTCTTTTATTATTTACAGTTGCATTATCATCTAAAAAAATTATCTTTTTTGTGTTATAATTGCTAATTAAATATTCTATTTCATCAACAACTTTTTCCGCACTTTTTCCTCTCCAACTTCCCCAATAGTTGTAAGTAGGACAGAAATCACATTGATTTATGCATCCTCTGCTACTTAATATGCTTCTTATATCTATGTAATCTTTCAACTGTGCTAGTTCTCTGTTAGGAATTGGTAAGTCATCTAAATTATATTTTTCTTTACTTGGTTCATTAATTATGGTTTTATTATTGTTTTTAAAAACAATTCCACTTATCATTAATAATTTTTCTATATTACTACTGTCCACATTTAAAATTTCTTTTATTGTGTTTTCTGTTTCCCCAATAATTCCAATATCAAAATTTATAATATCTATTATTTTAGGGTTGTATGTTACTGTTTTTCCTATCATAATTGTCTTAATGTTGTATTTTTGAAGTTCTTTACATATTTCAGCTATGTTTTCTAATGCTTTTTGTGTATGTAATGGTATATGATAATCATATGAAACTATAACTATATCTGGCATAAACTCATTTTCTATATATTTTGTTAAATCATTGCTGTTTAATTTTTTACAATCCATATCTAAGAATTTTACATTATGTTTTAATTCTTGTAAGTATGTTCCTAAAGTTATTATATCTATTGGCTCTATTAATAATTTTTGTTCTGAAAATGGTATATTGGGTGGATTAATTAATAATATGTTCATTTATTCTCTCTTCTTTCTATTTATTGCTACTATTTTACCATTTTTTTCTTTTGTCTTCTCAAGAAATACAATTCCATCTATACATTCATCTATGTTTTTTATATTTATTTCCTCACATTCTTTTTCAAGAATAGGGTCTCCAACTTCTCTGATTTTTAAAACTATTCCCATATTTTCTACCTTTCTGAACTATTCCAAAAAGGAATAAGTTCAAATCTAAATTTTCTCTAAAATCCCATATACCATTGCTATATCTGTTGGCACAATATATTTAGCACCTATAGCTTCTGCAACTACCAATGCAAAAGCACTCATTGCTCTTGTTGCATACCACCAGTCTGGATCTTTAACCCTTTGTCTTATTTCATCTAAAGAGATTAACTTATAATATCTCTCTGTTTCTTTTTTTCTGGTTTCGATATCCATCATAATTGGTGAGGCACTGTCTTTATATAAAGTATTTTCTTCATATTTTATTCCAGAACATCTAGCAAATTTTTCATGTCCTCCACCCGCCAGTATTAGTATATCTGCCTTTTCTTTTGGTAAATTTAATTTTCCTTTTATAAAAGCTTTTACTTTTTCTAAATCTGTTGTTGCATAATCTTCGGCTAAATCTGGAAATTCTTGCATTACATCTATAACTCCAATTTTTGTATTAACACTTTCTTTTATTTCTTTATCATAGATTGTAATTTCAGTAGAACCTCCACCACCAATGAAAACACATACTTTTTCATTTACAAATCTTGTTGTTCCGAAAACTGTTAATTCATTTTCACTTTCTTGAGAAATTATATTAAAATTATATCCTGTTTCATTTTTAAATCTTTCTAAAAATTTTTCTTTTTCAGTATCACCCAATGTTCTAAAAATACTTGTACCACATATATATATATCTTCAGAGATATCTTTTAAAGCATTTACACTTTTTATTAATTCTTTTATATCACTTCCTCTTAAACATTTATCTTCATTGTAATGTTTCTTGAATTGTATTGTAACTCCTTCTAACTTTTCTATATTATTCCCATCAAATTTATCAACTTTAGTACATGTTGAACCAACTTCTACAATTATTTTATCCATTGCCTTTTCCTCCAAACTACAATCTAATTTTCAACTATTTTCAAATATGGAATCAATTAAAGTACCGTCCATATCAAAAATGATATACTTTTTATCCTTTAAACTAAGTTGACTCAGTTCCTTCATAATAATCTCATTCCTTAATTCTTATTTTGCAAACATTTTATCATAAAATTCAATATTTTACAACAAATCATTATCTATCATATCGGTATACTAAACAAAGGTTTTGTTTTCTTGTCAAAAACTATTGATTTTTTGTATATATTTGATATAATACTAACTACGAAAGGAAGTTTGGTATGTGCAAGAATTATTAAACATTTTAAATACTACAAAATGTACTCTAGATAGTTATTATGAATTCCATAAAAACGATGATTTTTCTAATAAAAGAAATATGCCTAAAAATTATCTGGAATGGATTGATAAAAAAAGCAAAATTATAATGAATTTTCCAGAGTTTTCACAAAAATCAAAAGAATATATTGCTCGTGGAAATGTTGTTTGGATTGAATTCGAATTCAATATAGGTGGAGAATTTAGTGGTAGTTTTGCATAAAATCCTTGATTTTTGCATAAAAATATAGTATCATTTAATTAATAGGAAATCTATTTAATTAGATGACTGAGGAGGCTTACTTCGGTAAGCAGTTATGATTTAAAATGTAGCTTATGTAGAAATATATAAGCTACATTTTTTTTATATTTAAATTTTTTTCCAAAAATTATTGATGCAATTAGTAAAATACATTATAATATACTTACATTTAATCGTTGCACACTTCTGTGTGGTTTGTTCGTCTATACAGACTCTTAAAGTCCTCTATCAAGAGGACTTTTTATATTAGATTGTCGGGAACTCTCGTAAATTATATTTGATTTACGAGGATTCCCGACAATCTCTTTATCTCCATATATTTTCATTAATATGACTTGTTAAAGCCATGATAAATGCATTTCTTGTTAAATCTATTCTCGACACTTCATTTTTTGTCAAAAAGCTGATTCCACCTTTTCCTTTTCCAAGTTCTTTCCCACTAAATATTTTATCCATAACTTTTCCAAGTTCAGTTTCTTTTATCTCATCTATGTATTTATTTGGAATAGGAAATCCTTGACTTGTTCCTACACTTTGAAATCCTTTAGAATCTTCTATAACTACAGCATTTATATCTATCCATTCTCCTAGCATATTTGTAATTCCAGCTTCACTTGACACATAATAATCCGCTTCTATATTATTATTTATAGCATACTCTTTTAAATTCTTTACTCTATTTTTAGCTCCTCGAAGTATTTCTTCATTTATTGGTTGATCTCCTACATTTGAACTTACTGGTATTCCTTCTATCTCGACATTTTCAAAATATTTTTCAAATGCTTGTTTTGCACCTTCTATTTTTCCTGGGTTTTTTGTTCCCATTAATATTTTCATTTACTTTGCATCTCCTTTATATATCTATATATTTCTCCCCAATTGCTTACTTCTTTTAAGTTTTCGTTTTGTTCTAATACTTTCATTTCTTCTATCATTCCACCTCTTGCTGAAATGATAATAAGTTCATTTCCTTCTTTTTGTAACATATCAATTACATCTTTTGCACCTGGTATTAAAGGAGTTTGCTTTGATAATTTCAAAAAATATTTATTAATAAAATTCATTCTTTCTTCATCTGTCCAGTCATATCTATTTCTTAAATAATGTTCATTTCTATTAATAATTCCATCTTTTTTTAATTCTATAAAATCATACAAATCTCCATAAGTTTTTAATACTCTTTCATAATCTAATATAACTCCATCTATATCAATTCCTATTCTCATACTATATTTCATTCCTTCTACATAAAATTATTGCATTTTTCAATTTACAACTATAAAGCTTCTTCCAATTTAAAACATTGTTATCAATCTTAATTCATTTTTTTCTGGAATATATTTTAACGAAATTAGTGCATTTTTTCTTTCACTATTTTCAAATAATTCTATCAAAACATTAAATTTCAAATTTTCAAATTCATTCTTTTCTATATTGTAAATATAATTATTATATACATTTATCAAAATTTTCTTTTCTAATTCTTCTTTAGTAACATTTAATAATCCAAGTGTTTTCATATCACCTGTATTTTTTGTCATTAAATACTTTAACTTTCGCTCATCTATTATTACTTTTATTTTTTCATATTTCGGAGTAATATAAGTCAAAAGATTATAGCTAATTTTTAAATCCTCTTCATCTTTTATTCCATTTGGTATTTTATAAGCTAAAAATAATTCATAATACATTTGATTTATGCTTATAATATCAAATCCATTTTCTTTATATGCATATCCTTGTTCATTATAATTTTCTTTATCATCTCTATCTATAAAATAACTTTGTTCTTATATTTAATACATATTGGGCATAAAATATATGATAAATATTGTTTTATCATTAAAATATTTTTCAGAGCTTTCATTTTATTATTACCCCTAAAATCAATTTAATATTGTTCTAATTTATTAGTTTTTATTTTTACCTATCTAAAACAATATTATATTCTTTAACTTTTTTACCTTTTTCATAATATTCAATAAACACACTTTGTCTTCGTACATCAATTTCATAATACACTCTCAATTTATATCTACATACATGTTTTGAAAACTCTTTCCCATCATATGACCATATGTCATCGAATGAGTCTTTTGTTAAAATTTGTACTCTTCTTTTATTTGATGTTTTTGTACTTTTAATCGCTGTCAACTTCTTCAATTGTATTATTCATTTTCGACTTCTCCTAATCTTTTTAACAAAATATATCTTTTAATATTTTCACCTTTTTGATACCAAGTCTTTTCTTCATAGCCTAAATCATTTAGATTCCTTAAACTATAAACATTCCCAAAAGTTACTTCTGCAATAATATTTTTAATTTCTTTTTCTGTTGCCATCTTCTCAAGATATTTTACTAATATTTTTTGTAGTCCATATCCCCTATACTCTGGCAATACAATAACACCATCTATATCAGCACAATTTCCTTCTAATTTCGGAATCATTTGTTTTAATTCTTTCATTCTGTTTGAAACTGATAAGAATATCCATGCAATCATTTTATCATCTAAAAAAGCACCATATATTTCGCCATCATTTATAGGGTCGTTAACTATTCTTAAATATGTTTCTTTTTTGAAAGGTAAAAAATAACCTTTTTCTTCTTCTTTAAAATTATCTATTACAATATTTTGAATATTGTATATTGAATCCACATCATCAACAGTACATTTTCTTATCTTTATTATTGGATTATTATTTTCATCAAATATATCTATATATTCCATAAAACACCTCTTTATTTTTTAATCTAGTATTATTCATCAAATAATTTACATTGCTCTTTATTCCATGCTGGAGTACATACAATGGCAAGTTTAAATGAACCTTCCCAATAATAAATATCTTTCTTATGTATAAATATAACATCTCCTTTTTTTAAATTAAAGCATTTATCATCTCTTTTATAAATTGTTCCATTACCTTCTAATATATAACATAATTCTTCACATTCTAAATTTGAACAATATCCTTTTTCTGGATATCTTCCATTAATTTCATTTATACAGAAATCTAAATTCTTTTCATTCAAATCTATTGAATATTCTAGCACTGAACTGGTATCTGCATATTTTAATTTTTTTGCTTGTTCTTCTTTAACCATTTTCATAACTTTATTTCTCCCTTAAATTATATTTATTAATATTATTTATTGTAGCGAATCCATTTTTCTCTTTTACTCGCTCTAGAAATACTATTCCATCTAAATGATCACATTCATGTTGTACTAACCTTGCAAAAAATCCATGCAGTTGTTTTATTATTTGCTTACCATTTTCATCATAATATGTTAATTCTATATTTTTATATCTTTCCACTTTACCTCTAATACTAGGTACACTCATGCATCCTTCATATTGTATATCTGTTTCTTTTGATATTTCTCTCCAAGTAGGATTTATCATTGCTGTTACAGGTATTTCTTCTACATCATTATATTTAATATTCTCTTTTTTAGCACCTACTACAATTATTTTCTTATTTATACCTATTTGTGGTGCAGCAATTCCTAATCCAGTACCAAATTCTAATGTTGACTTTAAATCTTCTATAATGTCTAAAATCTCTTCATTTATATTTTCTATGTCTACTTTATCACTTGTTTTATTTAGAATAGGATCTCCAACTTCTCTGATTTTTAAAACTTTCCCCATATTTCCCACCTTTCTGAACTATTTAAAAAATGGAATAAGTTCAGATTTATTTACTGTATATAATGTATCATAAATTCCTTAATTTTACAATTAAATTGCCAATATTTCCAAACATATTTATCCTTACATTTGCTTAAATACTCCAAAATTTCCAATAGAAATAATGTCAAGAATGAACAGAGTGAATTCATATACTCTTGATATTATTTTTATTGGAGATTAAGATTGGTCTGCAAATGTAAAAAAATAAGCATCAGCACATATCTACTGACACTTACTTAAATAAAGATTCTCTACAACTCATTTTAATAAATTTCATCTAATACTTGAAACACTTAGCTTTCCCTCATATCTGCAAACCGACAAAAGTTATAATCTCTGAAACCATATCAAAATCAAATATTACGCATCTTGTTTTAGTTGTAGCACTGATACGCACTCCACATTGCTTGTCCAAGGAAACATATCAACAGGTACTATCGTCTTAATATTATATTGTTCTTCAAACATTGCCAAATCTCTAATTAAAGTAGCTGGATTACAACTAATATAAACTATTTTTACCGGTTTAATTTTTAATATATTGTTAATAGTATTCTTGTCTAAACCTTTACGAGGCGGATCAAACATAACAATATCCGCACTAATTTCTTTTTTATTAATCAAATCATCTAAAACTGTTTCAACATCACCAGCATAAAATTCAGTATTATTAATATTATTTATTTGTGCATTTTCATTTGCAGCATCTACCGCTTCTTTTATAATTTCAATTCCATAAACTTTTTTCGCAAATTTTGCCATAAATAATGAAATAGTTCCAATCCCACAATATAAATCAAATACAGTATCTTCCTTAGAGATTTGAGCCATTTCAACGCCTATATTATATAATTTTTCTGCTTGAATTGGATTAACTTGGTAAAATGATAATGGTGATATTTTAAAACTGTATTCTCCCAATTTATCTTCAATGTAGCCATTCCCATAAATATTAATATTTTTTTGTCCTAATATTACATTTGTATTTTTCATATTTATATTTTTTACTATTGTTTTTATTTGCGGAAATTTTTCTATTAATTTATCTATAAGCTGTTTTTCATTTGGTATATTCTTTCCATTTATAACTAATATACACATTATTTGCCCTGTTCGTATTCCAACTTTAGTTACTATATGTCTAAATAGTCCTTTTCCTGTCTTTTCATTATATATACTTATCTTATTTTCTTTTATAAATTTTAATATATATTTTGCAATTTCTTCTGATTGCGGATTTTGTATTAAACATTTTTTTATAGGAACTACTTCATGCGTTCTATTGGCAAACACACCAATTATAGGTTCTCCTTCTTTATCTATTCCCAATGGATATTGAGCCTTATTTCTATAGTAAAATGGATTTTTCATTCCCACAGTTTCTCTAACTCGAATTTTATTTTTTAAAGTTTTATTAACCAAACTTTGAACTGCATTTTGCTTTATTTTTAAGGTCTGTTCATACTTAATATGTCTTAAATTACATCCACCACATCTCTTATATGTTAGGCAATCTGAGTCTTGCCTAAATTCTGATTTATCAATAATTTCTATTATTTTTCCAAATGCATGTGATGATAATACTTTTACAATTAAAATTTTTACTTTTTCTCCTTTAATTGCTCCTGGAATAAATATCGTTAAATTGTCTATTTTTGCAATTCCTTCTCCTTCATATCCATTGTCTATTATTTCTACTATGTATTCTTGGTTTTTTTGAATATTCATTATTTTCTCCCTCTTAAATCTTTAAAGCTTTTGCCCTAAAAATCCTATGTGAATGATATCATAATTTTACATAAAAATCAACCATACTATCTTCTTTAAATTTTTCATAATTTTTTCAAAAAATCATTGACATCATTTTCTTTATATGATATTATATTTAATGTCAGTTAATTATGCGGATGTGGCGGAACTGGCAGACGCGCTGGTCTTAGGAACCAGTGCCAACGGCGTGGAGGTTCAAGTCCTCTCATCCGCACCAAGTAAAGTAATATCAAGGTTTTGAAATATTAACCTTGATATTATTTTTTATATGTTTGACTATATAAATTCAGTCAAAAAACTATTTAGAATATATTTTCCAAATTAAATGCATACTTCTTTTGAATATGTTCAAGTACAAACTTACCTTCATCAAGTTCTGCAACGGCAGAAGAATAATCTTCAGTTTCAGCATAGCTTTTTAAACAAACAATTGCAGTATCAACTTTTTCTAATTCATCATGTTCAATATAATATGCAAGTTTATTATGTTTTTGTCCCCACATTTCATCTAGTATTTTTACTTTCTCACCTATTTTATTTTTGTCTTCTTTTAAAATTTCACCTTTTAAATCTGCAAAAATTTGAGTTATTTCAGATGTAGTCTTTTGGGTATATTTCTGAGTAAATATATCTAATGAAACAATCATAACAATAATTATTATACATATAACTACTTCTTTATACATTTTTACCTTTCCCCTTTTCTATAGGCTGACAATAAAACTGATTATTTCCATCAATAGTAACTATTAACGCCTCTTCTGGTTTTATTCCAAATTTTCCAGTCTGTCTTTGTAACCATATATAATTCTTTCCTAATTTTTCTAAATTTTTATACATTATTTTTCCATCTACAACTAAATCATATGGAATCCCCTCATATTGAGATTCAATATTAAAATCCTCAGGTGTGGCTGGTCTTTTATTGGGTTTTGGAATAACAGTTACTTGACCACTTGTCTCTAAAACTGCATACTCCACATCTCCTATATTAAAAATATTATTATCTCTTAATCTCTCTTCTAGCTCATTTATCGTAAATCTCTCTTTTTTTAATACTTTTTGATCTATTTTTCCTCTAAATATTAATATAGAAGGTTTTCCACATATAATCTCTCTTGCTTTTGTACTTTTCATATTTAGTATAGATATTACTAAATGCATTACCAGTAGCCCCAAAATTGGTATTATTCCATTAGATATTGGTATTCCCGTTTCTGCCATTGGAAGTGTTGCTAAATCTGCTATCATTATTGAAATTGCTAATTCAAATGGTTGAAGTTGCCCAATTTCTCTTTTTCCCATAAGTCTCATTACAACTAATACAATTATGTACAGCACAATTGCTCTAAAAAATGTTATTAGCATATTTCTCCCCCTCAAGTTTTATATTTGTATACATTTTTTATTTTTTCACATTTTTTCGTTATTTATACGATTTTTGTATAATTAATTTTTTGTTGTAAATAATATTGATATAACCTTGAAAAACATTAAAATTCTTCGGTGATATAATTTTCACAGATTTTCACAGAAAAAGAAGAAAAGAAAGAAAAAATTAAATTGTAAAAATAAATAAGGAGGTTTTTGATATGTCAAATTCTCAAAGTAATAGTACTACAACAGGAAATTCTACAGTTTGGCAAATTGTTGGTAGATTAGTCACAGCAGCTATAGTTCTTGCAATTACAGCATTTTTTACACCTAACTTTACAATAAATAATATATGGTCTCTAGCACTTGCCGCAATTGTATTAACTATAATGGATTACTTAATTATAAAATTTACAGGTCTACATGCAAGTCCATTTGGTAAAGGATTTGTTGGTTTTGCTTTAGCTGCCATTATTTTATATTTCACACAATATTTTGTAGCTGGTTATTCAATTTCATGGATGGCTGCTATAATTGGTGCTTTAATTTATGGTGTAGTTGATTATTTCATACCCGGAAATCAACAAATGTAATTCAAAAAAGAAATAGGTAATTTGGGACCGGGTACGTAATTTCCCTTAAATAGGAAATTATGTACCCGGTCCCAAATTGTCCAATTGTCCAATTGTCCAATTGCCCTATCTTTTATCTGCAATCTCATTTTTATTCTTATATATACTATTAGCAGGTACCACACCTCTAACAGAAGATAAAGGATAAATATTAGTATTTTTTCCAATAACACTTCCTGGATTTAAAACACTTCCACATCCAACTTCTACATTATCTCCAATCATTGCTCCAAACTTTTTTAAACCTGTTTCAATTTTTTCATTATCTACTTTTACAATAACCAATTTTTTATCAGATTTAACATTTGAAGTTATAGAGCCAGCTCCCATATGGGCTTTATATCCAAGTATAGAATCTCCTACATAGTTGTAATGTGGTACTTGAACATTATTAAATAAAATAACATTTTTTAATTCTGTTGAATTTCCTACAACAGTATTATTTCCCACAATAGCATTACCTCTTATAAATGCACAATGTCGTATTTCTGCATTTTCTCCTATAATTGCAGGGCCTTTAATAAATGCTGTTGGATAAATATTTGCTGATTTTGCAATCCAAATGTTTTTTCCTTTTTCTTCATAGATTTCTTTATCTAACTCATTTCCTAATTTAATTATAAATTCACTAATTTTAGGTAATGCTTCCCAAGGATATATTAAATTTTCTAATAATGGCTTTGCAATTGTTTCTTCTAAATTATATAAATTTTTTATTTTACATTTTTCCATTTTTTCACAATTCCTTTCCAATCAAAAAATGTTTTTATTCATAATTATTCTTATTATCAAAGGTGAGCAAATTTTAAGCTCACCTTATACCTTATTAATTTTATTTATTCCAAAATTTTTCATATAACTCTTTTGCTGTTCTAGGACTATCTACTCCTTCTTTATTTTTTACTGGTGCAAAATCGTCTTCTCTTTTTCCTCTAAGTATTGCTATATCATCAAAAAATTCAAATGCATCAAAAATAAATGATTCAAACTTATAAGAATTTGGTTCAGTTGGAATTACTTCATTTCCATTTTCATCTATATATGAATTCTTTTTGTGAGCACTATGATACATTAAAATTTCTTTGCTGATTTTTTCAATAGCTTCTATTGTATATAAATTACACATTATATGAGACTCTCCATATTTTAGTTCTCCATTTTCATCACATTCCTCAGCCATATTTTCTGGAAGTTCTGTATATTCTATAACTTTTGGGTGTCCATTCATTTTACAAAAAGCTCCAACTTTTTCATGTGGATTTGCTTTTACAACTGATTTTGATGCAATCTGTACATTTTTATCTTTTGCCATTCCTAATAAAGTAACATCTACCATTTTTAGTAATGCATTATCTACGCTTCCTATAAATACCCACTTTATTCCTTTTTTCTTCATATCTGATAAACATCCACTTGCACGTAAAGATGAATATGTTCCACCATTTCCATCTGATGCTTCTTTTATTTTAAAATCTTTTCCTATAAGTAATTTTCCTTGCTCATCAACTAATGGTAATTCACTTTGAGTGAATATTGTAACAAAATTTTTATCATATCCAAAATAATTATTTTTTTCTAAAAAATCAACTGTTTCTTTATTGTTTTCTTTGCTTGTCATTATGTACCATAAAATTGTAGTTCCATATTTTTGATTTGCTTCTTTTAAATTATCTATTAAGATTTCAAATAAATATTTACCTTTTCCATAAACATCTAATTTAAATGTTCCTTTTGGTCCTTGATGTCCAAGTCTTGTTCCTTGCCCTCCAGCCATTGTCACAACCGCATATTCACCATTTCTTACTATTTCTTCTCCAATTTTATCAAACTTTTTTCTTTGTGTTTCTGTAAGTTTTGCTTTGTCTAGATATTCTAGTGGCTCAATTTTGCTTTCTTTAAATTTAACTTCTTTTTTTGTATTATTATATAATTCCATTATCTGATGGAAATCAATTGCTTGTATTTGTTTTATTAATTCATTTTGTTTTTTCTCATCTAGTTTTTCTAAAATCTTAATTATATGTTCTTGATTATATTCTTTTAAAGTGTCTATTGCTTCTTGTTTTTTATCCATTTTTATTCAGTCCTTTCCTGTTATAAGCATAATACTTATAGCAGTTTTATATATTATATGTAATTCAACAATCCTATTCTATCATATTCAAATATTTTTAGCAAGTTTTTTTATTTGCATGTCATATTATTAGGTTTTATTCCATATATATTAATAAAAGTTTGTCTATCAAGGAGGTATTATAGATGGAAAATATAGGCTTATATCAAGATATAGCCAAACGAACTGATGGTGATATTTATATTGGAGTTGTCGGACCTGTAAGAACAGGAAAATCTACATTTATTAAGAAATTTATGGATTTACTTGTTATTCCAAATATAGATAATGAATACAAAAAAGAAAGAGCAAAAGATGAACTACCACAAAGTGCTGGTGGTCGTACAATAATGACAACAGAGCCAAAGTTCGTTCCAAATGAGGCTGTAGAAATTACAATAGATAAAAATTTAAAATTAAAAACCCGCTTAGTTGATTGTGTTGGCTATTTAGTTGATAATGCAATCGGATATTTAGAAGATGACATGCCAAGAATGGTAAAAACCCCATGGTCTGATGAAGAAATCCCCTTTGAAACTGCTGCAGAAATCGGCACAAAAAAAGTTATTGAAGAACATTCTACTATTGGAATTTTAATTACAACTGATGGTAGTGTTACAGATATTCCTCGTGATGATTACATAAAAGCTGAAGAACGAGTTGTTAGCGAACTTCGTGCAATTAATAAACCATTTATCATCTTATTAAATTCTGCTAATCCATCTTCTCCTGAAACAAGAGAATTGGCTATGCAAATGTCTGATAAATATAATACAAAAGTTATGCCTATCAATTGCGAAGAATTGACAGAAAATGATATAAATTCAATGTTTGCTAATTTACTTTATGAATTTCCTGTTGATGAAATTAGAATTAGTTTTCCTAAGTGGATTGATGGTTTAGATTTTTCTCATCCTTTGAAAGCAAAATTGTTTGAACAATTACAAAATGCTTTTACAGATGTCTCTGCTCTAAAAGATGTTTCAAACTGTGTTAATAAAATTGAAACAACTGATATTATTTCTAAAACTTTTGTAAATAATATTATGCTTGGAACAGGTAAAGTTTGTATTTCTATTCAACTTCGTGATGAATTATTTTACCAAGTTCTTTCTCAAATGACTGATGTGGAAATTACAAATGAAGGAGAGTTATTCTCTATTATGAGTGATTTGGCTTGTACAAAAAAGAAATATGATAAAATCTCTTATGCTCTTGAAGAAGTGAAAACTAAAGGTTATGGTATTGTTACACCTTCAATTGATGAACTTGTTTTAGAAGAACCTGAAATGGTTAAACAAGGTTCTCGCTTTGGAGTTAAACTTCGTGCAACTGCTCCTTCTATTCATATGATTCGTGCTAATATACAGACTGAAGTTTCTCCTATTGTTGGCTCTGAAAAGCAATCAGAGGAATTAGTAAATTATCTTCTTTCTGGTTTTGAAAATGATCCTACAAGTATTTGGAGTTCTAACATTTTTGGAAAAAGTTTGAACGAACTAGTTAATGAGGGTCTACAAACTAAACTTGCCAAAATGCCTGTTGAAGCTCAAATGAAGCTTCAAGAAACTCTTGAACGAATTGTTAATGAAGGGTCTGGTGGATTAATTTGTATTATATTATAATAAGGAAGGAATTCTCCTTCCTTATTATAATTTATTTTCTGTTATTTAAAAAATCTTTTTGATTCTAAAGCTATATTCCTAGTCTTTAACATTTCTTTAATATTTTCTATTGCATTGTTAATATCATCTGTAAAAATGATTCTAGTAATTGTCAAAAATTAGTTTATTATATTGTGAAAAAAAAACCGAGACAAAAAACTTGATAAGTTTTCCGCCTCAACTATTGGCATAAAGTCTAAAAAACAAGAATAAAACTTTTACTGATAGTAAATAATTCGTTCTTTTTTATACCTTATTATATTCCAAATAACAAAATGGATCTACTCCATTTATATCACCATTTTTGAAACATCTATATCTACATCCACCTCTACAATATTCATATTCTTTACAAGAATTGCATACCTTATTTCCTTTTAACTCTCTAAATTTCTTTAAAATATTACTATTATTCCAAATATCTTTTATTTTATCATCTTTCACATTTCCACATATAAATTCCTTTGGATAATGTGAACAAGGTTTTACATTTCCAATTGGATCTATACATATGCTTTCTTTACCTGCAAAACATCCAAAACCTAATTCTGTAATAAATTCATAATCATCATCACAGCCAAAAATATTCAATGGCGCCCTTATTTTTATTTTGTTTTGATATTTACTTCTTAATTTTTCAATATTTTTTATAGTTTCTATGTACTCATTTTGTGATAATATAATACTATCTTTATTTAATACTGCTCTTCCATCCTCTCTAACGCAATTAAATTTTATCATATCACAACCATATTTAATAGCTATATTTATTAGATTTTCTATTTCGTTTATATTATTTTTCATTAGAGTTGTTTTTATAGAATATTTTTTATTATAATATTTCTGTAATGTATCTAATCCTTCTATAACTTTCTTATATGTTCCTTTTCCTCTTATATAATCCATACTTTCTTCTGTTCCACCATCAAAACTAATTGTAAGATTTTTTAGCTCCAACAAATTTATCTTTTTAATAACATCTTTATCAAAATAAGTACCATTTGTTGAAATAGACACATCTATATCTTTTTCATTACATTTTTTTATAAATCTATAAATATCTTTTGAATCAAATGGCTCTCCACCTGCTATTGATATTTTTTCTACTCCCAAATCTGATAATTGTTCAATTAATTCAATCTTTTCTTTTAAAGTTAACTCATCTTTATTCTCTATTCCTGAATTTGTAAAACAGTGTTTACATCTCAAATTACATTTATAGGTTATATCATAAAAAACTCTAAAAGGTGCACTTAAATAATTCTCAGGTATATTTTCTTGCTTCTGTTTTTCAACATTTAATGTAATAATCCCGTTTTCAACTAGTTCCCTCAAAATCTCTAAAACATTTTCAATATTTGTCTTTTCTTTTATTTTCTTTATATTTTCTTCATATGTCAAATTTTTTAAATCTAACATATCTAAAATTTCATATGTTTCATTATCTAAATATAAATTTTCTTTATTTTTTTTATTGTATAAAATTCCTCCAAAGAATTCTTGTTTTAATATTAAATTTTCCATGTTTACATCCCTTAATAATTACTTATAATCCTATATCTATTTTTTCTTTGGTTTTTATTAAACTACATATGTAAATTTTTTAATTTTTTTATATGTTTTTTTATTATTTTTTTGTTATTTTTTTTCATACTATCACCCCCAAAAATGTTATGATAAATGAATATATTTTTTATATCACATAGATATAGGATTACTAATTCATCAATTCTACTGTTTTTCTTTCATACTCTTTATATCTATTAATTGGACACTGTTTACAAAAGTCATTTTCATGACTAAATTTAGAAACAGTATTAATTATTTTATTTATACTATCTATTTTTACATTTCCTAATAATAGTTTTCCTTCAGTAAAAGCACATGGATATACATTGCCATCCCAATTTATATATAAAGAAGTTGTTCCACACATACACTTCCTTGTAATACCTTTTAAATACTTTTCTATTGGCAATTCTACATTTACATTTTTTACTTTACTATTACAATATCGGACTAATTCTTCTAGTAAATTCATAAATTCTTTAAATGGTAAAATCATATCTTTATTTTCTTTTGCTCTGCCAAATTCATTTGTTGAATTAACTTTTAAATTAATTATTTTATTTTCCTCACAAAATTCAATAATTTCATATATATCTTCATAATTAATATTAGAAATTGTTGTTCTTATTGATAATCTTTTTCTAGTTTCTTCGTCATCACAAATTCTTTTTATATTTTCAATAACTTTATCAACATTAATATTTTTTCTTATTAAATTAGATTTTTGATTTGACAAACTGTCTAAACTTATTGTTAACTTTATATTTTTATTATATTTGAACTGTTCTAAAAATTCATCACTTAATATTGTTCCATTACTGGTAATCGAAATTTTAATTTCTTTATTTACTTTTTTTATAATTTTTTCTAAATCTTTTAGAAATGGTTCACCACCTCCAATAGATACTTTTTTTATTCCTGCTTTATATAAATTATTTAATATATTTACTATTTCTTCACTTGTTAATTCCTCATTATATTTATGAGGAAATTTAATTGAATTAGTAAAACAATATTTACATTCTCCATTACAATATTGAGTAATGTCAAAAAAAAACTTATCTATCATAACCTTTATCCTCTTCCAATTCATCTAATATTTTCATTTCTTGCTCAATTGTTTTATATAATCCTTCACATTTATTTCTAAATAAATTTCTATTATTATTGATTTTTTTATATACTTGGAATATTGTTATTGCAGTTTCTGCTTTATGCTCTCCTATTCCTCTAAATTGCATCAACTTTTCTTTGAACTCTTGTGGTTCATCATATTTTTCAAATAATTTTGATGGAGTTCCATCATAATATTTATCTATCATATAAATGCTACTTGCCAAGTTTATTGACATATTCTTTGGAAATCTATGTAGACACGGTTTTTGTGTCATTGCTTCTTCTATTTTTTTATAATTTAATTTCTTATACTTTTCATTAAATTCTTCATTTAAACCTAATCTATTAAATAGTTCTACAGTATTTAATAACACTCGTTCTGCACATTGAGATTGATTTAAAATCGTTGCCCATAATAAATATAATGATTGACTATTATTCATTTTTATTCCTCGTTTATTTTCCATTTTCTTTCTACATTCTTTTTTTCTTTATTTTCAAAAGCCTTATATAAATTGATATTTAATTTATTACAAATTGAAACTAACACAATAAAAACATCTGCAATTTCTTCTTCTATACTTGTATAGTTTTCTATCTTGTTATAATCTATTGAGGCTTCAGGTAATGTTTTTCTAATAGCTTTTGCTAATTCTCCTGTTTCTTCAAGTAGTAATAACATCTTGTCTTGAACTCTTTGATTTGCAAAACCTCTAATTTCAATAACTTTTTTTATATATTCTTGAATTTCATCTATATTTTTCTTTTTATTCAATAAATTTAATAATTCTTTTTGTTTGTTCATATAATCATCTTCCTCAATTTTTTATTCTCACCCAATTTGATTTTTCGACCATAAGGAAAAAATCTCAAATGGCTAGCAATTGTATCTTTTATATAATAGGAAAGGTTCTACTTTCCTATTATATAAAAATAGAGAAGTATCTTCTTCCCTTTTTGTTATGCTAATCAATCATAGCGTCTTCTAATTTGAAATCTTTTTCAAAAAATAATTTTGTAAAAATATCTAAATTTAGCTGAAATATTTCTTTTATTTTCATCATTTCACTAATATAAAATTCTTCTTCACCATTAAGCTTTTTTTCTAATTCTACTAGTCTCAAGTTTAGACTTTTGGCTAGTTTATCTTTAGAAACCGCTTCTATATTCATTAATTCTTTTATTCTATTTCCTATAACTTTTGGTTCCATGTCCTCTCCTTTGTTTCCTGTTAAGAAACATAATACAATATTTTTCTTTCTTTGTCAATATATTCTTCCATTTTTTTACTTTTAGTCTATCTAATATTACTATTTACATTTTCATTTTTTAATGTTATAATAATTCCAATAAATTTTTAGCGAGGTGATTATACTTGAAATATACTTTTCACGAAAGATTTTCTGAGCTTATTAACCAATCCAACCTTACTTATGAAGAAATCGCAAAAAAATTAGGTCTAAAGTCAAAAGGTACCATTTCTAAATATGCAAGTGGACAAATTCAAAATATTGGACCTGTTATGATTGATAAAATTGCAACTCTCTTTGATGTTTCTCCTATTTGGTTATTAGGCTATACAGATAATAAACATTACAAAATAAAAAAGAATTAGTTTTATTATAATCCTATAATTTACTAATTCTTCTTTATTTTTATATAATTATCAATTTAATTTATAAAATTAAATTTTTTTATTTTCATATATTTTGTATTATAAATTATTAATTATTATACAAAATATTCTTTAATTCTTTACTAACTGTTGTTAAGTCACATACGAAATAATATATCTTATCTATTGTTTGTCCTTTTCCTTCAGATTCAGAAGGTACTTGTTTTGAAACTATATTATTTAAATATTTACTACTGTTTCCAAGCACATCAGAAGCAATTCCCATACATTCCTTTACATCTAAATTTGTTTTTACTTCTTCAAGTATACTATCACTCATATTCCAGATAACTATTGCTATATCTGAAAATATTAGCAACATATGTCTATATTTTTTACATAAATTTATAATTTTCATTTTTATCCCCTATTTTTTGACAATTATTCTTTTTAAAAGATATTACACTTCTTTTATTATTACAAGTATTTTTAGAACAAATAAGAATATTTTCAAATTCTTCTTTAATTTGTTCTCGCCAGATTTGAGTTTCCGAATGAAGCGATAAAATCTCAAAGTGCCGTCCATTGTAGCTTTTTACAACTCATATTCTTCTTCTTTTTTGTAAATTCACTTAAAATATCAGCTTTGCCAATTTTCTAATTTCCCATTAGATTACCATTTTCATCTCTATGTAAATTCATTAATTCTATTATGTTGTAATTTTCTTTCTGTAATTGATTTTGAAATAATTTTAATGTTTTTTTGCTTTTCTGTAATGCTGTATCGTCTTCTTCTCTATATATTTTTTTCATTTTCTCCATCTCTACATATTCCATCAACAGCTTTCTCTCCATATATAATTGCAATTTTTAATTTTTCAATTTTTTCTTCAATTTCATTCATAATCATTTTCCTCCATAACATATATATTTAGTTTATAACATTTTAATATTTTTTTCAAACACGAAAAATCAATTTTCAAAATACAATAATGGGAGGATTTCCCTCCCACAATTATCACTGTTAGCAACAGCATTTTCTTTTGTTCTTTTTATTACAGCATATGATATTTATAGCAGTTATTAATAATAAAACTCCAAGAGCTATTATTAATGTTATAATTGCTCCTATGCCTATTGTAGCAATTATTTCAGTTAAAGCTGTAACTAATACTCCAGCAAAAAATGCTAAAGCAATAGCAACTACAGCTAATATTAACCATAAGCAAGAGCAATCTTTTTTATTTTCTTTTTTACAATATATTTCAACATTTGGTTCCATAATTTAGCACCTCCTATGCTTATTATATTTTATGTAAATTTTGTCAATTTGTTTCTACTTTTTTCTATTGAAAACTTTTTTTAAATGTAGTATAATTGCTGTATAAATAAGAAAGATGTGATAATATGAAAATTTTAAGTATAGATACCGCAAGCAATTTATGTACAGTAGCAATATTAGAAAATAAAAAATGTTTAAAAGAAATCGTAGTTAATGATGCAAGAAATCATTCTGAAAAAATAATGCCTGTAATTGAACAAGCTTTACAAGAAACTTCATTAAATTTAAGTAATATTGATTTAATAGTTTGTGATAAAGGTCCCGGATCTTTTACAGGAATTAGAATTGGTGTAGGAACAGTACTTGCATTTCAAGATAGTTTAAATATTCCATGTATTGGTATTAGTTCACTTGAATCACTTGCATACAATGTTGAACAAGATGGATTAATTTGTTCTTTAATAGATGCAAAAAACAACAATGTTTACTTTGGCCTTTTTGAGCATAAAAATAATGAATATTCTCAAATTGGAAATTTAGAATTCAAAAATATAAATGAAGTATTATTTTTATTGCAAGAACAAAATACTTCTATTACATTTGTAGGTGATGGTGCAACTAGTAATAAGAATTTAATAGAAGACTTAATTTCCAATAGTATGTTCTGTATAAAAAATGATTTAAGCAGTTTCTCATTAGGACTTGCTGGATATGAAACCTATACAAAAGGTATTTCAACATCTGTGATGCCCTTATACTTAAGAAAATCTCAGGCCGAAAGATCTCTTGAAGAAAAATTGTCTAAAAAGGAGTGATACACTTTGGAAATTACAAAAATGACCTTAACTGATTTAGAACAAATGAAAAATACTTTATACTCTGATTTTGATAATTTTTGGAGTTATAATGTTTTAAAACAAGAACTTGAAAATGAAAATACAACTTATATCATAGCTAAAGAAAAAGAAGAAGTTGTAGGTTTTGCTGGAATTTCCGTTTGTATAGATGAAGCAACACTTAATAACATAGTTGTAAAAAAATCTTGTCGTGGTCGTGGTATTGGCGGTGAACTTCTTGAATCTTTGATAGATATATGTTCTGACCTTAATTTAAAAACTTTTACTCTTGAAGTCAATACAACTAATGAACCTGCAATTCATTTATATAAAAAATTTGGCTTTAAAAATTTAGGCATACGAAAAAAATATTATAATAATACTCAAGATGCTTATATTATGACTAAATATGATATATAAAAATAAGAGCAATTTAGAGATACTTTTTCTCTTAAATTTGCTCTTATTTTTTATACAAATTTTTCTATCTTAATTATAACTCTACCACTTCTAGTTTGTCCAACTAATTCTTTAATAAAAAACCTACCTTTTCCTCTAATTGTAATCATATCACCAGATTTAATTTGTTTAGTCTTTTTTGTTTCACATTGAAAATTCACAAAAACTCTTTCCATATTTATAATATCAAGAGCCTTATTCCTTGAACATCTAGCAAGTTCAGAAATAACATTATCAAGTCTTAAAGAAGAAACAATAATTTCTCTTTCTTCTTTCTTTATTTCAGCAGGTCGCAAATTCTCAATACTTTGAACACTAATTGTAGATTTAGAAAATCGTGTAAGACCTCCAAGATTCTCTACTAAAAATTTAGAAATATCTTTATCAACAATAATATCTGCACCATCTTTGTCTACAATAATATCTCCAACCTTTTCTCTTTTAACACCTAATTTAATAACTGCCCCTAGATAATCTCTATGAGTATATTTTCCTTTTAAATCTTCTGGTAATTCTATTCTTACAATTTGGATAATATTTGATAAATTCTTTTTAACTATTGAGGAATTAAACTTTTCCGGATATATTACAAAAATCTTTCTTTCTGCTTGTTCAAATCCTCCGAAACTCATATAATTTTCAATTCTAATTTTATTTATAAACTTCTGTACTAATTCAATTTGTGCCAAGTCCAAAAAATCAGTATATTCAATCTTATTTCTTTTTTCGCACATCTCAATTCTATCTAGCACCTGTGCTAGTAAAATTTTATCATCTTTTTCTTTGTAATCATTCAATATCTCTCTGTTCATAATTGTATTCCTTTCTTAATGCACAAATCATTTTATCCAATTAATAATAACATACATAAAGTTCCTAATGGTACTGTTATATTATCTGTTCCCTTTACAGAAATAGCTTCAATTGCAGTAATTGCAAAACCTATTAGTGCTGATACTAATGGCCAATGTGGTGTTGCCCAAAATTCTACCTGATGCCAAAATGCTAAATATCCACCAATTAAAATTGTTGATATTACAAACATTGTAATTGAACCTGCTGTAGATTTTTTTGAATCACCAAGTTTATATTTTTTGCTCTTGATTGCTTTTCCAAATAGAGCTGCAAGTCCGTCGCCATAAGCCATTACTAAATTTGGAATCAATCCTAATGATGGCATTTTATATATTCCAAATGATACTATAACTAATATTAAAAGTGATGTAGCATAATAAACTGTGCCTAGTCCGTCTTGTTGATCTCTTTCCATTACTTTTATTATGTTTTTTTTATATGATAAATAATTTATAATTATAAATGTTGTTGGTACAAATGCAGCAAACCATACATTTGTAAAATAGTACATAGCTATGAACCACCAATTTCCTAACATTATATGTATAAATTTTCTACTAGCCTCTTTCCCTTTTTTCTCAAATATTTTTGCACCAATTATTACTAATGCAATGTATAAATATGATACTAATATTCCTATCCAGTTATTCATTTTATTATTCCTTATATTATTGTATTTAGGTTTTAAAGTTTTACCTATAAACTTTTATTGCATATAATTTTTAAGCTCAATTAATGATTTAGCTGCAACAATATAGTCTTTTACAAAATTAAGCATATAATTAGAAATCTTTGATGCAGGTCTATCTAAATATAAATCTTTAGCAATACAAATTCCTAAGCCTTTATCAAATAATTTGTTTAAACCTCTTCCAATCTGGATTAAATTAGATTCTCTAATTTTCTTATACCTTTCTTCTGCATCTTGATGTCTATCTTTTAATTCTTCTATAAATTCTTCAAAAGTATATTCTCTATATTTATACATTTTGTACATTTGAGCTGCATATTCTAAACCATAAATTGTTTGTAAATTAAATACTTCTAGCATCTTAGAAAATTCTTCTGGTCTAAAATAATAAATATGACCTTGTAGTTTATTAAAACTTCTCATAGTATCTAGATATCCTAATTTAATATTATTTATTATTCTTTCATGATTAAACTCAAAAGTTCCTCCTAAGTCTTCTGATGGAGAAATTACCTTTATATACAAATCTTTACTTATTGATTTTTTACTAAATCCAACTCCTGCAATATCTAAAATTATTATATTTTTATAACCTTTTTCTATTAACATATTTGATGGAATATTGTCATATAAACCTCCATCAAAATATTCTTCTCCATTTATAATTTGAGGTTTAAATATTGGGAAACATGAACTTGCAAGTAAATAATTCTCCATTTGCTCTTTTGGAATCTCACTTTTAAATGCTTTTAATGGTGTTTTATTTTTTACTGAATATGTAACAAGTCCAAAATCTATATTAGAATTATATAATTTATCCATATCAATATATTTTTTTATCATTTCTCTTAGTGGAGTATTATCAATCCCTTTTTGTTTAGTATAATCTGCTGCCAAATTAAATATATTGGATAAATCAAATATATTTTTATTTGAATCTACTCCATCTACTTTCATTATATTATCAATCTTTATATTTTCATACATTTTTACTGTTTGCATATAATCATCTTGTAAAAATAATGCTCCATTTAATGCTCCAATTGATGCTCCAACAATTGCTTTTACATTTGCTCCAATTTCGCATAGTGCCTTCCATGCCCCTACTTGAAATGCTCCTTTTGTTCCTCCACCTGCTAATACTAATCCAAATTCTTTATCTTCCATAATACTAACATCCTTTCTTATTACATAACACATTATACCTTTTTTATTGATTTTTTTCAATAGTTTTATTTTATTCGTTTTATACAAAAAGTTACCAGTAGGGACACTCATATTTGGTAAGATTTTTTACCAAACATGAGTGTCCCTACTGGTAACTTTTTGTAAATTATTTTACATATTCATTTAAAGGTTTAATTTTATAATTTAATTCTCCAAATTCACAAGTTGGTACATATCCAGGTTTTGAATTAATAACATCTGGTATTCTATTTACAACAGATGCACAAGTTAATTCTACTGTGGCTGGTTTTGCTACAACTATTGTTGTATCTGGTTCTCCATATACAGTCCATTCATTTTTGTCAAATTCGTCTGGAGCATATACTTTACCAATACATTCGCTTTCTATTGTAATTCCTTCTTCTGTTTCTGTTGTTACAACAGCACTCATTCCTGTTGCATCTCCTGCTTTTACTGTCATTCCTAATGTTGATGAATACAAATCTTCTTTATATGTTTGTGGTACACATTTTTGTCTTTGTGATTTTACTGTTAGTCCCAATTTTTCACATAACCATCCATTTACATTCCACATATATGATGGTAAATATTCACCACTGTCAATTATTTTTTGTCTTTCTTCATCACTTATTCTATCTACTGATGCTACTTCTTTATCAAAATCTTCTAATGATAATCCTGCGCCATGTGCTTTTGCTAATGCGATTCCATATTCTTCTACATTATAGCTTGAACTTCCTTTTATTTTTGTTATTTTTTGTGTTGATCCTGCTATTGAAGAAATTAATTGTCCCCAATATATGTCTTGATATCCACTTCCTGTAATTGTGCAATTATTCTTTTTAGCTAATTCGTCTATTTTGTTTGTTACACTTGGATTTGAGTTTTCTGGATAAAATGCTTCTTCACATGTTGTGATTGCATTTATTCCAAGTTCTGCACATAATAATAATGAATTTTCTACATCTTTAATTAAACTCATTGTTGTTACTATAGCTATATCTGGTTTTACTTGTTCTAACATTTCTCTTGCATTTTCTGCACTTGTTACAACAACCCCTTTGTTTTCTGTTCCTAATATTTCGCCAATGTCTTTTCCTATTACATTTGGATTTACATCGATTGCTCCTACTATTTCTGCTCCTTTTTCATACACATATCTCATTGTGTATAAACTCATTTTGCCTACTCCATATTGTACAACTTTCAATTTTCTTTCCATAATAACCTCCATTCTGACAATAATTGTCAGCAAAATTTGGCATAATAATTGCATATTAATTTGCAATTTATTTGCTATTTTCATTTTATCAATATTGTTTCCCATTTTCAATATTTTATTTTAATTTATTTACTTTCTTGTATTTTTATGGTAAAATTATAAAAAGTTTATAAGGAGTGTTATTATGTCTGATAAAAAAATTGAAAAAAAAGAAATTGAAATTATAAGTGGTAATGGTTCTAATTTAAATATTTCTCCTGTTTATGAACATATTAGTGCCGCTAAGCCAAATATTAAAGGCAAGAAACCAAAAAACATTATAGTTCCTAAAAATAAAAAAATAAAAAAGAATAAGTAGTTTAGCTATTAATTTTGTATTAATAATACTAAGATGGTAATATATAATTTTACCATCTTACTTTACTAAAAATGGAAAATATATATCTAATACATATTTTCCATTTTTCTTATTTAATATACTATAATTCTTGTTCCCCATAATTTTGATCTATTATTACATATATATGAATGTATTTTACTTGGAATATGAATACATCCTGCTGAAGATGGTGCACCATTATTATATATTGGTCCTTTATGTAGTGATCTATGTGAAGAATGTGGTTCTACAATGCTTGTACCGTCTAGGTGACGACCTTTTGGTGATTTACATTGCCAGAATTCATGTATTTGCATTGAACCTTCACATTGATAAATAGCACCTAAATAGAAATCAAATCTATTATGTCCACCATTTGAATACCAACCTGATGAAACATTTCCTTCTTTTATTTTCTTCCATACTCCATTTTGTTTTTCAAATATATATATTTTCTGATTTGTTGTTGTTGTTAATATTAAGTAATTATTTGCACTTAACCCTTGTTTTTTATTTATTGTTGTTTTTCCACCTGTTCCATTTTTATATACAGGTAATTTTGCAGCTTCTGATTCTGGATATTTTTTATAATCTCCTGTTTTACATAGCATTTCAGCATTATTTACATATGATTCTATTTGTTCAGTACTAAATTTTTCTTTCTTTACTAGCCAATATCCTTTTGTATTAATTTTTCCAGCAACAGCTCCTGAAGTACCTTTTGAAACTTTAGTCATATGTGTTATTACTTTTAAACTACATTTTGCTGTTTTTCCATTTGAAGTTTTCGCTGTTATTGTAACTGTTCCTGCTTTTTTGGCTTTTATGTTTCCCTTTGCATCTACTGTTGCTATATTTGTGTTAGAAGATGTCCATATTACCGTCTTATCAGTAGCATTACTTGGTGTTACTGTAGCTTGTAATGTTGCAACATTATAATGGTCTTTATCTAACATTAATATATTTCTATCCAATTTTATGTTAGTTGGTAAATTAACTTTTGTATTGTTAGAATTATTATTGTTAGAAGTTGTATTAGTATTATTTGAATTATTGTTATTAGTTGGCGTTGTAGTATTAGTATTGTTTGAATTGTTGTTATTAGTTGGAGTTGTAGTATTAGGATTGTTTGAATTGTTGTTATTAGTTGGCGTTGTAGTATTAGTATTGTTTGAATTACTATTAGTTGTATTTGTTTCCTTCTTCTTAAAATATACTGTTCTTGTTGCTTCTAAATTATATATATCTGTAGTTATAATTTTTAACTTATATTTATCACTAGCTTCTTTACATTTATTTAAATCAAATGATACTTTATTGCTTCCTGCTGGTAAATTACTATATGTTTGTATTGTTTTATTGCCATTATTAATATCTTGTACTTTTACTGATTTTACTCCGCCTAAATCTCTTGCTTCAAATGTAACTTTATTTCCACTAATATTCCAATTGATTATTCTTGGTGCATCATTTACTGCATAATATTGAACTTTTTTTCCATTTACTGTTTTGTTTTTTACACTTACTATATATTCAGAATTAAATATGTTTCCTGTACCATCTTTAACTTTCAAATAAAAATGTGTTGTTTTTCCTTTCAACATAGTCTTATGTGACATTTTGTAAATATGTTCTTTATTATTGCTTTGATCTTTATAAGTATAAGGTGTTCTTTTTTTGTTTCCTTTTGAATCTACTGTATAAAGTTTTACAGAACTTATTTTATCATTATCCCTTATTTTTACAGTTATATCTGTTAGTTTATCAGATGACACTATAAATTCTTTCCTTGGTGCATTATTAAATGATTTGAAATTATCATAACCGCTAGCGTAGCTTCTATTAGAGAAAATTAATATAATAAAGCTTAAAATACTAATTGTGATAATTATATTTTTACAAATATTTTTCATAATATCACTCTCCTTTTATATTCATATACATCTATTATACCATATATTAACATAATTTGCAAATTTATGTTGATATACTGTTTTTCTTTTTATTTTAATAAACTATAATTCTTGTTCCCAAGAAATTGGATTTATTTTTTATTATATATGTAAGTATATCATTACTAATATGGACACATCCTGATGAAGATGGTGCTCCATTATTTTTGAATATATCTCCCTCATGCAATGACCTATGTGAATCATATGGCTCTATTTTTTTTGTATACTGTAATTTATTATTACTTTTAGCATCTTTATTACATTGCCAAAAATAATGTATTCTCGTTTGCTCTTTATTTTCATAAATATTTTCATAAATAGCTCCTACATAAAAGTCAAATCTATTATGTCCTCCTTTCCTATACCATCCTGATGAGATATCATTCTCTTTTATTTTATTCCATTTTCCATTTTGTTTTTTGAATATATATATTTTTTGATTTGTCGTTGTTGCTAATATTAAATAATTATTCGCACTTAATCCTTGTTTTTTATTTATATATGTTTTTCCTTCAGTACCATTTTTATAAACAGGTATTTTAGCTGCTGCTGATTCTGGATATTTATTATAATTTTCTGTTTTACATAATATTTCAGCATTATTTACATATGATTCAATTTGTTCTTTGCTAAACTTTTCCTTTTTTACTTGCCAATATCCAATTTTATTATATTTATCTAACCATGTTTTCCTTGTTCCTCCCTGTGATGCAACTGCTCCTGGAGTATTTTCTGAAACTTCAGTCATATGTCCTATTACTTTTAAGTTACATTTTGCTGTTTGTCCATTTGAATTTGTAGCTGTTATTGTTGTTGTTCCTGCTTTTTTTGCTGTTATATTTCCTTTCGCATCTACTATTGCAATATCTTGTTTTGATGATGACCATGATATTTTATTATTTGCAGTATTACTTGGGATTACCGTTGCTTTCAATGTTGCTACATTATAATGTTCTTTATCCAACATTAATACTGTTCTATCTAATTTTATACTTGCTGATACTTTGTTGCTTGTATTAGTATTTATTTCCTGTTTTTTTATAAAAAATACTGTTTTTGTCATTTTTAATTTGTTTTTATTTTCTTCTATAATTTTTATTTTATAAACATTGTTGTTTGTTTTACATTTACTTGTATCAAATGTAACTTTTTTTCCTCCTGCTGGTAAATTGGTATATGTTTTTATTGTTTTATTACCATTATTCATATCTTGTATCTTTAATGATTTTATCGCAATTGAGTCTTTTGCTGTAAATGATACAGTATTACCACTTATATTCCAATTGATTGCTTTTGGCGCATCTTCTATTACATAGCATTTTACATTTTGACCATTTACTTTTTTGTTTTTTACTTTTACTATATATTCTGAATTAAATATATTTCCCGTTCCACTTTTTAATTCTAAATAAAAATGCGTTGTTTTTCCTTTTAACATTTCACTATGTGACATTTTATAAATATATTCTGTTTTATTGCTTTGATCTTTGTTTGTAAATGATGTTCTTGTTTTATTTCCTTTTGAATCTACTTTATAAAGTTTTACTGAGGCTATTTTTTCTTTTGCTTTAATTTTTACTGTTATATCTGATAACTTATTAGATTCTACCTTAAATGTTTTTGTAGGTGAATCATTAAATGATTTAAAATTATCATAGCCACTAGCATAACTTTTATTAGAAAGCATTAATATACTAAGACTTAAAATACCAATTATAATAATTATATTTTTACAAATTTTTTTCATAGGTATCACTCTCCATTTCATTCATATATATATATTATACCATTTATTAACATAAATTTCAAATTTATGTTAATATGTGTTGCTTAAAATCACTTGAGTAACGCAAAAAATAAAGGCTTATAATATATTCATTTTTAATATATCATAGGTCTTTATTTTAATATTATTTTGATATTAAATTACAAATCAAATTACTAATTTCTGTAGGATTTTCAATAGGTAATCCTTCAATTAATCTTGCTTGAGAATATAAAACTTTTGTATAATCTTTTAGTCCATTTTTATCATTTTCATATAGATTTTTTAATTTATTTACAATTGGATGATTTTCATTAATTTCTAAAATTGTTTGTGCTTTAATATTTTCATTATTGTTAGGCATTGCATTTAATGTTTTCTCCATACCTATAGAAACTGCTCCTTCACTTGTTAAACAAACTGGATGATTTTTTAATTTATGCGTAAATCTTATATTTTGAACTTCTGAATTTATAGCTTCTTTCATAACTTCAAACATAGATTTATTTTCTTCATTAACTTTTTCTAGTTCTTCTTTTTCTTCTTTAGATTCTAAATCTATATTATCTGCACACACATTGGCAAATTTCTTTCCTTCATATTCTTGTAAAACTTGCATTACAAATTCGTCAACATTTTCAGTTAAATATAAAATTTCATACTCTTTATCTTTTATTCCATCTACTTGTGGTAACATATCAATTTTATCTACTGATTCACCAGAAGCATAGTAAATACTATCTTGTCCTTCTTTCATTCTTGAAACATATTCACCTAATGTTACAAGTTTTTTTTCTGTTGAAGAATAGAACATTAATAAATCTTTTAATTTATCTTTATCCATTCCATAATTATTGTATGTTCCATATTTTAATTGCATTCCAAATGTATTGAAGAATTTCTCATATTCTTCTCTATCATTTTTTAACATATTCTGTAATTCTGATTTTATCTTATTTTCAAGATTCTTTGCTATAATTCTTAGTTGTCTGTCATGTTGTAACATTTCTCTTGAAATATTTAAAGATAAGTCTGGACTGTCAACTAATCCTTTTACAAATCCAAAATAATCTGGTAATAATTCACTACATTTATTCATTATAAGTACACCATTTGAATATAATTGAAGTCCTTTTTCATATTCTTGTGAATAGTAATCATATGGTAAATGTGATGGTATATATAATAATGCATTATATGTGAATTGTCCCTCTACTGATGAATGGATTACTTTTAATGGTGGCATAAAATCATTAAATTTTTCTGTATAAAAACTATTGTATTCTTCCTTTGTTACCTTGCTTTTTTCTTTTTTCCAAATAGGAATCATACTATTTATAGTTTCTGTTTCTACATGTGTTTCATATTCATCTTCTGTTCCTTCTTTTTTGTGTTTATGCTCAATGTCCATTTTTATTGGATGTCTTATATAGTCTGAATATCTTTTAATTAATTCTTGAATTTTATATTGATCTAAGAATTCGCTATATTTTTCATCTTCATTGTCTTCTTTTATGTGTAATGTTATTGTTGTACCTACATCTTGTTTATCACATGGTTCTATTGTATAGCCTTCTGCTCCTGTTGATTCCCATTTATGTGCTTGTACTTCATCAACTGATTTGCTTTCAACTGTTACTTTGTCACTTACCATAAATGCAGAATAAAATCCTACTCCAAATTGACCTATTATATCAATATCTTCTTTTTTCTCATTAGCTTCTTTAAATGCCAATGATCCACTTTGAGCTATTGTTCCTAAATTGTTTTCAAGTTCTTGTTCTGTCATTCCACATCCATTATCTTTTATGATAATTTGTCTTTTATCTTTGTCTACTTCTATTTTGATTTCTAGTTTTGATGTGTCAATATCTAAATTTTGATCTGTTAATGAACGATATGCTAGTTTATCTATTGCATCATTTGCATTTGAAATCAACTCTCTTAAAAAAATCTCCTTATTTGTATATATTGAATTTATCATTAAATCTAATAGTCTTTTAGATTCTGCTTTAAATTGTTTTGTTTCCATAATAATACACTCTCCTTTGCTATTGCTTATTATATATCTATATTTTAGCAATGTCAATAGTTGAGTGCTAATTTTTTTATAGAACTACAAAGAAAGACTGAAATATAAGCTTTAAATGAAGTGACGAATGTGCATGGAGAAATTTTAGAAATTCTATGCAGATTTATGGGAAGAGTTCACGAGAGTGGAAGGGTGCCATAAATCAAGTTAGAATTTCTTAAATTTCGTAATAAACCGAGGAATGTAATGAAAAGCTTATATTTCAGTCTTTCTTATAAAATTCAAATAAAAATCATTGACTAATTTTATATATTTTTATTTTTAATATAATCTCCCTCAAATTCACTTTCAAGTATATCCATATGTAGCTTATCATAATATTTACCATTTAAAAATATTTCTTCACGACTTGCTCCAGCATCTTTAAAACCACATTTTAGATAACATTTATGAGCTCTTTCATTAACTGATAATAAATCTAATCTTATACTATGTAAATTTAGATATTTAAAACCATATTCTAACAATAGTTTTATTGCTTCAGTACCATATCCATTGCTCCTAAAATCTTTATCTCCTATAAAAATACCTAATACAGCGCTTCTCTCAACCCAATGAATATGTTCTAACCCAACTGTACCTATTAATTTATCATCTTCTAAATTAACTATATTAAATGTTCTTTTATTCGTATTTTTTTCAGCATTTTCAAGATATTCCTTTTCACTGCTATATGTTGTTATTTGACTAGTTCTTCCCGTATAATCTGTTACTTGAAAATCATTCATCCATTCTGTAAATTTTTCTATTTCTTCTTCAGTTGATCCTTTTGGAGATAAATATATTCTATCTCCTACTAATTTCTTACAATATTTCATATATTATTCCTTCTTTCTATAAATTAAATTTTTCTTTTATCAATTTTGCAGTTTCTTCTGCTGATATATTAGTATTATCAATTCTATAATAATTTTCAAATGGTATTTCATTAGGATAAGAATTTAGTCTATGTTTTTTTATTGATTTTAAAATATCATTTTCGCTCCATTCCAAATCTCTTTTTGACGGTTTATGATTTAACCTATTATTTGTCTTGTTCCTTCGTAATCTTTCTTCTAAAGTTGTTTCTAATTCAACAAAATAGCATTCTCCACCTTTTTCTTTAAAAATATTTCTCCATTTTTCAATTATTTTCCATTCTTCTTTAACATCAAAATCAAAACAGCAAGTAAAAATTATTCCATATTCTTTACTTTTTGAAAATTCTTCAAATATTTGTGTTCTAAAATCTAAATTAAGTTTTGTATAAGACTCTTTACTATAATCAAATAATTTGCTTAATAATTCTATTGTCATATGATTATGTAATAATTTTAAATTTGTTATTTTCGATAATTCTTGTCCAACTGTCATTTTACCTACTGCTTGTGGACCAACTATCATTATAAACTTTGGCATTGTTTTCACCTCATTTCTTCTAAATATCTTTTTATATTAGTTTTTACATATACTCCTATTGGTAAGAAAAAAATCTCACAAAGAAATCTTATTAAGACTCCTTTGCAAGACTTTAAAATCTATACATCGTGTAAATAACCGTCTATACTTTTTGGTTATTCTATATCGCTCAAAATTTATTTATTTCTTAGATATACTCTTAAATATATTTTTATTGTACTAAAATATCAAACCTTTGTCAATATATTTATGTTAATTTTTCATTTTTCTTTGAAGTTCCAAATAGGAACTTCAAAGTTTTAAATTTACTTTCAATTAATTGAAAATTATATAATTTAGACAAATTATTATGCACTAGATTTGAAAGAATTATTGATAATACAGGAGTATATTAGTTATTTCAACTATTATGTTTTTTAAACAATTTAAATATTGCATTTAAAATTTTTATATACCATTTTTCTTCGTAAATAGTCAACTCTGTGCTATATGCCTCATTATCATCTACATTCTTATTTTTACTTTCGTTTTTAAAAAGATTATCGTAATTATATTTTTCTGATAACTCTGCTTGAAGCTTATTTAAGCTATCTGTATCATCTTCTATTATTTTTTTTCGTTCTTCTTTAGATGCAATATAATCTCTATATATTAGAGAAATTATGCCTAATGTTTCATTTCTAAAATTTTGAGATTCTATAGGTATTTTTTCATTTATAAAAAATATATAATTTTTGTCCATATTTTCTTCAAGAAAATTCATCATACTTATTGGAATTTTATCGATAATCTCATTTCCAAAAACTCTTAAAATAATATATACTTCTTTAAATGCTTTACTATAATCAGTATTATTCATCTCTTCCTTCTCCTTTATGTTCTATCAGTTGCTTTGAAATCATAATATTTTTCAAATCTACCATTACTGAGTTTCTATATTTATCACCTTTTTGAGATAATATTTGCATTTTTTTCTGTGGATTTATATAATGTTCACTCTTTCTATTTGAAAAATATGTTACTTCTTTTTGTCCGTTTTTTAATACCATATTATCAAAAATTAAAAGATCTTCTGGTGTTTTTATTTCTGGAGCTATAGCACAAAACATTAGTGCAGAATCAAATACAACATATTTTCCA
The DNA here is from genome assembly GCA_934167755.1 of uncultured Clostridia bacterium. Classification (GTDB taxonomy): domain Bacteria; phylum Bacillota; class Clostridia; order TANB77; family CAG-508; genus CAG-269. The sequence continues at coordinate 88,751 of CAKPLT010000003.1, forward strand.
TCCTTTTCTACTGCATTAAAATTATGACATTCCTGTTCTCCTAGAAAATTAATGCTCTTCCCTTCAACCATAAATGAATTGTATCCTAAGAAAGACAAAACATTTTGTGATAGTAATGCCATTTCTGTACATTCACCAATATTTAATCCTTTTATTGCACTAATAGGAACCGATATAAAATTTCCGTAATTTTCACATTCTTTAATTTTAGTACTCAAAGTTTGGTACTCATTATCTGTCTTTCTATTTAATAAATATTGATTATACCTTTGTCCAAAGTCTTCTCTAATAACAGTATGTGATAAACCTTCACTCTGCATTTGCTTTAATACCTCTAAACTTTCATTATTAGGGCTACCATGTTGAAAGTAGTGTCTTACTCCATTAATCAAGTTTTCCATTGGCAATACATTTGAACTTTTTATATTATCTAAATATTTTCTTATTAAATTATCTATAATTACTTCATATATTTTTTCTTCATCCATCCAATATTTAGTAGTATCTATCCCGCCAAAACCGTATGTTGTATCATCACTTATATATCCTTGTATAAATTCACAACTAGCAGAATTATTGCCTTTATACATTTTACTTTGATAATCATCAGATTTTAAAAATTCTAATCTATCTTTAACTATAGTTTGTGTATCTTTTCCACTTTCAATTTCCTGTACAAGTTCTTGCAAATTATTAAACATATAAATCTATCTCCTTTTGTAACTTTAAATCCCCATAATTGCTGTTGCAATATTAAAATACACTAAAACAGAAAGAATATCAACAATAGTAGTAATCAAAGGAGCAGCCATAATTGCTGGATCCAATTTTAGTTTTTTAGCAAGTAATGGCAATAAACAACCAATTGATTTAGACAATATAACTGTAACAGTTATACTTAATCCAACTGTACATGCAAGTTGCAAATTTTTGTATTGTGCAAAAATTCTAAGTCCATTAACAAGTGTTAATGACAATCCTACTAAAACTGCTATTCTTACTTCTTTCCATAAAATTTTGAATACATCTTTTACTTCAAGTTCATCAGTTGCAAGACCTCTTATTATTAATGTTGAACTCTGTGAGCCACAGTTTCCTCCTGTGTCCATTAACATTGGTATAAATGCTACTAACAATGGTACTGCTGCAAATGCATTTTCATAATTTGTTATAATTGTTCCTGTTATTGCTGATGATAGCATCAATACTAATAGCCACACAATTCTATTTTTAGCATGTTTAAATACTGATGTTTCAAAATAGCTTTCTTCTGTTGGTGCCATAGCAGCCATTTTCTCAAAGTCTTCTTCTACCTCATCTTGTAATACATTTATAGCATCATCTACTGTTACTATACCTACTAATCTGTTTTCTTTATCAACTACAGGTAAAGCATATAAATCATATTTATCAAATTTTTTCGCTACTTCTTCTTTATCTTCTAATGTATTTACAGATATTATATTTGTTTCCATATTATCTGAAATTAAGCTATTTTCTTTTGCTAATAATATTTCTTTTATACTTATAATTCCTTGTAATTTTCTATTATGATCTAATACATAACATGTATATATTGTTTCTGAATCTGTTCCTATTTGGCGTATTCTATCTAAAGCTTGTTCAATTGTCATATTTTCTTTTAAATCTATGAATTCTGTTGTCATAATACTTCCAGCACTGTCATCTGGATATTTCAATAATTCGTTTATTATTTTTCTATCATTTTTGTCTACATTTCTTAAAATTCTTGTTACCACATTTGACGGCATTTCTTCTATTAAATCTACTGTATCATCCATAAATAATTCATCTAATACATTTTTTAATTCTGCATCAGTTAAATCTTTTATTAGCTTTTCTCTCATATCTGTTTCCATATAAGAAAATGCCATTCCTGCTTTTTCTTTTGACAATAATCTAAATACAATTACCGCTTCTTCTTTATCAAGTTCATCTAATATTACTGATACATCTGCACTTTTCATTTCTTTAAGTTCTTTTTTTAATTTTGTAAATTGTTTATTTTCTATTAATTCTCTTATTTCTTCTATATTCATTTTTAATCTCACCCCTTCGGAATATTATTAAAGTCCCATAATATGTGTCGCAACTTGGAAATACACCAATATTGAACATACATCAACCACTGTTGTAATTAATGGTGCAGCCATAATTGCTGGATCTAATTTTAATCTTTTTGCAAGTAATGGCAATGTACATCCTATTACTTTTGACACAATAACTGTTGCAATTAATGTTATACTTAAAACTATTGCAAGTTGTAAATTTTGATATTGAATCATAATTCTTATTGTATTTACAATTGCTAAAGCAATTCCAACAACTATTGCAACTCTAATTTCTTTCCAAAGTACTCTGAATACATCTTTTAATTTTATTTCATCTGTAGCAAGTCCACGAATTATAAGTGTTGAACTCTGTGAACCACAATTTCCACCGGTTCCCATTATCATAGGTATAAATGCTACTAATATTGGCACAACTTCAAACGCATCTTCATATGTTGTTAATATATTTCCAGTAAATGCTGATGATAGCATCAATATTAATAACCATAATATTCTACTTTTGGCATGTTTAAATACTGATGTTTGGAAATATCCATCTTCTGTTGGTGTAATAGCTGCCATTTTTTCAAAATCCTCTTCTACTTCGTCTTGTAATACATTTATGGCATCATCTACTGTTATTATTCCAACTAATCTATTTTCATGGTCAACTACAGGTAAAGCATAAAAATCATATTTATCGAATTTTTTTGCAACATCTTCTTGATCTTCTAATGTATTTACAGATATAATATTTGTTTCCATTAATGTTCCTATTGGAGTTTCTTTTCTACTTAATAAAATATCTTTTATATTAATAATACCTTTTAATATTCTTTCTGAACTCAATACATAACAAGTATAGATGGTTTCTGAATCTACACCTATTTTCCTGACTCTTTTTAACGCTTCTTCTGCCGTCATCTCTTCTTTTAAATCGATAAATTCTGTCGTCATAATGCTTCCAGCACTATCTTCTGGATATTTTAATAATTCATTTACTGTTTTTCTGTCTTCTTTAGGTATTGCTCTTAATATTTTAGGAACTACATTTGATGGCATTTCTTCTATTAAGTCTACTGTATCGTCCATAAATAATTCATCTAAAATGTTTTTTAACTCTTTATCTGTAAAATCATTGATTAACTTTTCTCTCGTGTCTGATTCCATATGTGAAAATGTCTCCCCTGCTTTTTCTTTGGCAAGTAATCTAAATACAATTATTACACTTTCTTTATCTTCTAATTCGTCTAATATTTCTGATATGTCAGCACTGTTCATATCTACTAATTTTTTCTTTAATTCATTGAATTTTTTGTTTTCAATTAATTCTTTTATTTCTTCTACTTCCATTTCTTTTCCCCCTATTTTTATTTTTTAGAAATGGATTAAAATTTAAATAAAATCAAAAAATGAATGAAGAACCTTTTGACTTCATTTTTTGATTTTTTATATTTTCATCCATTTTCAGCTTTGGATTTTCTCGCGGTTCTTCACTCATTTTTTCTCACTCTCCTTTTATATTATTCTATTTTATTTTCTTCCTATATAATAATTTTTCTTACCTCTTTTGATAATTATATATGTATTATCTAGAAACATATCATCTGTGATTGTTGTTGCAATATCAGTTACTTTTTCTCCATTAATTGATACTGCTCCACTTTGTATAAATTCTCTTGCTTCTCTTTTACTAGATGCTGCTCCAACATTAACAACCATATCAACAATTCCAATATTTGACTCAACATCTTTCATGTCTTGTTCATCAAATAAATCTGTTATATCTTGTTTTTTTAAATTATCAAATTTGTTATTAAATAAACTTTGTGCTAGTTTTTCAGCTCTATCATATTCCTCTTTTCCATGTAAAAATGTAATTATCTCCCTTGCTAAAGCTTTATGTGCTTCTCTTAGTTCAGGATGTTCATTATTTTTCTTTTCATATTCTTCAATTTCTTCTTTTGATAAAAATGTATATATCTTTAGATAATCTATTACCATACTATCTTCTACATTTACAAAAAATTGATACAACTTATAACTTGATGTTTTAGTTTTATCAAGCCATAGAGCATTTCCTTCACTTTTTCCGAATTTCTTTCCTTGTGAATCTGTTACTAATGGCATTGTGAATCCATATACTTCATCACCTGTTGCTCTTCTAATTAAGTCTATTCCTGCTGTAATGTTTCCCCATTGATCTGAACCTGCACATTGTAAATCTACACCTTTATTTTCGTGTAAATGTTTAAAATCTAATGCTTGTAAAATCATATAAGAGAATTCTGTATATGTAATTCCTGTGTCTAGTCTTCTCCTAATTATATCTTTGTCTAACATATAGTTTATATTAAAATATTTTCCGTAATCTCTTAAGAAATCAATTATATTTATATCTTTATACCAATCATTATTATTTACTACTTCAAATCCAAATATTTTCTCTACTTGTGCTTTTAAGCATTCGAAATTGTATTTTACTTGTTCTTTACTTATCATAGCTCTTTCTGTTGTGGGTCTTGGATCTCCTATCATTCCTGTTCCTCCACCTACTAAAAGAATTGGATGGTGTCCTGCTTCTTTTAATCTTTTAGAAATTAAAAAACTTGATAAATGCCCTACATGTAAACTATCTGCTGTTGGATCTGTTCCTATATAAAATGTTAATCCACCTTTGTTTAATTTTTCTTCTAATTCTGGACTTGATATATCTTTTATTAGTCCTCTCCATTTTAAATCTTCTACTAATGTCATTGATGTTACTCCTTTCAAAATCGCATAAATTCTTTGAATATTATACCATATTCTCTTTTTTTTGGCAATTATTTTTTTAATTTTTCATTTTACATAAATTTAGTGTTAGGATTATACTCTTATATAAAACCCTAAAAAATACTGCAACAAAAAACCACAGGTAATAACCTATGGCTTTTTTGTTTTACAGATTTTTAATTAATTACAAACCAATGAATATCCACCATCACCCATATCTACGATTTTCAAATTTTCAAAATCTTCTATCAAATAATGTTTTCTAACATATTCTATGGTCTCCTTATCGCATCCTTGTGCTTGGCAATATTTTTGTACAATTGATTGAGCATCAAATACATAAAAATATGGCATATACTCACTATAACCCATACCAGAATTAATTGCAATTACTACTTCTAACAATGTATTCAAATACCCAGCCAAATCTTTATGTTGCATTGGTTCTTGCTCATAGGAATCCAATAATTGGTTAATGCGTTCTTTTAAAGATTTACCACTAAGAAGAACATTTAACAACTCCCGATCTGCTTTAATCATCTGATATCCAAGCTGTCTCGGTTCAAAATACAAATCCGTTAGTTTCGCCTCAATGTTTCCTTCTGTTAGGATTAAATCTGTATAGGCATCTGCAATGCCTTCCACAACATATGTCATATCACATGTTTTGTCCTGTATTCCTAACTGATGAAGCGTTTCATGTACATATGTTGTTTCAAAGATTTCCTTATATTCCCCATTTAATACTACATTTAAATGTAATGTATTTGAATCCTTGATATCAACATATCCCATAACCATACTATTACCAATAATTGATGTTGAAAAAAATGTTACTTTCTGGTTTCTCAGTTTTTCTGAAAAATCAACATTGTACTCTTTTATGAAATATTTTAGAATTAGCTTTTTCAGCTTTTCTACTTGTCGTACCTGTTTTTCAGTTAACTCTGAAAAAACTTCTTCTTCAAGTTCATCATCAGCTTCCTCTTGGATTATTGATACATCAGTAATAGTATTGATTTTGTCTTCTGACCAATATGTTTCATCTACATAAACATCTCCATTTATGTAGCCATTATCCTTTGGTTCAGAGCCACATCCAACTAAGGATATCATTGTTACAATTGCACATAATGCATACTTTAAAAATCTTTTCATCTCCTTGTTCCTCCAAAAATTCTTTTAATATATATGTTAACAGCTTAAGCTGAAAAATGAGGATAAATTTATATAAAATATAAGTCTTTAACTTATATACTAAAATTATACACTATTTACATAAAACTTGTCAAATATTTGCAATTTTTATATCTTAAATTTATTAAAAAATAAAACATAAAGACAATTTATCTTATCTTTATGTTTCATAAAAAATATTATATTTACCGTTTTTTATCATATTTTTCTTTGTTAATTTTCACAATTATTATTCAAATTCATGCAAGAGCTATCATTTATATAAAATTTCTTTTCAGCAAGCTTATCTTGAACTCCTCTTAAAGCTTCTCCAAATCTTTGGAAATGAACAACTTCTCTTTCTCTAAGAAAACGAAGTGGATCAACAACATCTGGATTATCTCTGCACAAATCTATTAATTTTTCATATGTTGCCCTTGCTTTTTGTTCTGAGTAAGGTTCAATAGTGCAACTATTTTTTAGTAAAAATGATAGGTGTATATCTACACCTTTAATATTATATTAACTTCTTCATCTTTACCAATTTCTATTTTTTCTACTAATTTTTTTAATATTTTATTATCAAACTTTTTTGCTTCTGAAAACTCTATAATTAGCTTTTCAACATCATTTTTAGAATTATAACTTTTTTTACCTTCTTCTAACCTGTCTAACTTTTCTTTTAACTCAGTAACTCTTTGTTTATATAAATTGTATTCCATAACAAACTCATCTTCTGAAATAATTTCTTCCACTTTTTTAGAATACAATATTTTAAAATCTGCTTCCCTTCTTGTTATTTCATTTTTTATTTTTTTGCACTCACTCGCCTCTGGATTCATTATTTCTTTATATGCTTTAACATCATTTGCATATTTATACAACTGTAATTTTTTTAATTTGTTAGAAACTTGTTTTAAAACTATTTCATTCAAAGTATTTTCTTTTATCTTAATCCACTCATTGCATATATCTTGATGTCTATAATGTTCAGCACATATAAAATATCCTAATTCGTTCTTTGTTCCTGTTACTTTACCATATTTATCAATTCTCATAGGATTGCTGTTTTTATATAACATTTTTCTACCACAATTTTTGCAGTACACCAAATCCCTTAACAGGAATACATATTCTTTTTGATTTTCCTTTGTTGTTCCTTTTTTCATTTCTTGTACTTTATCAAAAATTTTAGGAGCAATTATTGGCTGATGTGTACCAGAAATATATTGGTAGTTTCCTTTTCTGTTCGCAACTTTCTTTTTTAACTTAAAATCATTATAGTATTTGTTAGTAACAAGTCTACCACAATATATTGGATTATCCAATATTCTTGCAATCATAGATTTAGTCCAATATTGTGCTTGATGTTTCAAATTCAAATATTGAGATGGTGTTTTTATTTTTCTTTTATTAAATCTATTAGCAATTTCTACTGGTCCTATTCCATCAATATACAAATTAAATATCTCTATTATATTAGAAGAAACTTCTTCATCAATTACTATTTTTCTTTTATCTAAGTTGTCTTTTTTGTATCCATAAGCTACACTTGCTTCAATAAATTTTCCCTGATTTTTTAGGTTTGTTTTTACAGCCTTGATTTTCGTTGATATATCTTCCAAATAGCTTTGATTGACAATTCCTCTTAAAGCAACTGCATCATCAATTTCATATCTTTCTCCAGTATCTACATATTCTGTAACCGAAATTAATCTTACATCATTATCTGGAAAAAATATATCTGTAAAATATGATGTTAAATTTTTATCTCTTGTCAATCTACTCATATCTTTCACTATAAGCATATTTATTTTTCCTAATGTTATATCTCTAATCATTTTATCAAGTTCTGGTCTAGAGTTTAGTATTCCTGAATATCCATTATCAACATATTCATTCACTATTTTATAATTATGATCTTTTGCATATTTAGTTGTTATTTCTCGTTGCATGTCTATACTATTATTTTTTTCAATATCTTCTTTTGATAATCTTAAATATATTGCTGCTTTGTATTCTCTCATCATGCCATCTCCATAACAGCATATTTATAATTAATATAAATATTATCATCATTATCTACTTGAACATTATCAATAATATCTGCAATTTGTTCTTTAGACCATTTTTTTACATCGGATACTTTTTTTACAACTCTCTTGTATTCTGCTTCTGAAATAATAGTTTGATTATTTATCTTATTATTTAATTTTTTTATTTCTTTATTAAGTCTATCTCTTTTTTCTAGTTCTTGATTATACATAGAGTTAAAATCATATTCTTGGATAATTCCTTTTTTATAGTCAGTATATAAAGACGTTATCATTTTATTAATTTTAGCCAATTTTTTTTGTTTTAAATCCAATTCATTTTTTATTGACTGTATATCTCTATTCTTATATGCTTTTTCCAGTAACTCCGCAATATCTTCACAATTTATCAAATTATTCACTTTTTTATTCAAATTTGCTACAACAATTTGAGTTACTGATTGTAATTCAATACCTTTATATTTGCGAATGCAATATCCTTTTTTGTGCAAACTACTTGAACAATATAATCTCATAAAAGAAATAGTTTTTCCATCTTTTCTATATTTTACTTTTAATTGCATTGGTTCTCCGCATTCCTTACAATATATAATTCCGTTCAATATCCAAGTATGTGTATGTGATTTTGCTTTTTGATTTAATTTCATTCTTTTTTGCACACTTTCAAATAATTCTTTTGATATTATTGCTTTGTGTGTATTTTCGTATTTTTTCCATTCGCTTCTTGGTATTTGCTTTACTTTTTTAGATTTATAACTTAAGTTGATTCCTTTTCCATATACTGTATTTCCTAAATACATTTCATTTTTTAGCATTTTTGAAATTGTAGAACGTTCCCAACCATATTCTCCTTTTTTATTTTTTTGAAAACCATTATGACTTGGACAATATACTTTATCTTTTTGTAGTTTCTCAGCAATTTCTCCCATTGAATTACCACTATTATACATTTGAAATATCTTCTTTACTATTGGTGCTTCCTCTGGATTTATGATCAAATGATTTTTGTTATTCTCATCTTTCATATAACCATAAGGAGCTTTTGCTGCAACATATAAGCCTTGCTCTTTTCTTGCCCACACACCACTTTTTACTTTACGTGATATATCTTTACTATACCAGTCATTAATAAGTGTTTTAAATTGAATCATATCATTATTAGAATTTTTTAAATATGTATCAACATTATCTAGTATTGCAATATATCTTATTTCTCTTTCCAGGAAATACATTTCTATATAATAATTGGCTTCAAAATTATTTCTACTTAATCTCGATAAATCTTTGGTTATTACGCAATTTACTTTTTTCTTTTCTATATCATCCAACATTCTTTGAAAATTTGGTCTATTAGTATTTAATCCTGTGTAACCATCATCAATATAAAAATCTACTAATTCAAATTTCTCTCCAAGACTTTTTATTTTATCCTCTATAATATTTTTTTGACTTACGATACTATCACTGACTTCTTTATCTCCATCTTCAACAGATAGTCTTAAATAGCCAGCTACTTTAAATTTATTGTTTTTCACAATTAATACGCCTCCACTCCGTACAAATTGTCTATATTGAAAAACAATGCTACTGGCGATATTATACCGCTCTAAAGTAGCATTGTCCATATATCTTAATCATTTTCTTGTAGTTCTCTCATTGCATAATTGCAAATTAGTTTTTTTAAGCTTTCTTTACTTAAACAATTCTCTGAAATTCTTGTTATTACAGTATATCTTTTATTATCTACTTCATATATTTCCTTTTCTTCTAATTTTGAATTTTCCATTATCATAGCCTCCATATTAAAGAATATGTAGATTATTTTAAAAAATTCTATAATTATTCTATTTCACAAACATCTTCACTCTCATCTTCTTTATGCTCTTTGTTAAATTTTACATTATTTTCAAATACTTTTGTATATTCTGGATATCTAATTTGTATAGCTTCCCAAAAATACGGAGCATACGAACAACAAAAAATTTCACTAGGAGCATAACAATTTGATATTTTTTCATTTTCTAAATCTTCTTCACTATCAAACATAATTGAATGATTCCATAAATTAAATGCCATTCTTGTTACTTTCTCTGATGTTCCTGTTTGCCATCCAGCTTTAATTGCATCTAAATTTATTTCTCCTTTTTCTATATTAAAAATATTTGAAAAATGTTCTCTTGTTGTTTCACAAATACTTAATGTATATACTAATGATAAATAATATACATCTGTCTTTCCTAATGTTTGTAATTTATTTAATTTAGAATAGAAAAAACTTTTATGATCATTATCTATAAAATTAACCATTTGTATTTTCCCTTCCTAATAAAACATTAGCAATTTTTACAACATCTTTTTTCTTATATACTTTTTCTAATGGTTCCATAAATAAGTCGCAAAAATCTTTAATATTTATATTATTTTTATTTCCAGAGTTCAAATAATGTTCTAATCCTATTACCGCATAGGCAGTAACTTGTTTATAATTATATTGTTCTTCCATTTCTACACCTCAATTTTAATATATTTCGGCACATCATAGCTTCTTCCAAGTTCTTTCTTAAATTCATATCTTTTTTTAGCTTTGTTATATGAATATGCTGATTTGTTCCAATTTCTATATGCTAAATTACTTAATCTTTTCCCCTTTGATAACTCTTGACTAGCTTGATTGTGCATCCTCTTTAATATTAAATCTTCTGATTTATTTTTTTGTTGTTTAGCTTTTCTTGTTGCTTTTATAAGCTTTTTAGTATTTTCTTTATGTTTTATCTTATTTTTTTCTTTTCTTATCATTTTTTCTCTTTGGTATCTCTCATCTTTTTGTAAAACCTGCGTTACAGCACTTTTTGAAATATCTAATTTTTTTGCAATATCTGCTGGTATTTCTCCTTCTAAAAAGTACAGCTTTATAATTTCTTCTCTTTTACTCATCCTTAGTGCCTCTCTTTCTACTTAACTTTTTGCTAACACTTTATGGAATCGGCAGATTTAATGAGCTATTTCGTTTCATCTCATCTTTTTCTTTTTGTAATTTTAAAATTTTCTTTTTAAAACCAATTACACGTTTCTTTACAATAAATTGCCTCTTTTTTTGTTTTAAATATAGTTTTAATTCTTTTAACATTATTTTCCCTCCCTTCTTACCTATTAAAAACGAATTGAAAAATAGTAAAAGGGACAAAATTTAAAAATTTTTTATTTTTCTCTATTCTGTGTTAATGTTTTATATATTTTTTCTATTATATCTTCCCTTAAATCTTCATCTATTGCTCCTCCTGGATATAACCTGCTATACTTATTTATTAAGTTTTCATATTTATTTATAATTCCAATGACATCTTCATCAGTCAAGTTATAATTGTTAAACATTAAATATGCCTCCTTTTCTCAAATTTTCTTCTAATTTTTTCTAATGCTCTATTTCTTTTTTTAGTAATTCCAGATCTGGTCAAAAATAGTATGTTTGATATTTCTTCATCTGATTTATTTTCAATATAATACAAAGAAAGCACCAACTTTTCTGTATATGTTAGTGCTCCTGCAATTTTAGACAAAATTTCATCACGAAAAATACATTCAAGCTTTTCTGCTTGAATTTCCATGTCCATTTTATTTTCTAAATTTTCTTCCATTTTCTCTTGTGAATATAATACCTCTTCTTCAAGGCTTAGTTCTTTCAAAATATTTTTGTTTTTTCTAAAATAATCAACTCTTGTATTTTTTACAATTACTTTTAACATTGCCTCCTCTTTATTGTTCAATATATACAATATACTCCCTCATTCTAGGAACTTATTATTTATATTCATAAGTTCAAAAGGAGTATTAAATTATTTTAATATCCATTACTGTTTATTACTCACATTGTTCTTTCCCCCTTATATTAAAATTTAAAAGTTTCTTATTTAATTTACTTTTGTATTCAATTTGCTTTTGTAGCTCCTTTTAAACTTTAATATAAAGTTCCCGAGCTCATACTACTATGATTTTAATATTCTTTGTTAAAAAGGGTGTAATGGAGTGTAAAAGGGTGTGTTTTTGTGCTGTTTGTCGATATTTGTCGAAATTTTTTCCTAATTTTTACATTTATTTTATTGTGTTTACATAATTTTTGTGATATACTATTGTTGTATTTTAATAATTACATTTGTTGGGGGTTGTTTAAATGGTTAAAATCCTTATTGCAGACACTGATGTAAAACGGAATTCAGCCAGCTGCCAATTTCTCGCAAATGAAAAAGGGTTTGAGATTGAAAGTACCAATGATGGCAATTCTACGATAAAAAAATATTTGGAAATTGAACCAAACATTTTTATTTTAGATTCAAATTTCAAAGATATAAAAACTCTTGAAATAATTGATAGACTATCTACCTCTCCTATTGAAAAAAGAAAAAAGAATACAATTTTAACTATAAGCGAAACAAATAAACCATTTCTTATAGAAGATGTATCAAAAGTCTATAAATTCTTGTATAGACCCTTTGACAACAAAAAATTACTTAACACAATCAACCAAATGAAATTAGAATTTAAAGTAACGGACTTAACAGAAGAAGAATTAAATATGTATCTATTACCTTTGGATTTTAATGTAAATTCAAATGGTTGCCACTATTTAAAGTCTGCAATATTTCAATATTACTATTATCCTCATAAGTTTAATTCATTAGATGATTTATTTTTGAGTGTTGCTTTTGAATATGGCATTACATCTCGTGAAGTTCGTGATGGTATAAGGAGTGCTTTAATTCCTTTTAACAGATATAAAAATTATAATGTTTCAAAACCCATAATGAAATTCTTTGACTTAACAAAAGATCCAATAACACCTAAATATTTTATATCAACATTTGTTACATATTTAAGATTAAAAAAAATGAGAAATAAGTAAAATGTTTTTACAACAATTATAACTTATTTCTCATTTTTTTATTTTTTATATTTATATTCTTTATAATCTTTTATAATATCTTCTACTCTATTCTCGTAAGGCTCTTGAATAAGAGCATTTAATTTATTTCCTATAACATTTATCGTTTTTTGCAATTCCTGCTCTGGTATATCATTTTTATCATTAAAAATATTAAAAACTGGTGTTTCAATACTTTTATTTTCATTTGCTTTTATTGCTATTTCTAGTCCATTTATATCTGGCATATTATATCTAGCGAATACCATTTCTGGTTTTAAATCAAGGATTTTATTATATGCTTCATTTCCATCAGTAGCAACTCCTACTAAATCAACATATTCTAATCCTTTTATCATCTTTATAATATTTTCTCTTACTCTTTCATCATTATATGCAACTAAAGTTCTAATTTTTCCATTTGATAGTATTTTGTCAAAATCTATCATTTCTTCTTTTAAAGCATTTCCGAAATAATGATCTTTTCCATTTTGTGTTTGTAAAATATCACCATTTGGAATAATAACTATACTTTTTTCAAATTCACTTTGTTTTTTGTATTCTATTTTTTTTATATTTTCAAACTCTTTTAAGTTTCTTACACTTTCTTCTAATTTGCATTCATCTACTTCAAATTGTTTCTCATTTTGTTCAGCCCTTTCTCTAATAGGCATAAACTTTAAAAATTTCCACTTTTCGATATTATAGTTATTTAAAAATTCTCCTAATTCTTCTAACTTATCTACATTAAGTTTACTAACAACTGTATTTATTCCGATCTTAATATTTTTAGTTTTTGTTTTCTCTAACAAACTTTTTATTATCTCTAAATGATTATTTTCTTTGCCTAATGCTACATTTATATCATTTTCAGTAGAATCTATAGATAAATTTATCTCGTCCAAAGTATTTAAAATATCATCTACATATTCATTCTCATTCTTTGATAAAAAAATTCCGTTTGTTACTAATTTATTATACAGTCCTCTTTGTCTGGATTCTTTCATTAGTTCATTTACTCTAGGATATAATACTGCTTCTCCACCAGTCCATGTAATGTGGTCTATTCCACTTTTTATTAAATGGTCTAATACCTGTCTGTTTTCTTCAAATGATAGATTTGGTATATTATTAAATCCAAAACAATATTTGCATCCTTGATTACATTTAGTCGTAATTTTCCAACAAACCTTTTTCTTCATTTAAAATCCTCTTTTCTATATAATATCTCTTTTTATACATTAATATTATACATTGGTTCTAAATGGAAAACTATTCCTAAATTTTCAACATTCTTTAACATTTGGTTAACAGAAAATAGAAAACACCCTATTGCTAGGGTATTCATATTTTTATTTTTTTAAATATTCTTTTATAAATTTCTTGTCTATCTTTGAGAGTTCTCCAGTCAAGTAAACTAATTTTAGCTTGATACTTGGTAACTCTATTGGTAGTTCAACTTCATATAATTCTTTTTTTGCAAGTTCATTTTTAACGGCTTCTTTTATGACATACGCTATTCCCATATTTCTTTTTACTGCTTCAACTCTTATTTCAGTTGCATCGCACATCATATCTGCGTGTAAAGAAACATTGTTTCTTTCTAATATTTCTTTTAATTGTTGTGTTGCTTTTGTATTTTCCAAGTTTAAAATGCAATTCAAATCCTCTAACTCTTTTATATCAGAAATTGTTAATGGTGCTTTTGAAACAAATATATTATTTATTGTTAATAGTTCTTGAACTTCCACATTAGCATTACTTATTTGTGCATCTGTTATTGCAAAATCAATTTTATGATTCTGTAATAACTCTAGCATTTTATTCGTATCAACTTCACATACTATTTCTACATTAAGTTTTGGAAAATCTTTTTTCACTCTTTCTATTTTTCGTAGTAAAAAATAACTTGTAAAGTGAGATGGACAACCTATTTTTATACATCCACTCTCCATATCATTTTTATCCTTTGCCATTTTTTCTGCAAAATCAAAACTAGATAGTGATTTATTTACTATTTCATAAAGTTCTTGTCCATCTGTAGTTAATGTTACACCTTTACTTTCTCGATTAAAAAGTTTCAAATTTAATTGTTCTTCTAAGCTAGATATTTGTTTACTAACATTAGGAACTGATAGTCCTAGTTTTTCTGCTGCTTCAGAATAGCTTTTTGATTGAGCAACTTTACAAAATATTCTATATAAATTCAAATTTACATTTGACATACAATCACGCTCCTATAAAATCTTTTTTAATTCTATTTCAGCTTTTTTTATAAAATAATCATTTGTATAGATTGGAATATTCAGTTTTCCCAATTCTTCTTTTATTTTATCTATAGTGTCTAATTGTTCATTTTCTTCAATTTCAATTAGCTTATCACCATTTTGTATATCTTTTATATTAATCTGTAACTGATCCTTTTTATAAATATAGTCTATTTCTTTAATTTGCATAATCATCCTATAATTAATAGCTTCTAAAAACTTTCTTCCATCTGAATCTATAATCTTACATTCGACCTTGCTTTGTTTTACTATATCTCCATTTTTATCAAATTCTTTATGTTTATATGTAAATTTACTTTCTTGATATTTTGGAATATAGCCTTCTATATTTCGTAATATTATTGCCTTGCTCAATATCTCTCGCTCTGACATTTCTTTTATATTAATTGTGCTTGGTATATAATAACTATCATCTAATAAATATTTTTCGACAAATTGAAACTCTTTATTTTCTAATATTTTGCATATTTCTTCTATATTACATTTCAATTTGACTGTTATTTCATTATTCAAACCAACATATCTCCTTTACAATATCACTCTTAAATTATAACATATTATGTAAATTTTGTAAAGGCAAAATCTGTGCATTCCACTTATAGTCTAAAAATTTTCGTTTAATCTTTCTAATTTTTTCAAAACATCATTATATTCTTTTCTAGTTACACCTGTTCCCTCTAAACTCTTTTGAAATTCTTTTTCTTCTTCCGATAAATCACATTCTGGATCATCATAATACATTAGAAAATCCATATATAAGCTTTCACATTCAAATTCCGTATATATTTTATCTTTTAATTTTATTTCTAATTTTTCAAATATTTTCTTATCTTCTTCTGTAAAATAGTCATTAATATCTCTAACTTCTAAGTTATGATATTTTTCAAGCCATTCTTTATATTCACTTTCATTTATTCCTTTTTTGATTCTTTTTAGTTCATCATATATCACTTTATAATCGTTAAAAGGTTTCTTTATGTATCCTGCAACTTCTAATCCATCTGTTATAACATCTTTTTTATAGTCTGCTGATATTACTAAAAATTTTATTTTACTATTGTCATCATTATACCTCTTAATTATATCTAATCCAGTATATCTGTGGTTTCGCATTAAATCTGTTATAACTATTTCTGGTTTTAGTTCCTCTATCATTTTTATTTCATCTTCATCACTATTTGCCACTCCTAGTATTTCAATATCATTATATTTTTCCAGATATTCTCTTATAAATTTGCAAAAATGAACATTATCATCTGCAATTATTACTTTAATTTTTCTCCACATATCAACATTTCCTCCTTTTAATTCGCTATTTATTTGTATTATTGTTTCTTTAGCTGCGATTGAAAAGATTTTCTTTAGATTACTTTTTAAGTATTCATTTACGTCATCCACATAATCAAATATTCCTTCATATATTTGTCTTTTCACTTTTTTATCTAACTTTTTATTTTCTTCAATATTTTGTAATATTTTATTTATTCTATTTTCTTTATTACTCTTTACTATTTGTAATAATAATTCATCAAAATTTTGTTTTTCACAAACTTTTTCTATTAAATCAAATTTTATTTCTTCCATTTTCCCCTACTTTACATACTTTTTTTCTTTTGGTTTGAATAGTCTACCAAGATTAGCAAATAAATATTGTAAAATATAGCATAATAACTATTGCGAAAGGATTTAATTTATTATGAAAGTAAAAAAATTAAATGGAAAATCAAATGTATTAGGTAAAAATGTTAAGAAATATAGAGAATTAAAACATCTAACCCAAAGAGAATTATCTGATAAAATAGCTCTTTTAGGTGTAGATATATACCACTCTGATATTTCTCTAATTGAAAATCAAAAATTGTTACTAAAAGATTTTGAAATCATAGCCATTTGCAAAGCTTTAAATATATCTTATGAACAATTATTTGAAGATACAGATAATATATTTGATTAGTTATTTGCTAGTTTTTACAATTATATTAATTATAATATTTTTAATTATTTTAATCAAATGCTTATATAGAATATGTGATTTTCCATATTCTTTTTATTTTCCTCCTTCCCTCATTTTTTTCGTTTTTTATTGCATCTATTTAGTACGTCTATTGTTTCTTTTTTCCATTATAGCATATTCTCTCAAAATATTGAACTATTTTTCAAAATTCTCTCAATTTATTGAGAGGTTTTGGAACATGAATTTGGTAAAATTATTTGAGTTTAGAAAGGTCGTGAAAATATGGAATTTTCAGATGTTGTTGCTTTAAAAATAAAAGAATTAATGAAAGAAAAAAATGTTTCTATTTATAAATTAGAAAGTTTGACAGGAATATATAGTTCAACTATTACTTTATTCCTTAATAGGAAAACAAAAACAATAAGACTTGAAAATCTATTATATATTTGTGAAGCATTAGGAACTAATTTATCACAATTTTTTGCAGATGCAAGATTTAATGAATCAGAAGCTAAACATTGGCTTAAAAGAAATAAAGAAAAGTAATAAAAATTTAATTCTATTACTTTTCTTTATTTTTATTAAAATTGTTCTTTATAGCATTCTTTTATAATTTCATTTTTTTCATCTTCTGTTAGTTCTCTTTTTACTTCTTTGATTTTCTCATTTATTTTCTTAACAACACTTTCCATTGTTATATCTAATAGTTTAGTAGAATATATTTTCTGATCAAGTTTAATTCGACTTTCTATCTTTTCTTCTCTATTCATAAAATAATAAACTGCTAAACTAATTCCTAAAACTATGCCTAGTGAAAAATATGTATATTGGTTCATTTTTTATTCCTCTCATTCTTTAAAAGCTATCATGTATTCATTAATTTCTACTTTTCTTTTAGCATTTTGATATTCAAATTCTGCATTTGTAAAATAAACTTTATAGCCTTTGTTTTCAAAATAATCTCTACTAATTCTTAATACTTCATCTATTTCTTCTTCAGATAAATTATCTTTAACTTTTAATTCATAATATGAATATCTTATATAATTTTCGTTTTCTTTTTCCTTACTTTCAATTAGTTCGATAGTAAATTTTTTTAATTCTGTTTCTGTCATTTGTTTCACTTCCCAAAATTTGTTTTCTATTGATTTTACCACACTTTTTGAAAAATTACATTAGTTTTTAGAAATTTTTATTCTAATAAAG
>CAKPLT010000004.1 GCA_934167755.1 uncultured Clostridia bacterium
TTTTAATTCTTTTATTACATTTTCAATATTATCTTTTAATATATCTTTTACACCTATTAATGCAACTAATTTATTATTTAAACTTACAAATAATATACTATTTCCATCATTAACTAATTGTTGTTCATCTTGCTCATTTGGGATTATTACTCCATTTTCAGTCATTAATTTTCTATTTCCAATTAAATATTTATCATCATTTTGCATTGTTGCTTCAACACCAAAACCTGCTATTGCTTTAAACTCTTTTAATTCTTCTAATTCTATTTTTTCTTCATCAGCTTTATTTACAATTGCTCTTGCTATTGGATGTTCAGATTTCTTTTCAATACTTGCTATATTTTTTAAAAGTTCTTTTTCTTCTAAATCGCTATAATTATATATTTTAGAAATACTCAATATTCCTTTTGTTAATGTTCCAGTTTTATCAAAACATATTGTTTTTGCTTTGTGGAAATTTTCTAGTGCTTCACTTGTTTTTACTAATATTCCTTTTCTACTTGCATTTCCTGATGCAATTACTATTGCAAGTGGTGTAGCTAGTCCTAAACTGCATGGACACGCAACTACTAATATACTTACAAATATGTTTATTGCAAGTGTTATATCTTTTGAACTAATTAACCATATTAAAAATGCTATAACAGATATAACTAATACTACTGGAACAAAATATCCACTTATTTTATCTGCTATTTTAGCAATTGGAGCTTTAGTTGATGTTGCATTTGCTACTAATCTTACAATTTCTGAAACTGTTGATTCTTTACCAATTTTTTCAGCCTTATATTTTATTGTACCTTCATAATTAATACTTCCAGCTATAACTTTAGATCCAACTTCTTTTTTTGCAGGCTTACTTTCTCCAGTTATAAATGCTTCATTAATATGTGTTATTCCTTCTACAATTTCACCATCTACAGCAATTTTTTCTCCTGGTTTGCATATTACAATATCACCTTTTTGGATTTCATCTAATGTTACAACTTCTTCTTTTCCTTTTCTTAAAATCGTTGCATTGTTGGGTGTTATTGTCATTAATTCTTGTAATGCTTCTTTTGTTTTATCTTTATTTTTGTTTTCAACAAATTTTCCTATCTTTATGAAAAATATTACAATAGCAGCTGATTCATAATACAATTTTTCAACATACATTGTATGTCCTTGTAAAATTCGTATTGTTCCATATATACTATATATATAACTTGCTAACACTCCTATCATTACTAATGTATCCATATTGGGTGTTTTATGAATTAAATTTTTATATCCATTTTTTATTATATCTTTTCCAAAGAATAATATAATTGTAGTTAATACTAATAATGAAATAGCATAATTAATAGGATGTGTCATCATATTTAAAAATTGAATAACTGGTAAGCCTACCATGTGTGACATTGAAATATATAATATTACTATTGATATTATACTTATCCATATTAATTTATATTTTTCATTTGATTTTTTCTTTTCTTCTTTTTCAAAATTATCTATTCCTAAACTTGCAAAACCAGCTTTTTCAACGAACTTTTCAACTTGTTCTAAAGTTAATTTCTTATCATCATATTCTATATTTGCATTATTCAAAACAAGATTTACTGTTGCTATTTTTATTCCATCTTGTTTGTTTAAGTATTTTTCTAAACCTGATGAACATGCAGAACATGTCATTCCATCTATTTTTAATAATACTTTTTTCATAATTATTTTTTACCTTTCTTAATTTGCTTTAAAACCTGCATCCTCAATAGCTTCTATTAATTCTTTTTCACTTACCTGTGTTTCATCATATTTTATATCTGCTATTTTCTCCTCTAAACTTACTTTTGCACTTTCTACTCCATCAACATTATTTAATACCTTTTCTAATCTTGTAGAGCATCCTGTACAATGCATTCCTTCTATATTTAATTTTACTTCTTTCATTTAATTTTCCTCCTTATTTTTTAATTATTATATCAATTATGATTTATTTTATATTTTGCTATCTTAATCTTTTAAATAGTTCCATTACCTCATCAATAATATCCGAATTTCCATTTTTAATTTCACTTAGCACACAGCTTTTTATGTGACCTTCTAATATGGCATTTTCAACACTTTCTAATGATTTGTTTATAGCTGATAGTTGAATCAATATATCTGCACAATATCTATCATCTTCTATCATCTGCTTTATTCCTCTAATTTGTCCTTCAATTATGTTTAATCTTTTAATTAATTTTCTCTTTTCTTCTTCTGTTCTGTGTGTTGACTTTTCACACACTTCACATTTATTGCATTTTTCACAACTCATATATTCACTTCCTTTACTTATCTTTTTGTGGTCAAATTCATTGTATACCCTACAGGGGTATTTGTCAATATATAATTTTGCCATTTATGGCTATCTTCTTTTTTCGACATTTTCTGCAAAAACTTTTAGTAAAGTCAGTTTCCATATATTGACTTTGTTTCCAATTAATGGTAATATATTTGTACATTAACAATCAAGAGTTATTACAAAAGGAGGTATGTATATGAAAGCACTCGACTTTATAAACAAAACAGTAATTCTTAAAATTAATCAACCCTTAGGTAGTAAACATCCAATCGGAAATTTTTTCTATCCAATAAATTATGGATATATAAATGTAGATTCTGGTCGGAAAAAATTACCAGCTTATGTATTAGGAATCTACGAACCTATTGAAGTTTTTGAAGGAACCTGCATTGCAGTTCTTCATCATCCCAAGGAGAAAGTAGATTTATTAATCATTACGCCTAATGGTAAAAACTATACTGATGAACAGATAAGTGCCCTTACTGAATTTCAGGAAAAATTTTTTGAACATTCTATAATTAGATAACAAATAACAAATAACTCTTGTATAAAAAGACCTCGCTTAATTAGATTTAATTAAGCGAGTATTTTTTGAAAAGGGAAATTTAGAACCAGTACATTTTTGCCATTTCAATTGGAAAGGCAAAAATGTACCTGGTTCTAAATTTTCATCTTCTTTATTTTATTAATTTACTTTTTAAAAACTTTCCTGTATAACTTCTTTCATTTTTACAAATTTGTTCTGGTGTGCCAACAGCAACAATCTCTCCGCCAGCATCTCCACCTTCTGGACCTAAGTCTATAATATGATCACAAGTTTTAATTAAATCGAGATTATGTTCAATAACTATAATTGTATTACCTGTATCAACAAGTCTTTGTAAAATATCAACCAATCTATGAACATCAGCTATATGAAGTCCTGTTGTAGGTTCATCCAAAATATATAAAGTTTTTCCAGTTGCTCTTTTAGATAATTCTGTTGCAAGTTTTACACGCTGTGCCTCTCCCCCTGATAATGTAGTTGATGGCTGCCCTAATTTGATATACCCTAATCCTACATCATATAATGTTTGAATTTTTTGTTTTATTTTTGGTATATTCTCAAAAAATTCTAAGGCTTCTTCAACAGTCATATCTAATACATCTGCAATATTTTTTCCTTTATATTTTACCTCTAAAGTTTCTCTATTATATCTCTTTCCTTTACACACTTCACAAGGCACATATACATCAGGTAAAAAGTGCATTTCAATTTTGTGAACTCCATCTCCAGAACAACTTTCACATCTTCCACCTGAAACATTGAAACTAAATCTTCCTTTCTCATATCCACGAATTTTTGCTTCATTTGTTCCAGCAAATATATCTCTAATTAAGTCAAATGCACCTGTATATGTTGCAGGGTTTGAACGAGGTGAGCGTCCTATTGGAGATTGGTCTATATTTATTATTTTGTCTATATTTTCTAATCCTTTAATTTTCTTGCATTTTCCTGGCTTTTCAGTCGCTCCATTTAATTGTTGAGCAAGATTTTTATATAATACTTCATTTATTAATGTACTTTTTCCTGAACCAGAAACACCTGTAACACAATTAAATACTCCAAGTGGAAATTTTACACTGATATTTTTCAAGTTATTTTCAGTTGCTCCAACTACTTCTATACATTTTTTATTTCCTTTTCTTCTAGTAGATGGTACATAAATTTGTTTTCTTCCACTTAAATAATCTCCAGTGATTGAATTAGGAATATTTTTTATTTCTTCTGCAGTTCCCTGAGCCATAACTCGCCCACCATGAACTCCTGCTCCTGGACCTATATCTATTATTTGATCTGCTGCATACATTGTGTCTTCATCATGTTCTACTACTAACAATGTATTTCCTAAATCTCTTAATTTTTTTAGTGTAGCAATTAATTTATCATTATCTCTTTGATGTAAGCCTAT
The DNA here is from genome assembly GCA_934167755.1 of uncultured Clostridia bacterium. Lineage (GTDB taxonomy): Bacteria > Bacillota > Clostridia > TANB77 > CAG-508 > CAG-269. The sequence continues at coordinate 4,279 of CAKPLT010000004.1, forward strand.
ACTTGGTTCATCTAATATATATAAAACCCCTGTCAAGCCTGAACCAATTTGTGTTGCAAGCCTAATACGCTGAGCTTCTCCTCCTGACAATGTTCCTGCACTTCTTGAAAGTGTTAAATATTCTAAGCCTACATCAATTAAGAATTGCAATCTTGAATCTATTTCTTTTAAAATCATATCCGCAATAATCTTCTGAGATTCTGTTAATTCAACCTTTCTAAGAAATTCTTGTAATTGTCTAATTGGCATATCTGTAACTTCATTTATATTTTTTCTACCAATCTTAATACATAAAATTTCTTTTTTTAGTCTTGCACCATGACATTCATCACATGGAAGTTCACTCATATATAATTCGTAAAAATCTCTCATTCCTTGTGATTTAGTTTCATTATGGCGTCTTTCAAGTGTTGGTAAAACCCCTTCAAATGGTGTTGTAAATTTTCTTACACCTGCATAAGATGAAAACTCAAAATCTATTTCTTCATCTCCTGTACCATATAAAATCTTATTTAAGAAATTTCTTGGTAAATCTTTTATTTTTTTATTTTTTATATCAATTCCATAATGTCTTCCAATGCTTTCAAAGTACATTCTGGCCATTGTATCACCTTTTTTCATAGTGCTTGATCCGAATGCTTTTACACCATCATATAATGTTTTATTTTTATCTGGTATTATTAAATCTTCATCCATTTTCATTAAATATCCAATTCCAGAACATTTTGGGCATGCACCATATGGATTATTAAATGAAAACATTCTTGGTGATAATTCTGAAAAACTGAATCCACAATCAGGACATGCATAATTACAACTATATAAAACTGTTTTGTCTCCTACTACATCTATTAAAACAAGGTTATCTGCATGTTTTAATGCTACTTCTATTGATTCTGTAAGTCTTCCTAAAATTTCATCTTTAATTACCAATCTATCTACAACAATTTCAATTTCATGTTTTTTATTTTTGTCTAGTTTGATTTCCTCTAAATCTGCTAAATCATAAATTTCGCCATCAACTCTTACTCTTGCAAATCCTTCTTTTTGTAAGTCTTCAAATAATTTAATATATTCACCTTTTCTGCTACGCACAACTGGCGCCAAAATTTGAATTCTAGTTCCCTGTTCTAATTTCATAACATTATCAACAATTTGATCTATTGATTGTTTTTCGATTTTCTTTCCACAAATCGGACAATATGGAGTTCCTACTCTTGCATATAATAAACGAATATAATCATATATTTCTGTAACTGTTCCAACTGTTGAACGAGGATTTCTAGATGTAGTTTTTTGATCTATTGATATAGCAGGTGAAAGTCCTTCTATTGATTCAACATCAGGCTTTTCCATTAGTCCTAAAAATTGTCGCGCATATGATGATAGGCTTTCTACATATCTTCTCTGTCCTTCTGCATATAATGTGTCAAAAGCAAGTGAAGATTTTCCAGAACCTGAAAGTCCTGTTACTACAACTAACTTATCTCTTGGTATCTCTAAGTTTATATTTTTTAAATTATGTTCTTTTGCTCCTTTTATTATAATTTTGTCATTCATTCTTCATTCTCTCCCATCAATTCGTATTATACTACATTTTATATGCTTTATCAACGAAAAAAGGAAAATATGTTTCTACTTATATTTCCCTTTTTTATTAATTTTAATATATTGTTACTCTAAATCCAATACTATAATATGAGAATAATGTATTTCCATTATTTCTATAATTAACTTTGTTTTCTGCTGATGTGCTATCATATGAGCCTCCTCTAATTGTACATGGAGTACTTGTTTTAGAAGAATACTCTAATGTCCATTCCCAAACATTTCCTGCTAAATCAAATATATTTTGTTTTGCAAATGTATCGCTTGCCTTCGTTGTTAATAATATATTGCCTGAAGATGTCTTATTCAATGGACTTCCTAACCAAGTTGATCCATCATTCGTTGAATATTGAGCATTTTCGTTTGTTATGTTATACATACTTGAACTATAATTTCCCCATGATGTGCTATTTGTTTTTAATTGTGATTGTATTGTTTCTATTGCTGTTCCCTGAGTAACTGCCTTATTTTGTATATATGTCTGTACTAAATCCCATTGTATACCAAACATTAAGCTTCCTGAATGTCCATTTACACTAGCCTTGCTTGCTAATGTTTGAGCTTCACTACATGTTACCCAGTTTAATGGATATTTATTAGCTTGAGATTTTGGAGTTAAACTTGATATTGATGAATGATTTGTTCTCTTTGTATCAATTCCTGCTTCATATCTTCCTATATAGAATCCACCATTTTGATATACGCTTTTCAACATCTTTCTCTTTAAAGAAACATATTCTTGACTGGTTAATCCTGTTGTATCATCAGAATAATAGGTATCACTTGATGTAATTCCACTTCTATAAGGTGATGCATATTTGTGTAAATTATCTTCAATTTTCGTATATTCTTCTTCTGTAAATTCTGTTATATTTATACCTGCAGTTGGATACACACTTGCAAGTTTTGGTACTTCTATCCATACATATTCATTTCCATTAGTATCTTTTACTACTAAACCTGTATCTAAATCTGTTCCTTCAACTTGTGTAAAGTCTGAACTTGGTAAATATGGTCTAGTTCCAGGTCCGCTTGGTAAATTACCCACTCCACCTTGTATTTCTCCTTCTGCCTGATATGAATCTATGCTTAATGTAATACTCATTGCTGATGTAGCAGTTGGATTATCAGTAAAATATTTTCCAACTTTATATCCCCATTCAGAGTCTAAATCATCATTATCTCCTATCCAGGTTATTTTTACTGTTAAATACCCTGTGTCTTTTGCAACCACTTGCAAAGAATGTTCAAGTTCCAATGTAAATGGAAATCTTTTGGTATCATTTATAATTTTTCCTCTTGCAACTAGAACTCCTGTCTCTTCATCTGTTTCAAGTGTAGGGTTTGCTATATTAATATAATTTTCCGTTGTATTTTGTTCTCCATTTGATACTAATTCATAAGATACACCTGCTATTGATATTGCTTCTATACGATAGTCTATATCTACTAGCGCTTCACCATTGTTTTTTATATCAACTTTTATTGTTTGATCTGGCATTTGCGGGTATAAAGTATCTATATTTACTCCTATTGGATTTTCTTTTTTTTCATTTCCAATGTAATATTCCATATCCCATGCTGCTACATGTATATTTAAATGTGTATTCAATACTTTTGAAAATGTAAACCAGGCAAATGTCGTCATTATTAGAGAAAATATAAATAATATGTATTTTTTTAACTTATTTTTCTTGTTCGATTTTCTATGCTTACGCAGAATATTCATTCTTTATTTATTTCTCCCTTCTTTTGTACTTTTATTATTTTATCTTTTATGTCACATTAATACAATTATATTTTACACTATTATTATTTTTTTAGCAATATTAAATTAAGAAGATAAATCAAAAATTTTTTTATTTCTATTGGCAATCATTTTTGCATTGTTTTTATACTTTTTGCAAATTTGCTTTTTGTCGAATTTTGTAGTATAATAGAGTTATCAAATAATTTTTAAGGAGGACACATCATGCTGTTACACTCTGTAATCAATGCCACAGAAACAATTTTAGTAACTCGGGAAGGTGATAACTTTTTAATTATGGATTTAGAAAATAAAATAACTATTTCCATTAATTCCAAAAATTTCTATGGAAACTTATTTAAATATGAAAATGAGTTCCTTAGGAAATTTAAAGATGCTGTTGCCCCAAAAGAAGTAACAAATATTTTAATTTCATGTGAAGCAGCAGATTTTATTTCCAATCTGTTGTACTTCAATGGCGTTGACAATTAATTAACCTCGAAAACAAGAGCTACAACAATAGTTGTTAGCTCTTGTTTATTAATTATGTATCATTTGGGACCAGGTCTTTAGGGACCGGGTACATAATTTCCACTTTATGAAATTTTTAATTATTTAAAAATATTTTTGCGATAGTCAAAATTATAGCACCTGGCACCCCAAAAACTCCGAACTAAAACAGAAGTATATATGTTAAGTCCAATATGAAATCCCCATATACCTCCAATTAAATTTATAATCCAAATAAGTCCTCCCCCAAAAATAGAATTAAGTACTAATCTCAGAATTTTTTTAATTGGTATTATAAAAATTTTTCCTATAATGAATAATATGCATATACAAGATATAACTATTAAAATATTAATATTCACAATATCACCTCAAACCCAAAAATAGTAATATATTTTATTACTATTATTTTTATGTTTGAAATTGGACAAATATTCACCTATCCTGCTATATTGTTTTTTATATTCAATCTTGCTTTTAGTTCTTCAATTCTACTTAATTCAATACCTTTTCTTTTAGCTATTTTTATTAAATATTCCAACTTAGATTGATGAGCCTTTATTTGATAAGTATAATAATCAATCATATCATCTTCTGCATATTCAAAATTACACCTTGCAATTCTAAGCATTTCCTTAGTTTCAATAATAGTTCTCATAAGCTCAGCTTTCTTTTCTTTATCTGTCTTTCCTTTTATCATTTTTTCGATCAAATATTCTTCTTGCATATTATCTTCCACCCTCTATTAATGTTTTGTTTTGATATATTTATATGCATTTTTTTACTTTTTATCCTTTTTAATTTTAGATAATGTAAAAAATGTACCCGGTCCCAAATTTCACAAAATGTTAATTATGTACCCGGTCCTTAATTACCCGGTTCCAAATTGTCCTCTTTATCTAAATAACGAATATATTGTAATCCCCACAGATTGAATAATAAATAAATTCATAACATTAGACATTAGTAAATTATTAGTTGCTTCAATAACACCAAGCATATCATTTTGTAAATTTTTATGATGCTTCTGGGCTTCAAAGAATGTTATTAATTCTGGAATACTTGTTACAAATCCTAAAACAATTCCAACTATAAATTCTGGAACATTAAATCTAATGCAAAGTGTTTCAAGCGTATCTCCTAATAAATTTCCTACAATAAATAATAATATTCCTGTTACTATTAATACACCTACATTTTTTGCAACCTTTCCTTTGTTTCCTCTTTCCCATCTATTTTCTTTTGCTTGATTTTTCTCAATTTCTTTGTTTTCATCATATAAATGTAGTTTATGAACATTACTATTAATTTTCTTAAAACCAATATATAACAATATAAATACAGGTACCATCGCAAATTGAAGTTCACTTTTAACAAATATAAAACATATTGGTAATATTATTGTTATAATTACAAGTATTACATCAACTCGAATTGCTTTATTTTTCAATGCTTTTTGATTTTTATTTAGCATAATTGCTACACTATATTGAATAAAATTTATTACATTTGAGCTTAATACATTATAAATACTAGCTCCAAGCAATCCATTAAAACTTGATGCACTTATTGTAAGTAGCTCAGGAACAGATGTTGCAATTCCAGCAATATCACCTACTGTTTTAGGTTTCAAATTTAAATTTTCTGCTAAATTTCTAAGTGTTTTTACTAATATATTTTTTGAAATTATAACTATAATTCCTGAAAAAAATATAAATTGAATTATTTCCCATAAAAGTTCCATCTTTTTATTCCTCCATTCAATTTCTAAATACCATAAACATATTTCAAGTCTCTCTTATAAACAGTTCATAACAAACTTCATCCTGTACCATATTATTCACAAATTATTTAATTTTTATTGATATTTCTTGATTTTTATTATATAATACTTTCATTAATGTTCAAATTATTAAGAAAATATGTGCTTTAAGAAAGGAATGTGAATAAAATGATAGATATTAAATTAATTAGAGAAAATCCGGATTTAGTAAAAGAAAACATAAAAAAGAAATTTCAAGATCAAAAACTAGTTTTAGTTGATGAAGTTTTAGAATTAGATAAAAAAAATAGAGAAGCTAAATTAAATGGTGATAATTTAAGAGCTGATAGAAAAAAATTAAGTGAGCAAGTTGGTCAACTTATGAAATCAGGTCAAAAAGAAGAGGCTAACAAATTAAAAGAAGAAGTTCAAAAAATAAATGCAGCACTAGAAGAAAATGAAGAACTTGAAGAGAAATATTCTGAAGAAATAAAAACAAGAATGATGAAAATACCAAATATTATGGATTCAACTGTTCCTATCGGTAAAGATGATAGTGAAAATGTTGAAGTTCAAAAATTTGGTGAACCTGTTGTTCCAAATTACGAAATTCCATATCATGCAGATATCATCGAAAGATTTAATGGATTAGATAAAGAAAGTGCTGGAAGAACTAGTGGTATGGGCTTTTACTACTTAGTTGGTGATATTGCAAGATTACATGAATCAATGCTTGCTTATGCAAGAGATTATATGATTGATAATGGTTTTACTTATTGTATTCCACCTTTCATGATTCGCTCAGATGTTGTTACAGGTGTTATGAGTTTTGAAGAAATGGATGCTATGATGTATAAAATTGAAGGTGAAGATTTATTCTTAATTGGTACTTCTGAACATTCAATGATTGGAAGATTTAAGAACCAAATTATAAAAAAAGATGATTTACCAATTACAATGACATCATATTCTCCTTGTTTTAGAAAAGAAATTGGTTCACATGGTTTAGAAGAAAGAGGCTTATATCGTGTTCATCAGTTTGAAAAACAAGAAATGATTGTTCTTTGCGAACCAGAAGATTCTATGAATTGGTATAATAAGATGTGGAAATTGAGTGTTGATTTATTCCGAAACTTTAATGTTCCTGTTAGACAACTTGATTGTTGTTCAGGAGATTTAGCTGATTTAAAAGTTAAATCATGTGATATCGAAGCTTGGAGTCCTCGTCAACAAAAATATTTTGAAGTTTGTAGTTGTTCTACATTAGGAGATGCTCAAGCAAGACGTTTAGGTATTCGCGCTAAAGGTGAAAAAGGTAATTATTTTGTACACACATTAAATAATACCGTAGTTGCTTCTCCTAGAGGGTTAATTGCAGTCTTAGAAAATAATTATAATGAAGATGGAAGTATTACTGTTCCTGAAGTTTTAAGACCTTATATGGGTGGAAAAGAAAAATTAATACCATTAAAATAATTTATATATTTTTTTATATACAAAGTCTTTAATATAAGGGCTTTGTTTTTATTTATGTTGCCTTTTTTGCCTAAATATGGTATAATATTCCATATAAAATTTTTGATAAAAAATTAAGGAGGATTTTACATTATGAGCAAGAAAAACAAATTGATTTTTCCCGATTTCAATTTAGCAGTTTGTTCTGAAAACATAAGAACAATTTATGATGCTGAAAGCATCTATCGGCAAATGCTATTAGACACAAAAAATGACTATAATGTCCTTTATTCTAATAAATTACTAGAAATCAGAAATATGTTAAAACCACAAAATTTAGCTCTAGTAAAAAAAGATTTAGAAGGACTTATTCGTCACCTAACTGTATGGAAAAAACAAATGGGATATAATTTTCCTATTTACTTCGAAAGAAGGAAAAAAAGTGACACTAAATGTCACACTAAAATCCGGTTGTTTTTAACGAAGCAATATATTTATGGAGAAGATGTAACATTAGATTCAATTCAAGATACTTTAGGCATCAGGATTATGCCATGTTTTGGAAATTTTGATACATTAGAATCTATAAAAGTTTGTTATGAAATACTTGATGAGGTCATTAACTTTTTTACATTCAAAAAAGGTTATAATCCTCGTAAAAAAGGTAATATGTTTGATTTAAATTTTGATGCTAATAAACATCCAGAAGTTGTTGTACCACAACATCAAGATATAGTTGACCTACTTAAGCCAACCTATTCTAGTTATGTTAAAGATTACTATGTTAATCCCAAATCAGATGGTTATCAATCTCTTCACATTGTATTTGATGGATATTCTCCGATTGAAGTTCAAATTCGTACATTTGCAACAAATTTACGGGTTGATTCACTTCATGATAGATATAATATCAGAAAATATGATGGTGTTGAATTTGATCAAGTGAATCTTGACCGAGAACATGTTAACATTCACGGTTATGGATTTGTTAACGGAATACTTCAGGACAAAGTTGGTCTTGAGGCATCTATTGACCCATATAACCAACTCTATTAATTTCACCCACCTTAGAAAAATTATTCTAAGGTGGGTGTTTTACCATTAATGAGTGTCCCTACTGGTAACTTTTTTGACCACTAATGAGTGTCCCCTATGGTAAAATCATCTAAAATCTTAACTTCTTTTAAAGTATTTTCCAAATTCTCATCAGTTCTATATTTAATTAAAATATAATTTTGAGTATGACCTTTATAATAAGTTACTCCATTGTCAACTTCTTTATCTTCAAATAAAACTTCAACAGTTTTTCCAATTAATTTATCATGATAATACTTTTCATTTTCATTTGATAATTGTATCAACTTTTTGCTTCTCATTTCTTTAATATTTCCATCAACTTGTCCAGGCATAACAGAAGCTCTTGTGCCCTTTCTTGGTGAATATTGAAACACATGCATTTTATACAATTTAGCTTTTTTCAAAAACTCATATGTTTTATTAAATTCTTCCTCAGTTTCGCCTGGAAATCCAACAATTATATCTGTTGTTAATATTACATCATCATAATATCTTCGTAATCTTTCTATTATTTCTTCAACTTCTGAAACTGTATATTTTCTATTCATTCTTTTTAAAGTTTCATCACATCCACTTTGCAATGATAAATGAAAATGATGACATATTTTTTCTAATTTAACTAATCTTTGCATAAATTCTTCTGTGATAATCTTTGGTTCTAATGAACCTAATCTAATTCTTGAGATTCCATCAACTTCATTTATTTTTTCTAATAATTCTATTAATCCATTTTCATTATCAAAATCTCTTCCATATGATGCAACATGTATTCCAGTGATTACTACTTCTTTTATTCCTTTTTGAGCAATTTGAGTTATTTCTTTAATAATACTTTCTTGATTTCTACTTCTTACTCTACCTCTTGCATATGGAATTATACAATATGAACAAAATTGATTACATCCATCTTGTACTTTTATTACAGCTCTAGTTTTCTCAGTATATGTAATTTGCCCCATATCTTTAAATTCTTTTTGTGTAGCTATATCTTCTATTTCAATAACTTTATTTTTTCCATTTATAAAGTTCTCAACATATTTTACTACATCTTTTTTCTCTTCATTTCCAAGAACCACATCTATTTCAGGCATTTTTTCAAGCTCTTCTTTTGCAACTTGTGCATAACATCCAACTGCTACAATTATTGCATTGTGATTTTTTTCTTTTACTTTTCTTAAAGCTTGTCTTGATTTTCTATCTGACATATTTGTTACTGTACATGTATTTACTATACAAATATCTGATATGTCATCATTCATATTCACTATTTCATATCCTGCTTCTTTGAATTTCTGTGTCATTGCATTTGTTTCATATTGATTTACCTTACAACCGCAATGTAATGAAAGATACCCTTTTTTTATTATTATTTTTATTGCTATCCATAATATCATATCTCACTTTCAGTCAATTATCTATTAACTTTTATTAAGCAACACTATATAAGTGTTGCTCCAATTATTCCTGCATCATTTTTCAATTTTGCAAGTTTTATTATTATATCACATCTATGATTAAATAGCAAGTTTCCTTGTAATAACGCCTTTTTTAATGGATCATATAATATATCTTTATATTCTGCAAAACTTCCACCAATACATATAGCATCTGGTTCAAATATGTTAATGATATTAGAAATTCCTATACTTAAATCTTCTATATATTTATTTATCATATATTTTAATGTGCAATTATCTGGATTATTTCTTATAAAATCTCTTATAATTCCTCCATCCATTGTATTTAATTTGAATTCATCTGCTATCTTTCTTTTGAATTTTTTCAAACTCGCATATGTTTCAAAACATCCTCTTTTTCCACAATTACATATGTTTCCATTTTTATGAATTATTGTATGACTAAATTCAAATCCTGGAAATTCTGTAGGTTCCATTAATTTATTATTATAAATTACAGCTCCTCCAACTCCTGTTCCAATACATAAAAATACACTATTTTTATATTGGGCTAATTCTCCATATTTCTGTTCTGCCAATGCCGCACATTTTGCATCATTTTTTAGTTTAATATCTAATTTTATTCTTTCCTTTAATTTGCTTACTAAATCATAATTTTCTAATCCTAAATTTACTGATTTAACAATTTTATTTTCTGATATTGTTCCAGGCACAGCTATTCCAATACCTTTAATATCATATTCTGACATCATATCAACAACAGTTTCTATTATGAATAATTCTATCAATTCTCTTACATTGTTTTTTTCAACTACAAATTTTTCTTCTTTTACAATAATAGAACCATTTTCATCAACTAGCCCTATTGCAATATGACTTCCGCCTATATCTATTCCTATTTTCATATTTCTTTTATTCCTTTCGAAAATATATATTAGTTTTGAATACTTTGCATAATTGCAAATACTAATAAAACTATTATATTACTAGCTGATACAAAATATCCAACTGGAATTCTGTCAATTTTAATTTTTTTATTTCCATTTCTTTTCTGATTAATTTTTAATATTAATAAATATATTAATATTTCTATTGCTGTAATTGCAATTGTATATGCCAATATTTTTGTTTCTGAAAATACTAGTATTATATTAAATAACATCAATACTCCAATTGTATAACTATTTTTTGCATATTTTCTAAGAAAAATTGTATCTATCATTAGTAATATCATATATATTGCTAAACACATTGTATTGAAATATATACTAGATGGGTCAATAGTATTTAAATATACAATATATATTATTGATACTATTATTCCACTTGTGCTTACTTTTTTTTCTATATTTACATATTTCTTGTCTATCCCTGCAATTATTACTAATGTTGTTAAATATAAAATTGTAAATAAATACATTATTGCTGATGATAACTTGAAACCATTTATATTTATTCCTAAAAGTTTTCCAAATATTACAAATAAAATTCCTCCTAATAATGCATAGAATATTTGTAATATCTTTTTCCAATATTTTGATTTATATTCAGGTTCAATATTGGTTACACCCTTTTTTATTAAACTTATATTTCTTGGAATTCTATATATTGCTCTTTGCCAAAAATTTCCTACTATAACTCCTATTAGAAATAATGCTACATATAACAATATATTCATTTCTTCTCATTCCCTTCTCTTTTGTTTTAAATAGAATTATTTACAGTATTTTGTGTATTTGTAGTATTAACCATATTATTTGTATTTGTTGATTTTTTTGGTTTTTCGTAAACCATTGCAATTATTACTCCTACTATAATTATTGATATAACAAGTGTCATCAATATTTCTAGACTTGTTTTTCCGTTTTCTTTTTTCATATTAAAATATTTCCTTTCTCACACAAAAAGCTTTTTGGCTCTTTTATACTAATTATATTTTATATGTTTTAATTAAAATGTCAAGAATTTTCATATTTTTTAACTAAATGTTTTTATAGCAAACATTATATCTTTTACACTTCTTATTTTAATTGTCATTTCTTTTGGAATCTTTATATTAAAATCTTTCTCAACGGCAAGTATAATTTCAACTTTATCTAGTGAATCTGCTCCTAAATCATAAATATTTGTATCAGTAGTTATTTGTTTTTCTTCAATTCCAAGTTGTTTATGTAATATTTCTTTTATGCTTTCCAAGATATCATTTTCTTCTAATTGTATTGTTGTTTCATTTTGTTTTGAACTATATACTATTACTTTATTAATCTCTTCTTTTCTTTTGATTTTTCCTGTTGCAGTTTTCAAAATCTCACCTTTTGTTATATAAATTCCCTTTATGTTTTTATATTGTGGCATTTTTTTATTTAGTTCTCTTATTTGTTCTAGAATTTCTTGTTTTTGCATTAAATCTTCACATACAATTTCTGCATAAATTCCAACTTTATTCTCTTTTTTCTGTTCAAATACTAAGGATTCTTTTACTCCATTAATTTTATTTATTAGCATTTCTAACTCTTCTGGAAATACTTTTTTTCCATTTGGTAATACTATCATATTTTTCAATCTACCACGAAGAAATATATATCCTTCATTATCTATCTGTGCTAAGTCTCCTGTATATAACCATCCATCTTTTAAAACTTTTTCTGTACTTTCTATATCTTGGTAATATCCCAAAAAAATATTTTCACCTTTAACTGCAATTTCTCCAATTCCTTTTTCATCTTTATTTACAATTTTAATTTCAATATTAGGAATTGCCTTTCCAACAGCTCCAATCTTGTGTAATTCTGTATTACTCATACTTATAACAGGTGCTGTTTCTGTCATTCCATATCCCTGTACTAAATTTATTCCTTTTTCTTGAAATTTTTGCTCTATATTTGCTTCAAGTTGTGCTCCACCACTCATAAATATTTTTATATTATCTTTTTTTATTTCGTCAATTCTTTTGTACATATATTCATATATTGCTGGAACCGCACCCATAAATGATATTTTATATTTATTTATATCTTCAACGATATCCTCTATGTCTTTACAATATATCCTCATTGCTCCTTTATATATTGTAAGTAGCATACAGAATAATCCTTCAAGAACATGATTTAAAGGTAATACTGATAAAGCAATATCTTCTGAGTTTATTGGAAATATTTTTCCAACATTCACTAAATCACTACAAACATTTTTATGTGATAACATTATAGCTTTAGATTTTTCAGTAGTTCCAGATGTAAACATTATAAATCCTGTTGCTTCATTGTCTATTTTTGCATTTATAAATTCATTATTTCCATTCTCTATTAGTATTTTTCCTTCTTCTAATAGTGTACTAAATGCTCTTTCTCCTTGATTGTCAAAAGAAATTATATATTTTAAATCTGCTAAATCTTTCTTTACTTCTGCTACCATTTTCTCATATTTTTCCGAACAAAAAACTGCCTCTACTTCTGCTCTTTTTAAAACAGTTGTTATTTCTTTGGCTGTTAATGATTTATCAAGTGGTACAACAATTCCTGTACCACAAACAATTGCAAAATAAGTAATTTCCCATTCATATCTATTTTCTGAAATGATTGCGATTTTTTTATCTTTTAACCCCATTTTTAACAATGATGTTCCTAAAAAATTAACCATTTCTTGCATTTCTATATAAGATATCTCTTTATTTTCTAATTTATATATTGTCTTATTTCCATAACATTTAGCAGATTTGTCTAGCATTTCTTTTAAATCTACTATTTTTTCATTTTCTTTATTCATAATTACTCCACCAATTATAATTTTCTAACTTTTCCTGTTGTTCCATCAATTTCAACTTCGTCTCCATCATTAAGACTATTTAATAGTCCTGTTATTCCTACAACTGCTGGTATTCCTAATTCTCTAGATACAATTGCTGTATGAGAAAGTAAACTTCCCCTTTGAACTAGAATCCCACTTGCTGCAGGGAATAACATTATCCATCCAGGATCAGTAAATTCTGCAACTAAGATTTCTCCTTGTTCTAATTTTGCACTTGAAGGATTTTTTATTATCCTTACTTTTCCTTTTACTTTACCCGGAGATGCTCCAATTCCTTTTAATTCTAATGATACTACTTGATTATCTTCTGTTTTTTTATATTCTTTTTTAAAATCGTTTCCTATATTTACTGCACCATGTGAATAAAATCTTTCATCTGGTACCTCTTCCTTATATTTGTTATATTGTTTTTTTCTTATGTCAATTAATTCTCTTAAATTATTGGTTGTTGATTTTCCATCTATATAATATAATATTTCATTTACTTCCAAATAAAATATATCTCTTTTTTCGTCTATAATATTCATTGATGTTAATATATACCCTATTCTTAAGAAAATTTCTCTTACTCTACCAAACAATCTTGTTCTTTCGAATCTAAGGTTTTCTCTATTTTTTACTGTATATCTTGCTTGTTTTAAAATAAAATTAAATTTTGCTTCTTTAATTGGCTTTAATTTTAGTGCTTTTTTCACTTTCTTCTCGGCATTTATTCTTGCAAGTTCTGCATCTACTGTTTCTATTTTAGTTTCTTTCATTCTTTTTGCAAATGTTGAAATTGAATGATATAAAGTCACAGGATTATCTTTCAAAGTTTCTGTTTCAAGCTTTAATTCTTGTAAGCATCTATCTGAGAATTTATCTAAATATTCATTTATTTTTTCATTAAATTTTTTATATTTAGGTAATTCTTTTTTTATGTATATCATGTCCTCATTTTCTAACAGTTCTAATAGGCTATCATCATCTTTTGCAATATCAGCTAGTTCTTTTATTCTTTTTGCTGGTTCTGCACTTATAATTCCACCTTCACTACATAACAAGTCATTATGAACTCTATCTCCTTCTTCTTTAAATATCTCTATACATTTTTTCTTTAATTGTCCATAAAATATCATTGCTAAAAAATCATTTACTAATGGTGCATCCCATTTATGTAATAATTTACTTTCAAGTTCATAATAATAATCATGTAATTCATATAAATCCATATTTTCTATATTTTTTTCTGTTAAAGCATCATTTAATCTATCATAAAATCTATCTGTCATTTTTCTTATTTTGAAAAATCCCTTTACAAGCCCATATCCTGTATTTAATAAATCTATTTTATCTTTAAAAGTTTCCTGTGGTACAGGAAATAAATCATCTGGTAATGATTCTTTTACTCCCATCATTTGTTCCATAAACTTTTTGTTATTTCCTAGTCCAGGAAACATTGATAATATTCCATACCATCCATATAAATTGTAATAGACTCTTCCTTCTATTAGCCCTAGCATATTTTTGAACATTTGTGAATTCATTTCTATTTTTTCTTGTTTTACATTAAATATTTTACAAAGTTCTATATAAACATTTTCATATACTAATCTTATAAAAGAAAATGTTAATGGTGTTGTTATTCCTCCATAGCTTTCTACTATATTACTATTATCAAAAACATTTAATTTACCAGTTTCACTTTTCTTATTTCCTAAAGTTGTTATTGGTCTAGATTGAAGTAAATATAACTTTTCATTTTCATAGCCCCATTCTATATCTTGATATCTTCCAAAAAAATCTCCAGCTTTTTTTGCCAATTCTTTTACTTCTTGTATTTGTTTATCTGTTAAAACTTGTTTTTCTTGCAATTCTTCTTCTACTTGTTTTTGTACAACAATACAATTCTCAAGTTTGTGACAAAAATCTTTTTTAGAAATTTCTTTTTTTATTTCATTATCTTTTATTATATATGTATCTGATGTTGCAATTCCATCTACTAAGCTACTTCCTAATCCATATACAGCTGTAACAACAATTTCTTTTACATTTGAATTTATAGGATTTGCTCCAAATGCAACTCCAGCCTTTTCAGAATTCACCATCTTTTGAACTATTACTGATGGTATAGCTATTTCTTGAATATTATTTTCTTTTCTATATGTTTCTATCCTATCTGAAAATGCAGACATATATACTTCTTTAATCTTTTGTATTACATCATTTTTCTTTATATATAAAAAAGTATCAAATTGACCAGCAAATGAATTTTCTTTTGAATCTTCATTTCCTGCTGAAGATCTAATGGCAAAATATGAATCATCTGACAATTGGGTTAATTTTTCTTTTACCTCGTCTTCTGCTTCTTTTCTGATTTCTTTATTTTCTATGTCAAATCCTTTATAAGATATAACAAACCAATCTGGGATATTATCTATTGCCCTTCCTATTTTAGCTAATGCTGTTGCCTTTCCTCCCATTAATTCATATTTTTCACTTGTTTTTTCTAATACATATTTCATCTTTAGAATTCTCCTTTTATATAATCAGTAAAACCATGCTAAAATATATACTAATAATATATATATTTGCAAATAATTCAGTAGCTTTTGCTAATTTTCTTATTTGTTTTTTCATAAATAATAAATTAATTATATTTACAAAAATATATAAACAAATAAAATATATTTTACCTATTATTTTTATTTGTAATAACATTAATATTGTTTCTAATATTATCAACATCATTGTTGCCTTCTTTATTCCAAATACAGCTGTATATGTTTTTACACCTTTTTCTTCATCTTCCTTGCATCTTATTTTTCTTGCAATTTCAACAGTCCATGATACAAAATATGAAATTAATAATATTGGCCATATTTCTATTCCTATATAAATATAGCTTGATAAATATAATACTAATACTGGCATCAAAACCTCATCTAAAAGTACTCCCAATAATATATGCTTGTCTATTATTTTTTTTATAAAAAAATCTTTACTAAGCAATCCTGAAACAAACCAAACTAAAGCTAAACAAATTAATCCACTTTTATTAAATAAAAATGTTATTAAAACTTGTAATACAGCACTAATTATAAATAATACTTTTAGTTCTTTTAATGTTATTAATCCTCTAGGTACTGGTCTATATGGTCTATATTTACAGTCTTCTTCATAATCCTTAAATTCGTCTGTTATTCTTACCATTAAAAATTGTAAAAATGCAACAATAAACATTGGAATTAGCTTTATATAGTCTATTCCATATTGATTTTTTGCTATATAATTAGTAAAACAAAATACAGCAAATACAATACTAAAAATATAAAGCCCATACATTAATACTGGAAATCTTTCTTTTTGATATGTATACCATTTTTTAAAAAATTTCATATTTTTCCTCATTTCTTCTTATTCTATATTTAATATTTTCTTTAACTCTTTATAATCTACTTTAGTACTATGTCTCTTGTCTACTGGAATTTTATCAATATACTTTATTTCATCAATTCTTTCAAATGTAATTCCATTTTTTATCTCGTCTTCTTTAATCATTTTATTTTCTAACACTAATATAATTTTTTCATTATTTTTGAAAACTGCTGTTTTCTCTAAGTCAAATTTTGCATGTAAAGCCGCTTCTATATTGAAATATGGTTCTTTTATTCTACCTCTTAACCACAATCTCCCTTTTTCATCAAACATTCCTAAGTCACCTGTTCTATGATAGATTTTTCCATCTACTTCAAACTTGTTTTCTTTATCACCAATACCATTTACATATCCTTTTAACACATTTTTTCCATAAACTACAATCTCTCCTAATTCTTGTTGTAAATTTATAAATTCATTTGATGTTAATTTTCCTATTTCTTTAATTCCTGTTTTTATCGTTTTACAATCTTCTACTCCAACAATATTACCAGCTAAAATTCCATATCCATTTTTTATTCTTTCTAAGTCTTTTTCAGTTATTTCATTTATATTTAACTCAGCAATTGGTTCTGCTTCTGTTGAACCATAAATAGTTATGATTTCTGCATTTGGAAATACAATTTTTAATTTATTTATAAAATCCATAAATATTGCACCTCCACCTGAAAAAACCTTCTTTATTTGTCCTATTTTTATATTATTTTTTATACAGTAATCTATAATAACATTAAGTAATCCTGGTGCAGCCATCACTCTATTAATATTTTCATTTATTATTTGTTCTACTATCTTTTTAGGATTTGACTTTCCCAAATTTGAAAAATTTCCATCTGTTATTACTGTTGTAATTCCAACATTTATATTTGATAATGTAAATATAGGGACACTTGAAATTTCAATATCCATATCTTCATAATTTATAGTTTTTTCTAAAATCTCTCCTTGATATCCTAAAAATTCATGTGTTCTTTCTGCAATTTTAGGCTTTCCCGTTGTTCCACTTGTATATGTCAAAATTGCCGGATATTCTTTTTCAACTTCTACAATTTTTAGTTCTTTGTCTGACATTTTTTCAATTTTATTAACATTTATTTTAATCTTTAATTTTCTTAAATTTTTATTTATATTAGAATACATAATATATTTTGTAATCCCTATAACAGCATTTATATTATCAAAATCATTTTTATGCATACCACTCTTTATAAAGCCTGCATCCATAAAACATGGAATTGCACCAATTGCCCAAACTGCCAATAATGTTACATATAATTCAATTGACATTGGTACCAGTACAAGCACTTTTTGTCCTTTTTTTATTCCTTTAATTTCTAAATGTGTTTTAAAATTTGAAACCATATTATACAATTCACTATATGTTATCTTTGTATCTTTTTGAATTAAACATATTTTATCTGGCATGTTTTCACAATTTTTAATTAATTTACTTGCTAAATTATTCATATAAGTTCCTTTCCATATAGTGCATATTCTCTAATTATTTCGGTTTTATTTCTTTTTGCCATTTTTTGAGAAGTGTTATTACTATACATAAATGCAAAAATCCATTTTTCAAAATTCTTACTTTTTGCTGTTTTTGCAATATGTCTTAACATTATATTTCCTAAAGCAAATTCTTGAAACTCAGGTAATACAGCAATTGTTTTTAATATTAATGTACTTAGTGTTCCCTCTCTTTTTAATTCATTAAAATCTGGAACACAAAATACAAATCCAATTTCATTTTCATCCTTTTCAGCAATTAATATAAGTTCTTCATCAACCATTTGTATGTATGGTTCATATTGTTTTATAAAATCTTCTTCTGAAATTGGAGTATAAAATGGATTATTATTAAAACTTTTTATAGAAACATTATATATTTTTTTTAAATCTTTCATATAATTTGCTTTATCAAATTTTCTTATTATTATTTTTTCTTCTATTAACTTATCTTCAATTATATCTAAACTTTCTGAATCATAAGCATCTTTTATAAATCCTCTTGTTGATGTATATGTATATAATTCTTTAAAACCTGCTTTTAATAATATTTCATTGTGTTCTATTGGATTTACATTTTCTAATAAAAATTCAGGAACATCTTTTGAATATTTTAATGTTCTATATTTTTTCCATGTGTTTCCATTCATTGGAGCAACAATTAATTTTACTCCTTTTTCTTTTAATATTTCTTCACATTTTTTTAGAATTTTAATTCCATTTTCTACATTATTTGTTTCAAACTCTCCTATTGTTCCTATATTTTTATCACTTACTTTAGGCGTATTATTAAAATAACATGTTGCTTTTGCAACCTCATTCCCATCTTCTACTAAAGTAACTTGTATATTTTCATTATTTATTATTTTATATTCCATATTAACTCCTATACAACATTAAAATATTGTAAAGCATATACCAAAATCGTTAAAATAAATACTATTTGTGTATGCATATATCCATTTTTAATGTTAATTTCTTCTTCTTTTACATTTCTTTTTTCTATTTTTATTAGTATTCCACTTATGAATAATGCTACAATCATTACAGCTATCATTAGTAGACTATGTATAGTTCCAAATACATTTTGTTGAATTATCAAACTTGGTAAAAATACAAAAATTAGTCCTTTCAAAAATGCCAATATTAAACTACTCATTTCTGACAATTTTAAATAATATTTAAACCTTACAAATGTATTTACAGTTAAATGCATACTATATACTAATCCATATACCATAAAGAATTCACTTTTAAATCCTGTTATTGCAACTATACCACAAATTGCTATTCCTATCACAACATTTGTTTCAATTATTCTTGCATCATATATATTGTTCTTTTCATTTTCTCTAAGTCTAGGAAATGACATACATGTAAGAAATAACATTAAAGGTGGAATTACTGCATATATTCCATATAAAGTTATTGTTAAATAACCAACTACTATTACTTCTACTAATGCTAATTTACTTAATGATTTTATTCTATTAACTATTGTTACAAGAATAAATATTGCTCCTAATATTATTAAATTTTCTCTTAACATTTCTAACGGTAAATTTATATGTGTTGCTAAAAATGCATATGTTGTTAAAGGAATTAATAGATTATCATTTCCTGTATGTGAAATCATTTCTATTAAAGCTACATTAAAACCAACTATGGTTGATATTATCAATGTTTCTTCTCTACCAACTGTTGTCCATAATAATAATGGAACAAGTGTAGCCATAAATGCCACCATAAAAAACATGAAACTTCCTTCTATGCTTTTAGCATCTTCATTTAATTCAGCAATATTATTTTTTCCATAACTTTTTCCTATTAATGCTGCAGTACTATCTGCAAATGTTAATATTAAAATTGGAACACTATATAAAACTACATCTCCTTTTGACAAATAAAATATTGTAAATACTGATACAACAAAAAATATTTCTCCTAATGATTCTCGATTTACACTATATAAAATTGTTCCTAAACTGTTCTTTAGTTTAGAATGCTTTAGTACCCTAAGTACGGCTAATGCAATAATTCCTAATATTCCAACTGATAATGCTGAATTAAAGATATATGGAAATGTAAGCATTACTAATCCCATAGATACATGGAATAATTTTCTTTTTAACTCTCCATTAATGTTTGTCTTTTTTTCAATTATTTTTATTACTAATAGTGCCAAAAATAATAATGAAACAACAAACAATATGCTTGTCCATTCTATTACCATTATTTTATCTCCTCTATTATAAATTTACTATAAAAAAATGTTTTATCTTTATTCAATAATTCTTGTGATTTTTTCTCTTTATATTCTAAATTATCGAAATATTTTGATGCCCTTTTATCTGCTAACATATTCCAATATGCTATTATTGAACCCGAACTTGATTTTGTAAATATTTTTTCAAATATATTACACATCTGTTCATCACTCATATATTCAAAAATATCACTTAAATTATATTTAGTTATATACTCTACATCTTCTCTTTCTATAAAAGATTCTACTGTTTCTGATAATAAAATTATTTTGTCTATATTTTGTTTTATTTTTTCAAAGTTTTCTTTTCTATATGCAACTGGCAATACATTGTCATATTTTCCATTAATTATGTAATATAAATACGAGTTTTCAGATGTATCTAATTCTGTTATTGCATACCTAGTTCTTTCTAAAATATGTTCAGCAACATTTACATTAACATATCTAAAAAATGCCTTGTCTCTCCCTAATTTTCCCATAACTGTTCTTGAGAAAAAAATTCTAAATAACATTTTCCACCTAATGTTATTCCATTTTTTATTATAAAATTCATATCTTTCTTCTTTAGTCTTTGTTTTTAACAATTCCTCTCTTATTTTTTTATTATGTATAAATGGTAATACTTTTTGACCAAAAATATTAAAATAGTGTTCAAATTTTCCTGTATTTATAATACCTTTTTCAATAATTTCTATATTATCATTTAAGTACCTTCTTGTCTTATCTGATAATTTATCTTCTATTTTTCTATAAATTTCTAATCTATTCTCTGAGTTAAAAACTCCTATTGCTTCCATACATTCCTGGTATTCTAAATACTTATAACAAATTATTTTGAATTCAGTACAGGCTATTTGATTTGCATTTAAATCTATTGCATATACTTTATTGGGATTTTTAATCAATAAACTTAAAGCATTTTCTCCTGCAGATGCTATTGATAAAATATTGTCATTTTCATTGATATCTAACGCTTCTATTAAAATTTCTGCATCTTCCCATACTTGTGCATATCTTATAATGTCAAATTTTGCATAATCTTCTACTTCACTTTTTATTAATTCTTTTGTACTCATAATATCCTCTTTTTCTCTTATTTTCTTAATATATTTATAACATATTTTTATATTATCTTCAATAGTTTTGTCGAAAAGTCAATTTTTTTATATTTTTAAAGTACTTGCATATTTTTCTTTTTTTAGGAAATACTGTTGTTAATAAATTAAGGAGGTCGCAAATGAAACCATTAGATTCTAAAAAAGATTATCAAAATTATGTTGATAAAAAATCCCCTAATTCCCCTATATGGAAAAATTGTTTCAATGCCTTTTGGGTTGGTGGATTGATTTGTTCAATTGGTCAAATAATTATGAATATATGTAAATATAGAGGCCTTTCTCAAGAAACCTCTGGCACTATTGTTTCTATCATTTTGATTGCCATTAGTGCGTTTTTAACAGGTCTTAATATTTTTAATAAAATTGGAAAATTTGCCGGTGCTGGTTCTTTAGTTCCTATTACAGGTTTTGCAAATTCTATTGTTTCTCCTGCTATGGAATATAAATCAGAGGGCTATGTTATGGGTGTTGGTGGTAAAATGTTTACCGTTGCTGGTCCTGTTCTTGTTTTTGGTATTTCAGCTTCTATTATTGTTGGACTTGTATTTTTAATTTTTAACACTCAATCTATTACTTTAGTATAAAAAGAAAGGAATGAAATTTTATGCAAAAATTAGGTAAACAAACAATTAAATTTGATACTCCTCCAGTTATTACAGAAGTTGCTTCTATTGTTGGTCCTAAAGAAGCTAATGGACCACTTGCAAAGTATTTTGATCAATGTATAGAAGATGAATTCTGGGGCGAAAAAACTTGGGAAAAATCTGAAAGTAAAATTATAAAAGAAACTGTAAATATGGCTATTTCAAAATCTGGCATTTCTTCAAGTGATATTGAATATTGTTTTGCTGGTGATTTATTAAATCAATGTATTTCTTCAAGTTTTGGACTTAGAGCACTTAATATTCCCTTTCTTGGAATATTTGGAGCATGTTCAACTTTTGTTGAAGGACTTAGTCTTGGAGCTATTATTACAGAGGCATGTGCACAACATGTGTTATGTGCTGCATCAAGTCATTTTTGTAGTGCTGAAAAACAATTCAGATTTCCATTAGAATTAGGAAATCAGCGTCCACCTACATCTCAATGGACAGTTACAGGTGCTGGTGCTGCAATATTATCCAAAACTGGTAATGGACCATTTATAACACATATTACCTCTGGAAAAATTGTTGATATGGGAATTAAAGATGCAAATAATATGGGGGCTGCTATGGCACCTGCTGCTCTTGATACTTTAGTCTGTCATTTTAAAGATACTGGTCGTTCTCCTTCATATTATGATGCAATTATTACTGGTGATTTAGGACATATTGGTAAAGAGATTTTAGCAGAACTTGCTTTAGATAAAGGTTATAATATTAAATCAAATTATAATGATTGTGGTGTTATGATTTTCGATAAAGAAAAACAAGATACACATTCTGGTGGTAGCGGATGTGGTTGTTGTGCTAGTGTATTTTCAGGATATTTCTTTAAACAACTTAAAGATAAAAAAATTAAAAGGTTACTTTTAATCGCTACTGGTGCTTTAATGAATTCGACTTCTTCTCAACAGGGCGAATCTATTCCTGGTATTGCACATGCAGTTAGTATTGAAATGTGATTTTAAAATATTGGAGGTGTTCTTATGGATTGGTTACAAAGTATTTCATGGATGGGATTACTAAAATGTTTTATTACTGGTGGACTTATTTGTGTTATTGGTCAAATTTTGATTGATAAAACTAAACTTACTCCTGCAAGAATTTTAGTTATTTTTGTTACTACTGGTACCATTTTAGGTAGTCTTGGTATTTATCAATATCTTGTGGATTTTGCTGGTGCTGGCGCTACTGTTCCTTTGACTGGTTTTGGCTATAATTTAGCTAAAGGTGCGATTAAGGGTGTTAAAGAGTCTGGTATTGTTGGTGCTTTTACTGGCGGAGTTTCCGCTTCTGCTGGTGGTATTGCTGCTGCTGTTTTTTTCGGATATATTGCTTCTTTGATTTCTAAGCCAAAAATGAAGAAGGAATAAAATTTTTAATGTATTTGAATTTAACTTAAAAAGTTAGAGTAGAAAATCATAAAATCTTCTACTCTATTTTGTATTTTCTAATAATCTTCCACATTTAATTCTGGATGATTTTTTTGATATTCATTTAATGTTTTTATATCAACTACATAAAAATATCCAGCTGCAGGTTTTTTTATTATTTTCTCAAAAAAGCTTATATTATTCTTCTCCTTTTGTTGCAGCTTCAAGAGCTTTATCAATATCTGTTATTTTTAAATCATCATTTGATTTTATATATGAAGATTCTCCGATATATTCTGCAGTACTAATTATAGAAGAAAGATTTTTTATATTTTCTCTGTCAAAGTCATTGTTTTCATTTTTAAATTCAAAAATAGCTGTATACATTGAATTCATTTCCGCCAATCCTATTATTTCTTTATCTCCTGCAATATTACATTCTAATATTATATATTCTACTCCACCTATTGTCTCTATTTTAGCTTCTGAAATACTAGCACTTGTATTTGATTGCATTAACGAACTGCTTAAAGCATTTTTATTTTGTTTTAGTGTTTGAAAAGGTAGTTGTTCTATTTCCAAACCAGCTATCCATGTATTTTTTGCATCTCCAATGTTTATAGATTTATTACTATAATTTATATTATAAACTAGAGTATCTGGTATATAAAGCTTAAATCCATTATAAGATACTTTATATGAGTTTGTTTTTGATACAGTAGTAACGCTAGTGTTATTTTCTCCCTGTCCGTTATTTGATGAATCAGCTTGTTTTTGTGAATCTGATGTTGTTGGTGTGTTTGGTTTTTTTTCTATTTCATTTGTATTTTTCTTATATACATTTATTCCTAATATAAATATAATTGCTACAGCTATTAATCCAATAACTATGGAAACACATATTTTAGTTACATTATTAGTAGTATTTCTATTTTGTGTATATGCTTGTCCATAACTATTATTTTGTTGATTCAAATTATTATTTTGTCTTTCATAACTATATTGTTGTTCACTTGGTCTATCATATGTATAAGTATTTTGTTTTTCTCCTCCTTCATTTATTTTTTGTACTGGTGTACCACATATTGAACAAAATTTATCATTTGCTCCTAATTCATTATTACATTTTATACATTTCATATTTTTTTCTCCCTTCACTTTCTAATTTATATAATATTAATATCAAAATCAGTTAACTGTTTTATTATTTCATCTGTAATTTCACCACCTTCATTATTCTTCAAGACAAACATTAAATAATTATTATTATCTTCTTGAAGTCTATAAAATAATACTATTTCATTTACCTGATATTGATACCTATTTCCATTTTGGTCTTTTGCATAACTTTTCTGTACATATCCTCTTTTATATGCTTCAAATATTTTGCCATTTACATTAATATCATTTATTTGTTTATATCCTTCATATTTTCCATAATCTTTATATGTAGTTTTATCTAATATTTCTAGTTCTTTTCCTATTTCCAAAGATATTGTTTTATATTGTACTTCAATTTCGTATATTTCTTTTTCTTCATTATAATTGGCTGCATAATTTCTTTCTTCAAATAAATTTTCTTCTTTATCAATTTCCTGATAATTTTCTGGTATTCTTAAATCGATTTCTTCTGTTTTTTCTTTTGTATAATCTGTATATCTTTTTAATTTTCCTTCTGTTATATTACTTGCAATGTTTTCAAATTTACTTATTTTTATCGTATTTACAAGTTTTTCTGGAATCCCAACACCTTCTGATGAAATAGTTACAATAAATATATGGTTGTTATTTAATTCATACATTATCGTAATATTTTCTGTTAGTTGATTATTAGTTAAATAATTGTTTTTATATATATAACTTAAAGGTTCATTTGAAAATTTATTTAACTCTGCTTTTTCTTTATTATAATTATTTAAATTATATCTTTCATAAACATTAAGTTTATTTTCTTCATTTAAATATTCATATATATTGCATTTTAAAATTTGGGTATTTAATTGAATACTTTTATCTTTAAATTTGTATCTTCCCTGCATACTATTATACTCTTGTAGTTCAAAGTTTTTTGGTATTACATATTGTACTAAATAATTTGCATCAGCGATTTGATATTCTTCTGTTTCTGATATTAATTCTTCTATATCAGTCTGTTTCGTAAATGTTATTGGAGTTGTATTTAAATTAATATCTGTTGCAATCTCATATCCTTTTTCTTTTATACTAAAATTATAAATTATATTATTTACACTATCTCTTAATATGTCAAAGTACTCAAATAAGGCCTCATATTTAAATATAATAATTCTTTCTCCTTGTTTATATAATGAAATTTCTGTCTGTTTTGTTTCATCTTCAAATAAAAGTGTATATCCTTCCATATTATTTTTCGTCAATTCAACATTTTGTTTATATATCAATTTATAATCTTTATTTTGTTCTTGTATATTATATATCAGATTATCCATTATTTCGTCAATTGTTTTATATTCATTTTCTTCATCTAAATAATTTATTTTTATATTAAATATACTATTGCTTTTTTTGTGTTGTAATTTTAATTCATTTTCACCTTTTTTTACAATTTTCCAGGTATTATCATATTGTACAAAATAATTGCTTTCATCTATATTCTTTATATTAGTTTTATTTACACAAAAAAATGTAACTGTTCCCACTACAATAACAATTAAAATTATTATTATAGAAAATATTGTTTTTTTATTTTTTATTGAAAAACTTCTCATAATTTCACCATTACTACAATTAAATAATCAAACTCATTCATTAATACTATTTGATATTTTTCATTATGATATATAATTTTAGAATCTGATATAATTTTTTCTTCATAGCCTTTGCTTCTTAAATTTTCTCTATATTCACTTGCCACTTGCATTGCATCCATATAATTTGATATCTCATTTTTATATCGTAAGCTTATAATTCCATCTATATAAGATGCTTTAACTAATGGCATTTTAATACTTTCTTCAATGTTTTCTACTTTAGAATATTCATTCCATTTGCTTTCTGGAATATTATAAAAATATTTTTCATCATTATATTTTGTATAATATTTTTCTTTTAATTCTTCAAATGGTACACATTTTATATCATTAAATTCTTTTTCACTTAATTTTAAGTAATATTGTTTTAATGTATCATTTTTAGTTGCAAATGATATACTTGTATTAAATATTTTCGAATTTATCATTCCTACTAAATTACCATCTTTATCAAAAATTGGACTTCCCTGTATTTCTTCTGTTGTTGCCAATGATGTTTGAATATTATTATCCATAGCTGTTATAATCCCTTTATATGCAGTTAATCCTATTCCATTTTTACTATTTAATGATATAACTGCGTCTTCCTTTTCTAATTTTATTTGGTCATTTATTTCTATATAATCAGATTTTCTATTTTTTATTTTTAGTAATGCTATATCGTTTTCTTTACTCATTGTTATAATTCCATCTAATTCATAAACATTTTCTGAATTGTCATTAATTATTATATTTTGAGCTTTCATCAATGCTTTTTCAACAAAATTATATGTAGTTATAATTATACCATCTGATATAAAGAATCCATTTGCTGATGTTACTATTCCTGTATTATAAATTGCTTTTAAATATACAATATTTGTTTTATTTCTATCATATATTTCATTTAATTTACTTTCATTAATTGCTTTAGCCTTACTAAAATCATATATTTCTTCAAGATTAGAATTATATTCTGTATTTTGTGTTAATGAACCATTTTTTTCGTCAATCTGTTCAATAGACTGTTCAATATCATTATTAGTTTCTCCATATAAGTATAATAACTTATATTCATTATTTAATTTTTTATAGTAATAATACATCGTCAAGTCTGTTCTAATTATATTATATTTCGTTGGATTTTTCGTGTCCTTTTCTTTCATCTGAACATCTGGTAATGTTATAGTACTTATTACCTTTTCATCATCTATTACAGAAACTTTAGTTTTTCCATATGATATGTATTTTACTTCTAATTCATTTAATTTATTAAATATTCCTGGTACTGAAATTCCTGATAAAATATCATCTTTATATTCATTACTGTTTTCATCTAACCCAGTTAAGGAATTTTCATCTTTAGGAATCTCTGGGTTATACCTTAATTTTAAATATTCTTTATGTCTTTTGTAATAATTTTCGCTACTCTCTTTACCACCATTTGCTTCACCTAATAATAAATATGTTGTTTTTTTTGTTAATTCTGTTATTTCTTGTTTTAATTCACTATCTTTATCATCTATATTACTTGAAACATCATATTCACTGTCAAACATTGTTGCAATATTATTATTTTTGTTACTGGATAATAATGTTTCATCATTTATATTTATTCCATCTGTTATTGCAAGAGAAATATTCTCTATTGATGCAAGTATTAAAAAAGTTGCTACTACTTTTATAATTTTTTTATTCATATGTTCACTCCTATTCTGCTATATATTTTTTTAGTACCTTAGTTATGTATTTACTCACTATATTTGCACTGTTACCATTTAAATATGTATCATGAAATGCTTCAGCTATAGTCTCATCATATATATAATCTCCTGCATCATTTTTTGCTAATGCATATTGAGAAATTTGTCCTCTCCACTCATCAAAATCTATATAACTATTCTCTTTTATATAATTATTATATGCCTCGTCTAGCATTTTTTTTGAAAAAGTTCCTGTCCCAAAGTCTTTGAATATATTGTAATAATTTTGAGTTTGGTTATCATTTATAACAACAATAGAATTGGTATTGTAATAATTCATTAAAGCTATAAATGATAAATAATGTCCTAATTCATGTGCAACAGGTGAATATTTTGTAGCATTTTTAGGAAAATGCCCTGTTTTGGAACTCGTAGAAACTGCTGCTTCTATTCTTTCTGGATTTAAAAAATATTTTGCATTTAATTGCACCTGTGTTTTTATTACCCATGGTCTAGTAGTATTTGTATTTGATGTGCCAAACATAAATATTGGCATAAATAGTGCAATAACATTTGATTCTGATAAATCTAAATTTGTTAGTGTTAAGTTTGTTAAATGTTCTCTTGCATTTGGATATTCATTATAAATATTTTTTATTACATTTTCTAGTTCTCTTGCAAAATCAACATCCATTTCTTTTAAATTTACTGCGGTTATTGAATATTTATTTATTATATCATTTTCTATATTTATTATTTCTTGTGGATAGTCTGATTGTTTTTGATTTACCGAATCTTGAACAATTAATTTATTGGCATCATCTACACTCTTTACAGAAATACCTGAATAAGTATTGTCTGTTATTATTTGTGTTTTATATTTGCCTGTTGTTGAACTCTTTTGTGGCTCTGTGTTTCCAGTTTTTCCATTTTCTTCATTAATATAATAATTGCTTGTACTACTTGTTTTCATTATATAATGAATTGTACCCAAAACTATTACTAATGAAATCACAATTGTTATAGCTATTATTACAATATTTTTATTATCTTTTCCTATATTATTATAATTTTTCATTTTTTTACCAATTCTTTCCTCTACCATTATACTCTTTATTAAAATTTTTATATATGTTTTCTGTCTCATTCTGTTCTTTAGTTGCATTTTCTTTTATGTCTTTTATTTTTTCTTCAGCGCTTTCCTCATTTTTATTTTCTTCTTGATTTTCATTATTTTTATTATCTGTATCTCTTTGTAATTTTTTCAATCTCTCAATTTCTTTTTCAATATCCTCTTTTAGTTTTCGTGCATCTTCATTATGTTTATCACAATTTTTTTCTACTAAAACATCTATTGCTTCTTGATATGTATTAATTGCATTATTTATACTTTCTTGATTACTTTCATCAACTTGTACTGTTTTACATATTGCCAATGCACAATTTATTCTTATTTTGCATTCTTTTTCAGACGAGCTCACAGTTTTTAATGCCTTTTTATATTCTGAAATCGCTTTTTCATATTTTCCATTTTGATACAAAATATTTCCATAATTATAATTAGATATATAACTTTTTTGTAATGTTATATTTGTTAACATTTTTGCATCACTTTCTAGATATTTTCCTTCTTTATATTTATTTATTATGAATGTATTTTTTATATTAACAAATAATAAACTAAGCATAATAAATGAAAAAACAATATCGGCTATTATTAATGTTTTTGTTTTCATTAAATTCTCCTTATTACCTGTAAAGTCCAATGTATTACTATTTCTACTATATTTTAATTTAATAAAAATATAATTACTAGTCCAATAATTATTGATATTAATATTCCTATTTTAGATGTCCAAAATTGATTTTTCTTTAAAATTTTATTAAAATTTTCATTTGTTACATTATCAAGTTTTCCTTTTTTGTTCATAATCAATGGTGCTTTAAATATATAGTATAAGTCGTTTCCTTCAACTAATATTGTTTCTTTTGCCCATTCTACTTGTTCACTACTAGCTCCATTTATACCAATATCTGTAATATTAGCAGAATAAATTACTACTTCATAAGTTCCTGGTTCTAATTCTATTGTTCTTACTTTATTTTTCTTTATATCTCCATAGTCTTTTCCATTTATATATATTACTACACTATCAGTCAACATTTTATTATCTTCTTTATATAAAATATTCAATTTTTTCATCTTATAAGAATCTCCTTTGCATATAATTAAATTTTATAACAAACATTATTACTAATGGTGTTTTCATGTTTGTTCATTTGTATGGAATAATATTTATCTCCCTTTGGTTAATTCCATAGTGCCTTAAAAACAGACATAATTATAATTGCAATAATTATTGATATTAATATTCCTGTTTTAGAACTCCAAAATTGCTTTTTCCTAAAAATTTTACTAAATTTTTCATTTGATACTCTATATAGTTTTCCCTTTTGACTTACTAAAAATGGTTGTTTAAATATGTAATATAAATCACTATCTTCAATTTGTATTATTTCTTCCCCCCATACTTCTTGCATAGCATTTACATCATCTATCTCATCATCTACAATATCTGAATAGCAAATTTTTATATTATATCTTCCAGGTTCTAGTTCTATAGTTAACATACCATTTTCATTTAGTGATCCATATTTTTTATCATTTATATATATTCTAACATTATTACTATATTTTTTATTATCCTCTTTATATAAAATATTCAATTTTTTCATCTTATAAGAATCTCCTTTGCATATAATTAAATTTTACAATAAACAATATTACTAATGGTATAGCAATTAAAAAATATGTATCTTTATATGATGCAATTTTCTCTTCATTAGTTGCTGATTCATTTATTTTTTTCTTTATATCTTTAATTTTATAACTAATATTTTCTTGCTTACTCATTTGTATGTAGTCAATTTCCATATCTGTTGCTAATTTTTTCAAGTTATTTTCATCAATTTTGGAAATTGCTGTTATTTTGTTATAATTTTCATCATAATAATACAAATACTTGTCCACTCCATCTGCACTATCTTCATATAAACTATAAATCATCTTTCCACCATTCGTTGTTCCATACCCTAAAACAGCTCCATCTAATACATATTGTTTCAAATTAGAAAATGATTCTAGTTTTTCTCCATCTTTTGTTATCTCTCCATCTGTAATAAAGAAAACTATAATTTTTGAATTTCCATTATGTCTTTCATTTTCATTTTTTAATGTTTTTTCTAATTCAGAATTAACTGAATTAATTGATGTTCCTTTTGCATAAAAATCATTTTCAAGTTTTATTGATTTTAATTCTGCTTGTACCATATCACTATCAGTTGTGAACGGAATTAATCTTTGCACTGTATCTCCAAATGTTATAATAGAAAATTTACAACCTGATAATTCGTCTACAATATAACAACAATCGTTTATTACACCTTCTAATCTTTCTTTTTGTCCATCATAGTCTAAAGCCTTCATACTAACACTCGTATCTACCACAAACATAATATCTAAATCAGATTCAATTGTATTTATTTCACCATTTGGTATCATAATTCGTAGATTTATTATAAATAACACACTAATAATTATTATTTCAATAGTAGTATTAATATTGTATTTTTTTATATTTGATTTCTTATTACTATTTTCTTTTAATTTTTTTATTTTTTTTTGCCTATCATACATTAATAATATTACTAATATTATACATATTACAGTCATAAACCATATTGGTATTATTGGATTTGCTTTCATAATTTATCCTTTTCTATTTTTAAATTTCATCTACATTTATACCACTAATGTTATCAAGAATTTTTTCTAATTCTTTTACTAATGTTTTTCTTAAATCTGATTCATTATTAATTTCTACTTTTTTACCATTAGTATATGTAATTTCAAGTGTTGCTTTAGTTCCACCATCATATTCATTATCATTTTTCTTCCATTTAGATGAGTCTAAATCATAGTTATTAATTAGATTAAAAATTTGTTCTATTTGCTCTTTTGATACATTTTGTTTTAACTGCTTTGAATTTCCTGTCTTAAAATAATTAAACTCTATTTCTCCAGTATTATATATATTATAAGTTGAATGTATACTAGCACTTCCATCATCTAAAACAACTTTTTCAATTTCTGCACTATTTACTTTTTTATTAGTATTTTTATTGTATGTAAAATTTCCTATTATAATAATTGCAATTACTACTATAATTCCTAGAATTATATATTCTTTTTTTTTCATATTATTTCCTTCTTTCATTTATATTTTAATCATTTTTTCTAAAATAACTATTATAATAAACATAGTAACAATAATTACATATAGAATTTCAGGATGGTCTGTTACATATGTCTTTTTGCTTGATTTTAATACTGATGTCTTAGTTTCTTTTATTTCATTTACAATATTTGATGTCATTTTTTCTAACTCTCCAGTATAAAATTTTCCTCCTGCACTATTTTCTACTGCGTTTTTATAACTAGCAATTTTCTCTTTTGAAGTATACTTATTCATATCAATAGATGGGCAATATGCATACAAATTAATATTATATTTTTTACATAATTTGCAAGCATCTTCAAGAGTAATCGTTTCTTTTCCAGCTACATCATTGTCAGTAGCAAAAATTATTATTCTAGTTCTATCATTATTATTTTTTACATCTGGAAAAGAATATAGTGTTCCGTGCTAATCCATCTCCAACTAAAGAACTTCCTCTTTCTGCTGAATTTAATCCTACACCACCATACCAAATCATTGGAACCTCTTCTCCATCAACTTCATATGTAACTGGCGGATTGCCGTTATTTTTTATTGCAATTTCTAATTGTTCCATTAGTGTTTCAAATCTTTCTTTTAAATAGTCATAATCATCTGTTAAAGGACAATATACTATTGGTGCTGTATTATAAATAACTATTCCTATTCTATCCCCTTCTATACTAGGCATTATTTGCATAAATTTCTTTATAAGTTCAAGATTAACTTCAGATTCAGATGTTGATATATCTAATCCAATTAATATGTCTCTATTATATTTATCCTCTTTTTTTTCTTGAACCGTTACTGGTCTTGCAATTAAAACTCCAGTAATAATTATGATGATTACACTTAAAATTTTTATAGTATTTGAAATCAAATTATATTTTCTTATTTTTTGTTTATAATACTCTGTTTCTTTTATAAATTGGGTATTTGCAATTTTCTTTCCATTTGAATATTTGCTTTTATGAGTCTTATTCCAAAATATTATTGCTATTGAACATATCAAACAGGCAACAATTGCAATTGGGTACATTAATTCCATTCTCTTATAATTCTCCTTGCTTTATTTATTGCTGCTTCAAAATCTCCACTTGGTTTGCTTGAAAATTCTGGTTCATAATATTCTTCAATCAATTCATATAATTTAGGAATATTTAATTTTTTTATTTCTATTAGTGAATAATTTTGTGTTGTTATATCTGTCACTTCAAAAATAAACATTCTTATTGACTCACTTATTAATTGATATGCTTTTCTTAATTCAATCATTTCATTCTCATATTTGTACTCTATTGCTTCTAATTGTTCTATATATTTGCTTTTTATAACAGGTATATTTTTTATATTTTTATTTGGTATTGCCTTAATAATTTCTTCTTTTTTTACTATTTTTTTCTTCTTGTAAAGAAATATTAAATAACCTGTTATACATAAAACTATGAAAATTATTATTATAAGTAAATTTTTAGAATACATAAAAGGTTCTTGTAATTTAATAGTAGTTTGCATTTTTTCGCCTTTCTAATAATTTATACACATCTTTTACAATATCTTCTTGTTTGTTAATTGTTGTAGTCATTATATTATATTTTTTCAATTTTTCTTTTACACTATCATATACTTGATTTTTAACTTCTATTTCAGCATTTTTTAATCTTTCATCTTCAAGTAAATACTCTGGAATATAATTTTCTTGCTCTATGTCAAATGCATTAATTCCTGTCATTAAAGCATCAGAAATATTTACAATCATTACATCATGTTTTAATGATATTTTTTTTAGTGTTTGTTCAGATAAGCTAACCATTCCATCAATATCTGTTATGATAAAAATAATCATTCTTCTTTTTATATATTTCATTGCATAATCAACTAAAATCTCTAAGTTGCTTTCAACATCATTTTCTTTATCATAACAATTTAAAATTCTTTCTATATTATACAATCCTGTTTGAAATGGAAAAAATTTTATATTTTCTTTTCCTTTATATATTGCACTTACTGAGTCACCATGCTTGTTTACTAGATATGCTATAGTTCCAGTTGTCATCAATGCTACTTCTTTTTTGGATTCTGATTCCATTGTATCTGCTTGCATTTTCTTACCAGTATCCAAAATGAATAATATATTATGCTTTTTTTCTGCTATATACTGCTTTATAAGTATTTTATTTGACCTTGCTGACGCTTTCCAATCTATGTCTTTTATATTATCACCAATGACATATTCCCTTAAGTCCTCAAAATTCATACTTTTTCCTTTGTATATTGAATTATATGAACCTTCTAATATATTCGAAGTTCTTTTCTTTGTATAAATTGAAAGGTTTGCTTTAACTTTTGTGATGTATTTCATCTTCATAAAAAGTTCTTTCCTTTCTCTAATCTCCTAGAATTAAGTTTTTTTTTATTATTCACTTTCACTTTCAATTATGGTACTTTTATAGAAGCAATTATTGCATCAATTATTGTTTCAACTGGAACCTCATCCGCCACTGCTTCAAAGTTCAAATCTATTCTATGTCTTAATATACTATGGCTTAACATCTTTATATCATCAGGTGTTACATAAGTTCTTCCATTTATTAAAGCCAATGCTTTACTTGCCTCCATAAATGCTATTGAGGCTCTAGTACTTGCTCCATTTGTCACATATTTTGCAATTTCTGGTTTTATTACCTTAGACGCATTTCTTGTTGCATATACAATACTTATAATGTATTTTTTCACAACTTCATCAATATAAACCTTTTTGCTCAATTCTTGTAAATATTTTATATCTTTAATATTTACTACATTTTCCCCTTTTTGAAAAACATTTCTTTCTATTCTATTTAATACTTCTAGTTCTTCTGTAGCTGTAGGATAATTTAATACTTCTTTTATAATAAATCTATCTTGTTGTGCTTCTGATAAAAGATAAGTTCCTTCTTGTTCTATTGGGTTTTGTGTTGCTATAACTATAAATACCTCTGGTAATTTATAATTTTCTCCTCCAATACTTATTTGTCTTTCTTGCATTGCTTCAAGCATAGCACTTTGTGTTTTTGAACTTGATCTGTTTATTTCATCTAAAAGCACAAAATTAGCACATACCGGTCCAATCTTTGTTTCAAACTCTGATGTTTTTGCATTATAAGTTTGAGTACCAATAATATCACTTGGCAATAAATCCGGCGTACATTGTATTCTTGAAAATTTTCCTCCACAACTTTCAGTTAATACTTTTGCAGCTGTTGTTTTTGCCAAACCAGGTACAGATTCAACCAATATGTGTCCATTTGCAATTAATGATATTAATAATGATATTTGTAAATTTTTTTGCCCTACCATTCTTGATGTATAATAATTTGATATAGCATTTATTATATTATTGCTCTTTTGTATTTCTTCTCTTGAAATATTACTATTATCCATTGTTTTTCTCTCTTTCTTTCGTATATATTTTTATTTCCTTATTATACTTCCATTAATATCATATATTTATTTTTTTTTCAACTATTTGTTAAAAATTATATATTATTCTGAATTTATATGCTTATCTTTTATATTCGTAAAATATCCTGGTGTTTCTTCTGTATCTATTTTCGTTTTTATGTATTAAATTATATCATAAACGCCTTATTTTTCAACAGATTAATGCGTTTTTCATAGCAAAAAGAGATTTGAGCTAAAATCTTAACTTAAATCTCTTTTTTCTTCGGGGCTTTTACAGCCCCAAGGCTTTCAGGCCTTTCTTTTTTCATATCTACATTTACCTTTTATTTTTTATAATATCATAAATATGCCACCAACTATATCCAGTAATAATGTTAGATCCTTCAACATCTTCATTATATTTACAATCATACTTAATAACTTTAACTTTTCTGGAAATATCTTTTATATTCCTTGGACTATCTTCAATCATAACATCAATACTATTCTCTAAACACTGTGAAATCTTTTCTTCATCTCTTGCAAAAATTAACTTATCATAAGTAATATTTTGTTTTTTTAGCCACTCTTTTGTTAATTCTTGCATTTTACCATAATATTCTTTCGCTAAACCATATTCATCTCTTGCAGTAATAATATATATTTTATTACCTTGCTCTCTTAATTTATTTATTACATTTGGCGCGAAATTCCTATGTGGTTCATTAAGAACATATCCTGTAAAATATCTCTCCCAAAATCTATCAGCCTGTTCTTGTGTCCAATTAAATGTTGTTGTTTCACTATAATCTATCTGTTTTATATTTATTTCTAATCCTTCTTCTAAACAAAATTTTGTGCCATAATCTATTATGAATTTTTCCATATCTGTTAGTACTCCATCTATATCTATTCCTATGTTCATTTCATCCTCCTTTTTGATAGTAGATATTATCATATTTGCATATCTTGTTCAATAGTTTTGAGCAAAAAAATACCAGAAAATAAAACTCACATTTACTTTCTAGTATTTTTGATTTACATTACTTATGCGTTTTTTGCTATTTCAGCTATTTCTGTAAATGCTTTTGGATCATTTACAGCAACTTCTGCTAACATTTTTCTATTTATTGTTACATTAGCTTTTTTTAATCCTGCGATTAATTTACTATATGTTGTTCCATTTATTCTTGCTGCTGCATTTATTCTTGCAATCCATAATTTTCTAAAATTACTCTTTTTATCTTTTCTTCCAACATAAGCATATGCTAATGATTTTAATACTGCTTGGTTAGCATTTCTAAATCTATAGTGTTTTGCACCATAATATCCCTTTGCTTGTTTTAATACTTTTTTATGTCTAGCTCTTGTTGTCATTGCTGATTTTACTCTTGCCATTTATATTCCCTCCTAATCTACTATTTAGTTACCATATGGTAATAATTTTTTTATTGTATTTTCACATGATTTATCTGCATATGCTCCTGGGCGTCTGCTTGATAATTTTTGTCTTTTTGTTTTATTTGCTAATAAATGTCTTCTATTAGCTGTTGTTCTTTTTACTTTTCCTGATGCTGTTAAAGAATATCTTTTCTTTGCAGCTTTATTTGTTTTTAGTTTTGGCATAGCTTTTTGCTCCTTTCAATTGTTTTATTTATATTAAGCCTTAATTAATTTTGTAATTATTAATTGGCTTTTTTAGCTAGTATTATAAACATGTTCTTTCCTTCTAGTTTTGGCTTCTTTTCAACTACTGATATATCTTCTAAATTAGAAATAAATTGATTTAATACTGATTCTCCCATTTTTGTATTGTTTAATTCTCTGCCTCTAAATCTTACTGTAATTTTTACTTTATTTCCGTCTTCAAGAAACTTTCTTGCATTTTTGGCTTTAAATGAAAAATCATGTTCTTCTATGTTTGGAGTTATTCTTAGTTCCTTTGTTTCTTGAGTTTTTTGTTTTTTCTTAGCTTCTTTTTCTTTTTTAGATTGTTCAAATTTGTATTTTCCATAATTCATTATTTTACATACTGGTACTTGTGAATTTGGTGATACTAATACTAAATCTAATTTCTTTTCTCCTGCTATTTCTAATGCTCTTGCTAATGGAACCATTCCTAATTTTTCTCCAGTGTCACTAATTAACTGTACTTCTTTTGCTCGTATTTGACCATTTATAGGTAATTCTTGTTTTATATAAAACACCTCCTAGATTTTTGCACTTTTTATTTGTATATTTATATCATTTTTACAAATAAAAAAAATTGACTTTGTTACAAGTCAATTCCACACAAATATAGATATATTATTAATATAAATCTAAATTTTTCTAACCTTTTTCCACAAAGATAAGGTGAGAAGTGGACAACTTCTTCTTGTAACATAAATTATTATACATTGTTTGCATATTTTTGTCAATATTTTTGTAAAAATTTTTTTATCTTTTTTTATCTTTTTACTTGAATTTATTTTTACTTTAGTATATGATATAGAAAATAATGTCTTTTTACATAGGAGGATAAAAAATGCCATCAAAAACAAAAGAATTAAATGAAGAGAATATTAAAAATGTACCATCAAAAAGTACATCAAAAAAGACTACAAAATCTAATTCTACAACAAAAAAAGTTACATCTTCAAAAAAAGCTGTAACCAAAAAATCAGTAGTAAAAGAAAAAACTGCAAAGAAAACTACTAATAAATTAAAGAAAGCAGTTACTTCAACTACACCAAAGACTAAGTCTACAGCAAAAAAGAAAGCAGTTACAAAAAAAGTTAAAACAACAACTCCACTTGCAGAAGTTGTAGAATATTATGATTTACCATATAGATATAATGAAACAATTGTAAAAATACTATATCAATCACCTGAAACATTATTTGTTTATTGGGATATAGCAGATTCAGATAGAGAAAATTATATAAAACAATATGGAGAGAATTTCTTTAATATAACAAGGCCTGTATTAATTGTTCACAATGATACTATGGGTTATAGTTTTGAAATTCCAATAAATGATTTTGCAAACAGTTGGTATTTACATATAAATGATAGTAAATGTAGCTATAGAATTGAACTTGGTAGACGTCCTAACTATTATAATGCAGAAGTAACGAAAGAAATCCAAGAAAAAATCCATACTGATTATATATATGTATCAACATCAAATGAAATTGAATCACCAAATGATCATGTATTATTTAATACAAATAAAAATAATACAATTAAAGTTAGAAATGTAAAAAATCATAATGAAAAATCAATCTCATTATATGAAATTATAAAACAC
Organism: uncultured Clostridia bacterium; assembly: GCA_934167755.1. Lineage (GTDB taxonomy): Bacteria > Bacillota > Clostridia > TANB77 > CAG-508 > CAG-269. The sequence continues at coordinate 43,453 of CAKPLT010000004.1, forward strand.
TTACCTGCAATGAAGAGAGTTCAAAATATTCCTTATATTAGTGAAGAACTTCTAAAAGATATGTATTCAGGAATTTATCAAAATGAAGATATATCACTATTTGATAGAATTACAAATAACCCATCTTCTGGTGGAAATCCATCATCAGGAAGTATGTCATCTAGAATGTTTTAACAACAATATCGTAGGAATTTCAACCTACGGTTTTATTTTAGTAAAAGGAGAATTTATATGCAAAAAAAAGGATATGTAAGTTTCGTATTACATGCACATCTTCCATTTATACATCACCCTGAAAGTGATGACTATCTTGAAGAATCATGGTTATATGAAGCAATTTCAGAAACATATATACCATTATTAAAAAACTTCAAAAAATTAGTTGATGAAGGAGTAGACTTTAGAATAACAATGTCAATAACTCCCACTCTACTTTCTATGCTTGACAACAAACTATTACAAACAAAATATATAAATTATTTAAAAAAATTAATTGAATTATCAGAAAAAGAAATTGAGCGTACAAAATATGATGAAAGAGTTAACAGACTTTCTCACTATTATTATGATAGATATTCAAATGATTTACATCTTTTTAGAGATGTTTGGAAATGTAATATAATTGAACAATTTAAACACTTCCAAGATATTGGTGTTTTAGAAATTATAACATGTGGTGCAACACATGGATACTTCCCTATCTTATATGTTACAGAAGAAACAATAAGAGCTCAAATAGCTGTTGGTGTTCAAACATATGAAAGATATTTTGGGAGAAAACCTCGTGGAATCTGGTTACCTGAATGTGGTTATGTTCCAGAAGCTGATAAATTTCTTAAAGAGTTTGGAATTGAATATGCAATTTTAGAATCTCATGGAATTTTATATGCAGACCCTACTCCTATTTATGGAACTTGTGCTCCTATCGTTTCACCTGGTGGACTTGTTTGTTTCGGTCGTGATATGAAATCTTCTCAACAAGTTTGGAGTTCTATTGATGGATATCCTGGTGATTACAATTATAGAGAATTTTATAGAGATATTGGTTACGAAGCTGATTATGATTATATAAAACCATATATTGCTCATAATGGTGTTCGTGTCCATACAGGAATTAAATATCACAGAATAACAGGAAAAACTGATCAAAAAGATTATTATGATGTTCAATGGGCAAAAGACTCTGCTGAAAGACAAGCAGGTCATTTTATGAATTCTCGTACAGAACAAATTGCAAATGTTTCTGAATATATGGAAAAACCACCTATCATTTTATGTCCTTATGATGCAGAATTATATGGTCATTGGTGGTATGAAGGTCCATATTGGTTATATATTTTATTTAAGAAAATTTATTATGATGAGTGTAACTTTGAATTAATTACACCTTCTGAATATATTGATAAATATCCAGAAATGCAAGTTTGTGCTCCCTGTCGTTCAAGTTGGGGTGCAAATGGTTATAGTGGAGTATGGTTAAACCCTACAAATGATTATGTTCATCGTCACCTACATAAAGCTGGTGATAGAATGGTTGAACTTGCAACTTCTTATCCTGATGCAGAAGGAATTATAAAAGATGCTCTTAATCAAGCTGCTCGTGAATTACTTCAAGCTCAAACTAGTTGCTGGTTATTTATTATTACAAATGGTACAATGGTTGATTATGCCAAAAAAAGAATTAAAGATCATATTGGTCGTTTTACTAAATTATATTATGAAATTAAAGATAACAATGTTGATAAAGCTTTTTTGGAAGATATTCAATTAAAAGATTGTATCTTCCCTGACATTGATTACCATATTTATACCAAGTTATAATTTCAAAGCATTGAGTTAATTTATACTCAGTGCTTTTTTTATTTAAATAGAAAGTAATATATCATTTTAAAGTTTAACAAAGTGTTTTAAATTTGTTGCAAACAAATTTAAAATAGCGAAGCGTCCGCAGTTAAACGGTAAAATAATATATTACTTTCCCATTTATAAAAAACATAAGTCCAAGTTTCATTTTTTAAATTTCCAGAATATTATATCTTAGTTATTGTATATATTTCTTATTTTAGCAAATACTATACAAAACGAGAAGCCAAAAAGGAGTTGTTTATGAGTTCATTATGTATAAAAACAAACAATGACGAAATCTTATCATATCTAAAAAACGAATTCTCATGTTTTAATATGTTAAACATATCTTACTCTATGAATGAATTCAAGTCCTACAAAAACATAATAATACACTATACAGGAATTGATAAAGAACTCTTTTACACCAAGCTTGCAACAATTTTTTCTTACTTAGTTATTGAATACTTTGAACATGATTTTATCCAAAACATATTATCTAATAATTATTTTTATTTTGACAATACAGAACTCAATAAAATATTAGAATTATGTGATGAAAACATATGTGATGATGATGAATTTTCATTCACAAATAGACAAATGATACTTTTTGACACATTTTATGAATATATAACAAAACATCATTCTATTATAATCACTGGATTTATAAATTTTCGCTTAAAAGACTACAGAAATCTTTTAGAAGATTTAATAGATTTTTCGGTAAATGAATTTATTATTGAAAGAGAATATCTTGAATTTGTATCACTTTTAAGACTATATGTAAATTCACAGGTTCCATCTCCTATTGCTGTTCATCTAGTATCTTTTGGAGATAATCTTATTTTATTAGATGAAAATTTAAAAATAATTGATGTTGATAAAAATGCTCTTAAAGCCAAATATTTGTCTGATGTTTCTTTTTCAGACAATGATTATGTTTTAAATACACTATTAAACTTGTTACCACAGGAAATTCATCTTCATCTTGTATCACCATCTGCTAATTTAGATTTTATAAATACCTTACAACTTATTTTTGAAAATCGAATTAAAATTTGCACAGAATGTAATATTTGCAATTTGTATAAAAAGATATATGTTAAAACTAAAAAGGAAAAATAACACCCTCTAATGCCTTTATCGCAAAAGAGGATGTTTTTTATTTATTTGGATTTTCTACCACAATAAAGTTCACAAAACTTTCTGTTTTCTTTGTGCCATATTTGTCATAAAGTTCAAACATAATTCTATAAGCTCCTTCTGTAATAGATTTTGCAAAAGTTACTTCACAATTTCCATTAATATTAGAGTTTACATTGTTCTTAATTACAATTTTCTGAGAATTATCTGTACTATTATAATCAAATTGGCCCGTTTTTTCTAATGCTATTATTTTAATAGAGGGGTCTTCAAGTTGTCCAGAATACTTAATATTTATTGTTCTGTTTTCTTCAACTCCTTTAGTAATTAATTGAATTTTATCTTCTGCTAAATTATCACTATTTTCGACATTAACATCTAATCCATAATCATCCAAGTAATTTATAATAGTTAGTGGTACTTCTAGCCAACCTGCAACATTTCCATTTACTAAATCATCTTGAGCAAATGCATAAGCAAATGCAATCTTATAACTACCTGCCTGCAATTGATTTTGTTCTAAAACATTTTTCATATTCATTTCAAAATAAAAATTATAACTTGTACCAGCATCTGTGCAATTATCTACAAACTTGCATTGTGTTGTTCCATTTACAACTTCACAGCTCTGGTCATTTAAATTAACTTCACTACCAACTGGGATATCAACTTGTTCTCCTCTAGTTCCATTTACATTTTTGTATATTTTGATATTTCCATATAATTGTTTTCCATCTCCACCATATGTTTTAACAGTTCCAGCAGATTTTATTGTAACATCTCCATTTGATTCATATTTTTCAAGTTCTGTATTAATATTATTTGGAGTAAATACAACTTGAGAAATATTAATTTTATTAGTATCTTCTATCTGTTCTGAATTTATCCAACTTCCATTATCGAAAATATTGACTATTGAATAATATGTTCCTGCACTTATAGAAGAATTATTATTTATTATATTTGCAAAACTTACAATAAATCTAAAACTTTCACTATAATTATATAATGTATCACCTGTAACTCCATTTGTTTCTTTTGTTACATTATCAGCTAATTGTAAGTTTGAAACTTGTTTAAATGTATTACCATCTTCATCTTTAAATAGAGATAAATCAACACTTTCAGCGTCTCCACTTACAACATAATTATATTTTTTATCATTATATATCATTAAAATTTCTGTTCCATTTGGAATTATTACATTTGTTTGCTTATCAGTTTTTAATACAAATTGTCTGCTTATATTAGCATATTTATTTGCATTTGTTGAATTTTTGTAAAATTCATAATTTAGTTCTATATCTTGAGTATAATCACCTATTTCTAGTATACTAATATCTGACGCATTACTTCCTACATTAGCACCAAGTGAATCTGTATAAATTTTGTCAATTGCATTTGTTGATTTAATTTCTACAAAATTTGAAATTTCAACATCATCTTGTATATAATAATATGAATAATCACTTTTTTGTGATAATATTGCATATTTACTTTCTCCACTAACTACCTCATCACTTGATTGACTCTGAGTTCTAGCAGTTGAACTTCCCTTAACTTTTAAATATGGATGATTAATTCCACCAATTATAATATTTTTACCATTAACAATACTTGGAGTTAAAATTAATTTTGTTGTTCCTTTAATATCTCCATTTATTGTAAAACAAATATTGCTGTCTAAATATAGTTCTCCTCCACCATTAAAATTACCATTAATTTCCTCATCATTAGAAAGCTTCAATCCACTACCTTCAGGCACAGTTATATTCTCAGTCTCTTGAATTCCATCATCTATAATTAAATAACTATTTTCTAAGAATACATTTTCCCAATTTTGAATTCTACTTATTGCTTTGTATTTTGTTTCATCTGTTTCAGATTCAAAATTAACAAACATTAAATTTGCATTTTCTGTACCTATTAATTCATTAATTTTGCCACCTGTTACTTTTATAATTGGTGGATTTACAATTACATCTGTTTTATCTGTTCCATCTATTTCAGATGTATTTTTAAAGCCTATTTTTAATGTAGAAATGCTAGCATTTCCTCCAATTTGTATGTAATTATTTTTTGATAATTCTGATATAATCGTAGAATCTTTTGCAACTAAAGGATTCCAATTTCCAGAATTAAGTATCACTCTAGATAAGTTGCCATATAATACATTCATTTCTTTATCTTCTGTACCAACAGTTTCTGTCACTTCAAAAGTACCAGTTGAGAAAAAGCATAAATCTGCCAAATTTAAATAAGTATCAGTTGTAACATCTGTCCCATGAATATCAGAAATATTTTCTTCTGGTAATGACTTAATATTTATGTTGTCAAATCTTAATGATGAATATATATTAATTTCTTCATTTTGTGCTCCAATATATAAACTATATTTTTTATCATTATCACTAGTAATTGTAACAGGTTTGTTATATCCTTTTTGATATCCTAAACTATCTGAAGAATAATTTTTATATGTTTCTTCATTATCTACTGCAAAATCTGCCCATTCTGTCTTGTAACTTATTTCATACAAATCACCACATAATACAAATACTGTATCATAAACTGTATTACTTGCATTTTCATCAATTAATTCATATGCTCTTTTTAAAGTTGCAACAGCATCTTGTTGGCTTGTACCATAATTTTCATCAGAACTTTTTTCCTCCTGTTCATCACTAGTACCAGCATTTTCACCCGATGTAAAAATATGATATTCATCATAATACATTTTGTCATATGGACTTCTTATGTAGATAGCTCTCCCATAAACTGCTGTTATTTCTATTGCAGTTACACCTTTAGGTACATTATACCATCCCTCTTGTGCATAAACAGTATCAAGGTCATTTGTAATTTTTTTACCATCTTGCGTAATTTCCGTTATTTTCCACCCAGTTAATACATTCTTATATGTGTGACCATCTATTTCTGTAACCCCACCATCAAAATCTACATTTTCACTTAATATAATTTTTCTATTTGTATCACTTGGTATTCTTTGAGTAGTTACAATATTCTTTCCTGTACCTTTTCCTGAACTATAAGTTATCTGTATTTCAGTAGTTTCCTTTGCTTTAGACTTTGGTACTAATCCTTTTAGTGCAACAATTACTAATGTTATAACAAACAATATAATTACAATTTTTAATCCTTGTTTTTTTACCATTTTTTCTCCTTTCATTTAGGAATATTTTCAATTTAAAGGATTAATCTTCAACAATTTTGAAATCATATGCTTTTATATAATTAGAAGTTGTTGAAGCATTTAATTGTGTTGTCTCCCCTACTTCAATCGAATTTACAAAAGCTGTCATAGTAGCAATTTCATTTTCATTTTCATCAAGCAATATTATTTTTAATTTTTTAAATTCTGTTTTTTGTTCTGTTTTATTAGTAACATCTGCTAAAAGTGTTGTCATTCCATCTTTTTCTGTAAGTTGAATATTAGAAACTAATAAACCATTTACTAATTTAGCTTCATTTAATTTTAAACTTTTGTTTATGCTTATTCCATCTTCCATTTCTTGTATATATGACTCTTCATTTGTTTGATTTTTTTGTTCATTTTTCTTTTTATTTATACCTATTATAATTGTAATTGCAATAACTGCAATTATGGCAATTATTATTCCAAATATAATAAGTTTTAATTGCCTTTTTCTTTTTGCATGTTTATTAGCCAATTTTGTTCCTCCTTTATTTTTTGAAAAAATAAATTTCTGACATATATATTTTAAAATCAGTTTCTAATTTTCCTCTAATTATAACTAAATCATTTTTAGTTATATTTTGATAGCAATAATCTGCTAATTTATCATATGCTTTGACTATAATAATAGAGTCGTTTTCCAATTGCAATTTAAATTCTATAATTGAATTATGCCTTCCTCCAATTGCAAAACGAAATTTCACATTATTAACTATAGTCCCTAATAAAAAACATTCATTCATAATTATCCTTTTTGTATAACACATATATTCATATAAAATTACTAACATATATTATACTGATTCTTTTTTACCTTTTTAGAAAAGGAAGGAATAAATCTCTTTATTACTAATACTTTACTGTATGTATTCCGTAAAACACATAATCTGAAATAGTATTAGAGTGTGAGACGCGAACCAATATTGTTGTTGGTATTAGTAGGATTGTTGTTGTTGCGATTGACTGCGGTATTCGTATCATCCATATTGTAATTGCCACCACGATTAGCACGGTTCGCAGAAGAATTAGCCTCTTTCGATTTATCCCTAATCTATATTTTTAACATTAAAAGCATCTTCAATATAGAATAACTTATTTGACAAATTGTAAATATCTGCCCATTTTATGTATCCTATATGTCCAGCTAAATATCTTTTAGCTTCCTTACTTGTCATTTCTCCTGTTTTTACTTTTTGTTTTAATTTTTTTATTTTTAATTTTAGCTTTCTTTTTCCTCTGTCTCTTATTTTCATTCTATATTCATTTATTTTATATCCACAAAAATTTACGCCTTGTTTTCCTTTAAATATTTGTGTTTTGTCATTTAATTCTAAATCTAATTTTTCTTTTAAAAATTTGCGCACGAGTTTTAAAACTTGTTTTGCTTCTTCTTTTGTTTGAACTATTAAAATACTGTCATCTAAATATCTAACATAATATCTTACTTTTAGTTGGTGTTTAATATATTGATCAACTTCATTTAAATATATATTAGCAAATATTTGACTTGTATAGTTTCCTATTTCTAAGCCTTTCTCTCTTTTTTGTGCATATAAAATTTCTTTTATTACCCAAATTAACTTAGGATCTTTTATCTTTCGTTCTATGATTTTTAATAAGATTCTTTTATCTATACTGTTAAAATATTTTGCTACATCTGTTTTTATAATGTAATAATTTTCCCATTTTTGTTTAGCCTTTTTCATATATTTTTGAACACAGAATGCAGCCCTGTGCATTCCTTTTCCTTTTATACATGCATATGAAGTAGGAACAAATTGTGTCGCAAAATATTTTAATAAAAAATTCTCAACAAGCCATGTATGTACAATTCTATCAATATATCGTGATTTTTCAATTTTTCTTAATTTAGGTTCTGTAACATAAAATTCAACATATCCTCCATGTTTGTATGTTCCATTTTTTAATTGTTTATATAACCACATTATATATTCTTCTTGTTTTAAATTAAATTTGATTAATTCCGTTTTTCGATTTTTGCCTTTTCTTGCTTTTTTATGTGCTTCTAAAAGTTTTTCATAAGTTAAATATTTGTCAAACTGATTTCGTACTTTTTTTGGCATAATATTTAATTAAACCTCCTAGTATTTTTCCTATTTCATAAATATGTCCCATTGCTGTGTTAAATTTCTTTATATCTATCCATGCAAACTTTTTCATTATTCTTAGTAAGATTCTTTGCGTATTTAGTTTTGCATCAATTTTATTTAAATAATTTAGTCTTTGTATTTTAGGTAATTTTGATATATACATTACATCTTCTAATGTTGAATACATTAATTGTTTAAAATCTGTACCTATACTAAATTTTTCTGTTCTTGGAAGCTTAATTAAAACTTGTATCATATATTCCATATATGTCTCATATATCGGAATTAATTTTAATTCATTCTCACTATTCATAGATTTTTCCTATTTCCATTTTTGCATTTTCTAAAAATTCATATGCTTGTTTAAATGTAATATTATTTAAATCTATATTTTTTATTTCTTGTATAATTTTTTTTAGTTTAGAATTGTTCATATAATCGGAATAATTTTCTATTTTTGAATAATCATCATCTACTATTTGAAATGAAATTTCTCTTTTTTCAAGTTGTTCAGTATAAAACTCTAGTCTTGAAATTGGAAAACCACATTTTTCTATTTCTTCATTTAATTTTGTTTTTTTAAATCCAAATACAGATGACAATTTTTCACAATCATCTGAAAGAGCAAGATAAAACATACCACTTTTAAATAAATACACTTTTTCTGCATCTTTAGATTTTAAATTTGTATATGATTTTTGTAATTTACTCATCTTTTCTTTTGTTCCTTTCAAAATTTATCGTCAAGGGCTTACACCCCATTATGTATTTTTAAGTTCTATTTTTCGCCTTAACCCATATTCCAGTTTTGTTTAGTCGCATCGCAATTAGTGACCAGAGCTACTTCAAATAAAGTGTGAGACGCGAACCAATACTGTAGTTGGTACCAGTAGGATAGTCGTTGTAGCGATAGACTGCGGTACCCGTATCAGCCATATTGTAATCGCCACCACGATAAGCACGGTACGCAGAAGAATAAGCCTCTTGCGTCCATTCTCTAACATTCGAGCTTAGGTCGAATATATTACTCATGATATCATTTGGATATTCTCCTGTAATAGACCTTACATTTGAATGATTTCCTGTTCTTTCAGTAACCTTTGTTTTATCATTTTCTTCTAATAAGAAGTTTAACATTGCATCATATTGGCATCCCCATATCATTTCACTATTTACACTTGTGCTATTATAATATGGATTATTTGAGTAACCACTGCTTGACCTTAAATACATATCATACCATGTAGTTCTTGCCATTGGAGTTGCTCCTGCTACTGATTTAGCAATATTACCTGTATTATCTGCATTTGTTGTTGCTCCTGAGTTCCATCTACTTGTTTCATATCTTCCTACATAAAATCCACCATAATTTGCTACACTTTCTACCATTTCTGCAAATTTTTTGTTCATATATTGTCCAAATGCCGTTGGTGAATTTATTGTAATTTCATCATCTTTTATTGAAGATAATTGTCCATATTCTTTTGCATCATATTGTGTTCCTGATGCATACTGCCATGATAAATTTATTGTACTTCCTGTTACTAAACTTGGTTCCCTATAACTTATTGTATTTCCTATTCTATACATTATTTTATTATCCATTACCCATGATTTTACACCACTATATGAATACAATATTCCTTCATAATACTTTGAAGTACTAGATTTGGTATATCCGCTTTGTATTCTTGCCATTGGTTTATATGTTGAACTATTATTTTGTAAAGCAACTGTTGTTGTTTCATCATAAACTACATTTTTTACTGGTATCCATACATATTGATTTCCTGCTTCATCTTCTATAACTAGCCCATTTGCTACTGTATTATTAAGTGATGAAGTACCATGTTTAAATCCTGCTGGTATTGTTACTTCTACACCATTTGGGTCTGGATACACACTATTTTGAGTTTGTATTTCAGAAAATGTCTCTAGTTCTGATATATCAGTTGTTTTAAAACTTACTGAACTATTTTTCCCATCAGTTATTCTTGTATAAATTATATCTCCAACAGATAAACCTTTTACAATGCATCCATCTGAAAATGTTTGTCCATTATTATTTACTTTGGCTCCATCTTTCCATCCTGAATCTGTTGGTGTTACACCTGATTTTACTATTTGATATTGTATATAATAATTATTAGATTTATATGTATCTGCTAGTGTTAAATATACTGTTCCATTTCCTGTTTTTCCATATGTTTTCTTCAATGTTGATGGGTCTTCTGTTACATTTAATATTTCAGTTTGAATAGCACTTGAATAATATGTACTTGTTAAACCTGCATCATTTGTAACTTCTACTTTTATATAATATGGTGTATTTTGATTTAAACCAGTAAACTCATATGTCCATCCCCATTTTTCTTCAGATTTTACAATATAACTATCTGAAAAATCTGAGGCATCAAAAGCTTTATAACTTATTGTATATTTATATTTTCTTATTCCAGATTCTGCATCTGTTGCCTGTGTTTTTATTTTTATATTATTTGTTCCTTTTGTTATAGTGTTTGTTGTTGCTGTAGAATCTATTATTGGTGCTGTTGTGTCTTCTGTATTATTAATGTATAATGCAAGCCTACTACCATCAGCATTTGTTGAACTATCTCCTCCTGTATTAGTTGGATTTGTATAAATGTAATTTCCAGAAGGTGGTCTCCAACTATTAATTCTATCTTTTGCTGTGTATTTTCCATATTTATCTGTTGTTTTTAGGAATGAACCTCCTCTATAGTCTCTATAATGAGTAGATGTTGCTCCTTGTGTCCACTCTACTACATTTGCAGATAAATCAAATATATTTTTAGCAAAGTCGTCTGAATATTGTCCTGAATTTGCCCTTGTTCCTGTTCTATTTCCAACTACACTTGTTACAAAGTTTTTAGTATTATCATCTTTTAACATCCAGTTTAACATTGCATCCCACTGACTTCCCCATATCATACTACTTGTTACACTTTTGTTATTATGGTATGGATTATATGTGTTTATATTACTTTCTTGGTAATAATATGTTTGATACCAAGTTCTATTATATAGTATATCTTTATTTTTCTGTGATTGAACAACAGCTGATGCTGACACATTATTACTTACAGTACTTGTCTCATATCTTCCTACATAAAAACCTTTAAATTTATCTACACTTTTAACCATATTAGTATATTGTTCATTCATATACTGTCCGAATTCTGTATATGTTCCAAAAATTGTTGAACTACTTATAGTTAAATTTGTATAAAATGCAATATCATAACTTGCACCATTAGCATTTCCATTTTCAACATTCCAAGTAAAATCACTACCCGTTGTTACTAAACTTGGTTCCCTTGTTGTATTAACTCCCATTGCAGTTGAGCTTCTTTGTTTTGTTGATGTTGTTCCACTAAAATTATATAAAATTCCTTCATAATATTTTGTATTTGAAGTTTGTTTTCTTGCCATAGCTTTTTCAGTAGATGTTGTACTTGTAGTTGTTTCTACTGCTACTGGTACAGGAACCCAAACAAATTCATTCTCATTTTCATCTTGAATAACAAGACCTTCATTTACTTTACTTGTTGAGTCTCCTGTTCCAACTTTAAATCCTGCTGGTATAGTTGCTGTATTTCCATCACTATCTGTATATGTTACTGTTTTATCTTTTGAAGAATTTCCATTAGAATCTGTATAATATTCAAATCCTTCTAGTCCTGTAACTTTTAATTCAAAATAGTCACTAGATCTATTAATTCCATCAAATAAACATGCATAAATCATTTGTCCATTTGATAAACCTGTTATAGAATCTCCTGTTACCCAATTTGCTTCTGTTGGTATAGTGCTACTATCAGAAACTTGATATTGAATATAATATCCTTGGTTTGAATATGTTGTGTTTTTTTGTTCTAATAATACTGTTCCTTCTCCACTTTGTCCATATTTATTTTTTAGTCCTATTATATCTTTTGCTACATTTCCAAGTTCTTGTGTTTTTACAGTTGTAACAGTTCCTTCTCCTACATTTGAAGAACCATCTGTTGCTATTATTTTTATACTATATGTTGTATTATGTTTTAGTCCTGTATATGTATAATTTCCTGTTGAACCATCTGTGATTTTTTTCCATTCTGTGCTGTCTGATGGATCTGAACTTTCTTTTATATAATAAGTATATTTGCTTACACCTGTTTCTTTATCTTGTGCTAGTGATTTTACTGTAATTGTATTTGTTGTAGAACTTGTACTTGTAATAGTTGTTACTGGTCCTGTGGTATCATTTGTACTTCTTATATATAATTGCAATCTTGAACCAAATATTGGCCCTGAATCTGTTGGTCTTGCTAATATACCTGTATTTGATAATGATGGTCTGGTTGAAGGAGTTTCTGTTTTAGTTTTATCATATCCTCCACCTCTATATACTCTAAAAATTGCTAAAGCTGCTTCTTGTGTCCATTCTTTTGCATTTGAGCCTAAATCATATATATTACTTATAATATCTTCTGAATCTTGTGCTGTATTGCTTAATTCATTTTTTTGTGAACCTGTTTTGCTTGTAACTTTGTTAGCTTCTGAACCTGTTAATAAGAAATTTAGCATTGCATCATATTGGCTTCCCCATATCATGCTTGAAATTACGCTTTTACTTGTATAATATGGATTACTTGCATATTTTCTACTATCTTGATATAAATACATCTCATACCAATTTTTTTCTGATAATACTGTTCCATTTCTTTTAGAACCAACTACAACATTTCCACTAGTATCAGTTGTTTTGGTTGTTTCATATCTACTAACAAAAAATCCACCAAATGCATCTACTGAAAGTATCATATTATTATAATTATTGGCAGTATATTCTCCAAATTCTGATGCTGAATTAAATCCTAAAATATTTTTATAATATGTTGCATCTGCATCATTAATAATCCCTGTTACATTTTCTACATTCCAAGTATATCCATCAGCATTTCCTGTTATTAAACTTGGTTCTCTATAAGATGATGTACCAATACCTGCACCAGATTTTTTGTAAGATAATACTCCATTAAAATCATATGAAAAACCTTCATAATAACCTTTATTTGAACTTTGGGCTGTTGCCATTGGTTTATAATTATTACTTTGAGCTGTTGTTGTATTAGTTGGAATTGAAGTAACTCCATCATAAATTGCATCATTTACTGGTATCCATACAAATTCATTATTATTTCCATCTTTTAGTACAGCACCTTGTGTTTGTAAATTTTCCCCTGTTGTACTAGAAACTTTAAATCCTTGTGGCACACTTATTGTATAACCATTATCATCAATATATGTTCTGTTTTCACTATATGTTGTATCAATACTTGCTTGTGCTTGAGTAATAATTGTTGCAGTATTTTGACATCTAGTTACATTTCCACTAGAATCAGTTACTAATACTTTAATTTTATATATTTGGTTTGTTTGTACATCTGTAATAATTGCATTATCACTATAATATGAATTGGTAGAAATTAGTTTATAATCTGTATCATTAATTGTTTTATAATAATAATTATATAATTTTCCTTCTACATCTTTATTTATTTTTACTTCTATTTTATTACTTTGTGCAGAAACTGCTAGTATTTCGTAACTTGATCTAGTTACATTTGCAAACTCTGTTTCAGTATATTGCTTTTTAGAAGAATTGCTTATTGTTACAGATGCATATCCAGTACTAGAGTTAATTCCATCTGTTAATCTTGCATATACTACATTTCCATCTTCTAATTCTCCTATATTAATTGACTTTTCTGTTGTTTTTGTCCATTTACTGTTATCAGATACATCTGGTGTTTGAGTTCCATCTGTTTTTACTTGATATTCCATATCATAATTTGCATTTTTATTATTTGCAGTTACTGTTGCAATAGAATTTTTCCAGATAATATTATTAAATTCTATTTCTCCTGTTGTATATAAAAATTCACTTGTTGTTACTGTTATTTCTTTTTCTGTAATATTTCCCAGTTTGTCTGTAACTTCTACTTTTATATAATATTTTTTATTTGATGTTAATTTTTCAAATTTACATGTGGTTTCTGTTGTTTCTTTATAAACTGTGTAACTATTGTCTCCTTCTTTTCTATAACTATATTTATATTTAGTTACATCAGGCATCCCAATACCTTCGTCTGTTACACTTACACTTACTGTTATTGAGTTTATATCTGTAGCTTGTTCTTGTACATTTAATGTTGGTCCTTTTTTGTCTATTTTTGTAATATCTATTGTTTTTGTATCTATATTTCCTGCAATATCTCTTACTTTTATTATTATTCCAGATGTATTTTCTGTATATGTTTTACTTGTACTTGTTTGCCAAGTTATTCCTCCATCAAAACTATATGCTCCACCTTCCGCTTCTTCTGGTAAACCACTTTCTGTATCTGTCGCGTTTATTGTTATTATTACATCATCTTTTGTCCAATCTGTTGGATTACCTGATATTGTTACTGTTGGTGCTGTAATATCTTTTACTTGTTTTTGAAGTACAGCACTATTATTTGTTCCATCTGTTAGTCTTGCATATACAACATAATTATTTAATAAATCTGAACATGTTATTTCTTTACCTTCAGATGTTTCTACTGTTGTCCATCCATTTGCACTTGGCGCATCTGTTGTATTTTTTACAATTTGATATTGCAACTTATAATCTGAATTATTAGTAATTTTTACACTTGCTTTTTTATCCGCCCAAACTGGGTCTGAAATTGTAAAATCTGTTGCTATACTTCCTGTTTCTACTGTTACAATCTTGCTTGTTACATTTCCTAATTTATCAGAAACTTCTACTTTTATATAATATGTAATTCCTTGTGTTAAACCTGTATATGTTTTACTTGATGTTTTGTTTGTTGTTGTATCAGTTGTTTTTTCTGCTGTTGCAAGTCCTGCTTCACTTGTTGCTATATAGTAATTATATGTTGTTATTTCTTCTAAACCAACACCTGAATCTGTTGTACCATCAACATTTACAGTAACTGTACTAGATGTTGATTTTGTAGTAATCTCAAATTCTGGTCCTGTTTTATCTATATTAGAAATATTTATAGTATCATATGTATTAATATTTCCTGCAATATCTCTTACTTTTATAACAATTCCTGATGTATTTTCTGTATATGTTTTACTTGTACTTGTTTGCCAAGTTGTTCCTCCATCAAAACTATATGCTCCATCTTCTGATAAACCACTTTCTGTATCTGTTGCTGTTATGGTTAGTTTTACTGTATTATCTGTCCAATCTGTTGGTTCTTTTACAACTGTGACAGTTGGAGCTGTTGTATCTTGAACTTGTACACTTGCATATTTTGTATAATTTGTTCCATCATACAATCTTGCAACTATAATGTAATTATTTTTTAAATCTGTTACTGTGATTGTTTTTTCTGAAGTTGTTGTCCATCCATTTTCTTTAATTTCTTCTCCTTCTGCAACAACTTGATATTGCATTTGATTTTCTGTATTATTATTTACATTTACACTTGCTTTTTTATCTGCCCAGCTTGTTTTAGAAAATGTAATATCACCTGTTATTAAATCGAATTTACTAGTTGTTACTGTAAGATTTCCTTCTCCTTCATTTCCTATTAAGTCTTTTGTTTTTACAATAATCTCATAATTTGTGTTTGCTGTTAAATCTGTAAATTTATATATATTTGCTGTTTGACCTTCTATAGTTTTTTCATATGCCACACTACCTTCTTTTTTTAGATAATAATTATATTGTACATTTTCTGGCATTCCTGCACCAACATCATTAACATCAACTTTTACTGTTATTGAATTTGTCTTTGTTTCTGTTTTTGTAATTGTAACTTCAGGACCTGTTTTATCTTCTACTTGTAATGTGTATTCTAATCCGTAATTTCGTCCATCTGTTAATGCTATATAAATAGTTTGTCCATTTGTTACTGTTATTCCTTGTGTATATTCTTTCCATGTTGTTTTATCATCTTTATTTGTACCATATTTTATTGTAAAACCTGTTTCTGTTGATACAATTACTTCTGCTTGTGCTGTACTTGGTGTGTCTGTTGCAGTCCAATTTATTTGTCTTGTTATATTTTCTTTTGCTGATGGAATCATTAATGTTTTTACAACTATTGTAGTACTTCCATTATTTCCTGCTAAATCTTCTCTTTCAACTTTTATATAATATGTCATATTTGCTTCTAAGTTTTCAAATGTATATGTTCCTGTGGTATTACTTCCACTTAGTGTTGCACTTGCTATCGAATCTAATGATTGTGCAATATAATATTTAAATGGCTTGTCTGTTGTTATTCCACTTTCATTATCAATTGCATTTGCTTGTATTGTTATTGCTCTTGTTGTCGTATTTGTTGCATTTGCAGTAATTGTTGGATTTGTACCATCAGAAATAATACAACTTGCATATTGTGTATAATTTGTACCATCATATAATCTTGCAATTATTTTATCAGCATATTTTAAATTATTCACTGTAATATTTTTAGGATTTACTGTAATCCATCCTGTTGCATCTGTCTCATCAATTTCATCATTTATTCCTACTATCTTATATTGCATACTATATGTAGAACCATTTGTAATTTTTACACTTGCTTTATTTTGATTCCATGTAGGACTTGAAAATGTAATTATTCCTTTTGTGTATTCCATTGTATCTTCATCTATAATTACATCTGTTCCATATGTTATTTTATCTTGTGATTTTCGTATAAATGTTATTTCATATATGTTTCCTTTTTCTAGCTTACTTTTAGGAATTGTAAATGAATTCATTGTTGTTTGTGATATTGGATATATATCTGTTAATATATAATTAGATTTATCTAGCTCTAATTTCGTATTATCATATTTGATTGTTAAATCCTTTTCAGGATTATTTACTTTTATGTTCAATTTAACATATTGTCCATTATCAGACTCAATTAAATTCCCTACATAATTTGCGACTGTATGTACTGTTAATTTTATATTACTTGTTAATTCTTTTATATATGGTTCTGTTGAAGTTATTTTTAATGTAACATTTATTATTTTTCCTTCTTCTATTTTGTCATTTTGGGGTGTAATAATTATATTGTAATTATTTGTTTTTAATAATTGTTCTGCAGTTGTATCATATTTTAGTATTAAATCTGATACTTTTAATATTGTATTTTCAGAACCTGTTTCTGTTTCAGCTGAAATATTGTTACCATTTTCATCTTGTATTTTTAAATCAACTAATTGCGCATCTGAATTTGTTATTTGTACTTCTATATTATATTTAATATCTTGTTCTGTAATTTGCACATTGTCTAAATAATTGTTTACATTAAATTTTATATTTTGCTCATCTTTTCCATTCCATTCATTTAGTTGATATTCTTCTTGAGTTAAATTACTATTAAAATAAAAAGCATCTGATTCTAAAATATGAGTGTCCCTTTTTTGTATTACATATTTTGAGAATGTAACTGAAATAATTGTTGATAATATAATAATTGCTAATAAAAAAACTATTGCTACTACTTTATTTTTCTTCATTTTAAAGTCCTTTCTTACACCTCTTAATCAATTTGTGAACTATCTAAAACTATTTGCACATAATCGATAACTTTAGCATATTGATAATTTTTATTTTCTTGATTCCATTTAATTTTTAGTTGATATCCTTGTTCTTCATCATTTAGTTTTAATGGAATTATTTGTGTTTTATTATTACTTAATAAATTTTCACCAACTATTGCTCCATTAGCATAATTATACAATTCAAATTTTAATGGTAAATTATTTGTGTTTTTTATTTCTAGTGTATATTGCATTGAAACTTCTGATTTTTTATCTTCTTCTTTATTACTAACTTTAAAAACATAATCTTTTTCTGTATCTGTCGGATTTATTCTTACATCTAATACATTTTCTTCAAGATTGATAATTGGCACAGCTACTTGTACTGAATCACTTACAGACATTACATTTTTGTATTTAGATATTGATACAGATACTAATATTATTGAAGTAATAATACATAATAACAATAAAATATCTATCGGCTTGATTCTTTGCATTTGTCTTCCTCCATTTTCATCTTTTCATATTGTTTTCTAACAGTCTTTCTTTCTTTTCTTCTTTTTTCTTTTAATCTACTAAAAGAAATATATACATATAGTAATAATACAATTATTACTAATAATATTTTATTTTGCATAAAAATTGATAACTTACCTAATTTAGGAATTCTTAATACTACTTTTCCTTCTATTACTGAGTCTGTTATTGTTCCACTGTCTTCTATATTATTGTTGTCACCTTTTGTTTGATATGTTATATTTCCATTTTCATTTATAATGTTATTAATTCTATGTGTTATAACACTCTGTCCTTGTCTAAATGAAATAATATCTCCTTTTTGTAAATTGTCTTCTTTTTTTACAATTACAATATCTCCTATATTTAATTCTGGTTGCATACTTCCTGAAATAATAACATATGATTTTATTCCTACTAAACTAGGTGTTTCTTTAGGATGTAAAACAGATTGAGCTATTAATACAATATTACATAACAATATTGGAATTAAGATTACATATATTATAATTCTTATTCTTTTACTTATTTTCTGCTTGTTTTTCTGTATTTCTTCTATTTCTTCTATTGTATATAGCATCTTCCCCATTTTTTTCACTTCCTTTTACCACATTATTTTACATATTGTTTAGCATTTATTTCTAAATTCAATTTGTAATATTGATTATCTTTTTGGCTTCCCACTATAGTGTCATTTTTGTTATCATCTTTCCAATACCATTCTAAAGTATATATATTAACTGAGTCTTTAGGTACAATAATTTCATTTACTTGAATTTCTTCTAAGTTTTTATATTCTTCTTGATTTCCTTTTATATAAATATTGTCAATTTTTAACTTATATTTCATATTTACGGGATATTGCATTTCGTCTGTAAAGCTAAAATCATATGTTATATCATAATTTGATTTATTTCTAACGCAAAATTGATATGTTCCATTTGAACCAGGGGCTATGATTTTTTCACCATTAAATTTTTTATTACTAAATATATCTAACTGCGTATCTTTTGTAATTTCTATATCTCCTTGTGTTATTTGGATTTCTGGCATTTTATATTCTTTATCTATTTCTTCATCTCTGTCTTTGTCTTTTCCTTTATCATCATCTTTAGTAATAGTATCTGTAGGTGCTATTGTTTCTTGATATCCAAATCCAATTTTCCCCATTCTATATCCTACTACATAGCAAAATAATAGTAATAATATGATGATTATAATTAATACTATATTTAGTATCCTTGCTCTATTTCTTTGCTTTTTTAAATCATCTATATCTTTTTCCATAATAAAACTCTCCTTTTTAATATACTCATTAAAATACCTTTATAAAGATATTTTAATCAATATATCATTATAGCAATAGGCGAATACAGAATTCACCTATTGCATATAAATTAATCAACTTGTGTAAATGTTGCTGTTGCACTTACTGTAACTGTTGGAGCAGTTTCTGCTGTTCCTAAAGCGTTATCTGATGAATCTGTTTGTGATGATTTAAAGTTTGTACTTGCATCTCCTGTAAATGCCCATCTCCAATAAACTGATACTGTTTTTGTTTGTTGTGTTGTTGAGCCAATTTCTAATGCTCCAGTTGCTGTTGAAGCAAATTTATCTGCTGTTACATATGTTTTTCCATCTACACTATATTCAATTGGAATATTTTTTGCATTTGTTTCTGTTAAAGCTAATGTATAATTTACTTTTACATCTGAATCATTTGTTAATTGTATATCAAATTTTCCACCAGTTCCTGGTGCGATTTTTCCACTTGCTACATCTGCATCAGCTGTTGTTCCATCAACCTCTTTTGCAGTTTTAAATAAATCGAATGTTCCAGTAGTTATATTTGAACCAACTTTAAATTTTGCTACAGTTGCAGTATCACTTCCTGTAAATGTAGTTGTATATTTAGCATATGTTCCTGAAACTAAAATTAATCCAACCATTACTATTAATAATGATACAAGAAATAATTTTACTAATTTATTATCTTTCATGTTTTTCCCTCCTTTCTTATGTATCTACATATATAGGTTATAAACCTATAACTTTATCTTAATGGCTTTTCGCCCTTAATCACTTATTAATTTGGTTTAATTCTTGATTTTTCTTTTTCAAATTTTCTATTTCTTCTTCCATATTTTTTTGTTTTTCTTTACTAGAAGACATCTGAACCAATATTATTAATATAATTGGTATTGATAAACATGTTATTGTTCCAATTGGAGTTTGTATAAACATTGCCACATTTCCAAGTTTGCTTATTTTAAATTTATATATTCCTTCAATGTTGTCTGGTTCTACATACCAATCATCAGTTACATTGTTGTTGTCTCCTTTGGTTTTATATTGTAATTTTCCTTCTTCTTCTATCCTTTCTACTATTCTGTGTGTAATTACTGTGTCTCCATTTTTGAATGCAATAATATCTCCTTCATTTAAATTTGTATTTTCTGTTTCTTTTACTATTACTAAGTCCCCTGTATTTATTTGTGTTTCCATCGAACCTGAAAGTACTATAAATGGTTTCCATCCAAAAAATGATGGTATTTTGTCTGGATTTATATATGAATTTATTATTATTACTCCATTTATAATTAAAATTGGTAGAAGTAATATTAATAGTATTGTTATAATAATTGTTTTTGTTTTTTTCATTTTTATTTCCTCTTTTTCTTTGCTTTTTCATAAAATTTCTCGCCATACCTATTCAACTGTACAAATAGATTTTTTTAACCTCAAAAAGACTGTATCCATTTTTAAAATGGATACAGTCCCCCCTTGGTTATAATCTATTTTTTTGTTTATTAAATTACCTGTGTGTGTGTGTGTGTGTGTGTGTGTGTGTGTACAGTCGCAAGGCTTTCAGGGCATTTCATTCTTTACTACTCTCCTTTGTATCTCTCAATTTATACTCTATTTAAATATATCATCTTGTTAATGATACCATAATAATTTTTCTTTGTATACATTTTTTTACAAATTTATACTTTTTTCTTATTAAGAATATCAATAAAAGCATATAAATTCCATATACAATTTGAGTAGTTTTTTCCACTACATTTAGTTTATTTTTCTTTTATTTATATATTTACTTCTTCAATTTTATCTTCTTTAATCCATTCTTTTCCATCTACTATTCTTGTAACCATCATTGATGAAACTGTGTCACCCACAACATTAAGCATAGTTGCAGGAGCATCTATTATAGTTGCAACCATTGTAAGTATTGGTAATGCTGCAACTGGGAACCCCATCATTGTTATTATCAACATTTCTGAAATTGTTCCACCACCTATTGGAACACCTGTTATTAATAAATTAGCAATAATTGCTACTCCTAAAATTTGTAATACTGCGCCCGGAGTGTTTATTGCTGTACCAAATAAACAAACAAGAAACATAATTTTAAATACTGAACCTATCATTGAACCATCTTTGTGAAAACTCGTTCCCATTGGTATTGTGGTTTCTGCAATATCATTTGGAACTCCCATCTTTTTTGAACACTCTATATTAATTGGAATACATGCTGCACTTGAACATGTTGCAAGAGCTGTTAATGTTGATGGAACTGCATTTCTCCAAAATAATTCAACACCTTTCTTTCCTCCTGCTATAAAAGCATATACTGTATAAACTATAAAGTAAAATGCTAATGAAACAATTGTATATACAACAAATGTTTTTAAATATCCTACAGCAATTGATGCTCCAAAAGTTCCAACAAGTGCTGCAAAATAACATCCTATTCCTATTGGTGCATAATATATTATAATTTTTACAATGTTTTGTACTACTTCATTTGCAGATATTAAAAAGTCTAAAAATACTTTTCCCTTTTCATTAGACATTCTTATTGCAATTCCACAAATTATTGAAAATACAAGCAATGCTATTACATTATCTTTTGATAATAATTTAGAGAAGTCATTTACTGTTAACAGTTGAACTGTTCTATCTGCTATACTTATATCTTCTTCATCTGATTCTTCAGTTTTTTCTTCTAGTGATGCTCTTATTTTTTCTCCATCTTCTGGATTAACTAATTTTACAAAATATGTACTTGCAAATCCAAGTAATACTGCTATTAGTGATGTTACTACAAATACGGTAATTATAGTAATCATGATTTTGCCAAGTCTTTTTGGATTTTCCATCTTGGCTATTGATGTTGTGATTGTTAAAAAGATTAGTGGTACAATGATAACAAATAATAGATTTAGAAAAATGTCCCCTAAGGGTTGTAATTTAGTTGCTTTTTCTTGGAATAAAATTCCTACGATTGCTCCAACGATAATAGCAACTAATAGAATTATCGTTGTTTTGTAATTTGATAAAAATTTTTTCATAATACTACCTCATTTCATAATTAAGGCAACTGAAAATATAGTTATATTCTCAGGATTTGTGACTATTATATATAATATTATGTTTGTTTGCAATAGTTTATGAAAATTTTTCAAAAAAAGAAGTTACTAGTTAATGTTTTTTATTAATTTCTTTATATTAATGTAAAACAAGCAATAGCCTATTTGTCAGGCTATTGCTTGTTTTTTAGTTCATAACAAATTTGTTTACAAGTAGTTACATTAACAATTGATATCACAAACAGTCCATTTTTTCTCCAGCCTTTCAATATCAATAGGTATAGATAATCTTGGACTTGTATCATATGATAATTCTAATACAACCTTAATTGTAGTTCCTACAATATAATGATGTACTTTATCATATTGTACTTTTCCAGATTCTACTGTTTTTAAAATTGTACCAATTTCATATGGCAAACTGACATTCATTGTTTTTCCTCCTTTACAATAATTATTGTTAAAAGTTATATATTCCAAACTTGCGTATTTGCAAGATAATTAAATTATGCGAATATTATATAATAAAATCCTAAAAATTTCAATAATTAGGTCTCTTTTATTCCACGCTTTTCAAACTTTCAATCATATCAATTTTTTTCAATGCAAAATATGTAGCCAAATTAACAATCAAAGTAAATATAATTGTAATAGCAGCTGCATACACATAACTAATTGGACTAACAATTTTACTAAATCTTAATGTATTAATTTCACAAGTTCCAATCAAATAATAATTTAAACAATACCCTCCAAATAATCCCAATACAATACCTATTGCAGTCAAAATTGTTGTTTCTCTTGTTACATAGTCGTAAACTTCTTTATCATAAAAACCTAAAACTTTTATAGTAGCAAGTTCTCTTATTCTTTCACTTATATTGACATTTGCTAAATTATATAAAACTACAAAAGCAAGTAGTCCAGCTGAAACAATTAATATAATTACAACAAAATCCAAAGATTTAATTGTATCATCTAATGCTCCTAATATCGTTGAAATTCTATTAGCTGAAGAGACTTCATTTTTATTCATTAATTCTGTTACAAATTCATCTTCCGCTTCATCTGTCATTTCAATATTTTTTGATAATATTACATTTGTACTATAATCTTTTCCATACAAATTTTCATACATTGTTTTTGACATATACACATAATGTGATACATAATTTTCTACAATATTTGAAATTTTCGCTTCTACTTCATTATTATTAATATCTTTCAATATTATCGTATCTCCTGCTTTTGCACTAATTAATTTTGCACACTTATCTGTTAAATATATTTCATTATCTTTTAATTTTAGATTTTGTTTTGTTTTTAAATCGTTTACATTAATTAATCCACCAAACTCATCTTTTGGCACAATTATTTGAACATCTTCTTGTTTATCACCTTTAACAACTGTGGCAGATGTCATATATGTTTCTACGATTTTTTGAACTTCTTCTCTATCTTTTAATTCATCAATAAAATTCTGCTTTTCATCTGATGCTAAATTATCCTTTAAATTAACTTGCATGTTATAATCAAATACTTTTTCAAATTGATTTGGTATAATTACACTTATTGAATCTTTAATTCCAAACCCTGTTACAATTAGCGAAGTACATCCAAAAATTCCTATTATTGTCATTAAAAATCTTTTCTTATATCTAAAAATATTTCTTACTGTTACTTTATGACTGAAATTTAAATGTTTCCAAATAAACGGAATTCTTTCTAATAAAACTCTATTTCCTGACTTTGGTGCTTTAGGTCTCATAAGTGCTGCTGGCGTTTCTTTTAGTTCTCTAATTGCTGAATAAATTGTTGCTCCTATTATACATATACATATTAATAATAACCCTATTGTTCCATACTTCCAATTAAAGCTTAATATGGCCTTAGGTGTTATTTGATACATCATCATATATAACATCCAAATTATTTGTGGCAATGTTGCAAATCCAACACACATACCTGAAATTCCACCAATAATACTTGCTAAACTTGCATATAAAATATATTTATTTATAATTTGTAACTGATTATACCCTAAAGCTTTTAATGTACCAATTTGTGTTCTTTGTTCTTCAACCATTCTTGTCATTGATGTTAATGAAATTAATGCAGCAACTGCAAAAAAAACTATTGGAAACACCTGACTTATTTTTGCTATACTTTTAGTTGATTGTATAAAACCAACATATCCTTCATTTGAATTTCTATCTAAAATATACCATTTTGCTGTTTCTATTCCATTCAAAGTCTGAATTTTTCTTGATTGTTCTCTTTCATCTTTTATTTGTTCAATATTATCTTTTACTTCTTCAATATAGTCTTCATATTTTTGAGTAGAAGTCTCATAATTTTTTTCATTTTTTGTTGTTAAATATATACTTGTATATGCATCATTTGCATTAATATTTTCTTTAGGTATATACATATAATAACTTATTTTACCTGTTCCTAGTTTACTTGTTCCTCTATCTCTTGATATGTATAATGGACTTTGTACAGTTCCAACAATTTT
The DNA here is from genome assembly GCA_934167755.1 of uncultured Clostridia bacterium. Classification (GTDB taxonomy): domain Bacteria; phylum Bacillota; class Clostridia; order TANB77; family CAG-508; genus CAG-269. Next base: position 68,752 of record CAKPLT010000004.1, read on the forward strand.
CATTTGACTATTTTTTAAATATGATTTTTTATTTCCATGCACATCAATTGTATCTTCAATTTCAACATCAACTATGTCATTAATTTGCTTATTATTAGATTTTAAAAAAACTTCTTCTACCAAACATTCATTATCATTTTTGGGCATACTACCATCGATTAGTATAGGCTTATTAATTTCTCCTATTGTAATTAACTTTGTTACAATTTCTTTATTATCAATATCAATTATTCCATCTTTCTCAAAACTTCCTACAACATTTTCTACTTCCTCAACTTTTTCTAATTTCTCTATGTCATCATCAGTTAATCCTAAAGTTGATACTATCTGAATATCATATACTTGATTATCTTCATAGAACTGGTCAAATGTATCTATCATATCTGGTGAAGCAGCTCTTAATCCTGCAAAAAATCCTACTCCTAAAAATGCCATTAAAAGTATTGAAATAAATCTTTTATATGTATTTTTTATTTCTTTTATACTATCTTTTAATAAAACTTTTTTCATTTTTGACTCCTTTTCAATAGGTCAATTACGTACCCGGTCCTTAATGACCTGGTCCCAATTTTACATTTTGGTCAATTATGTACCCAGTCCTTAATGACCTGGTCCTAAATTTACCATTCAATTTCTTCTATATGTTGTGGCTTATCATTTATTTCAATTTTTTCTGCTGTTCCATTTTTGAAATGTATAACTTTATCCGCCATTGGAGCAATTGCTGTATTATGAGTTATTATTAATACTGTCATATTTTCTTTCCTTGCAGTATCTTGTAAAAGTTTCAAAATTTGTTTACCTGTTTTATAATCCAATGCTCCTGTAGGTTCATCGCATAATAATAGTTTAGGATTTTTAGCAATTGCTCTTGCTATTGCAACTCTTTGTTGTTCTCCACCAGATAATTGTGATGGAAAATTGTTCATTCTGTTTTTTAATCCTACTTTTTCTAATACTTCTACTGGTTCTAATGAATCTTTACATATTTGTGTTGCTAATTCTACATTTTCTTTTGCTGTTAAGTTTTGCACTAAATTATAAAATTGAAATACAAATCCAATGTCTTCTCTTCTATATTTTATTATTTCTTTATTTTTTAACTTTGTTATTTCTTTTCCGTCGACTGTTACTGTTCCTGAAGTTGCTGTATCCATTCCACCTAATATATTTAATGTTGTAGTTTTTCCTGCCCCTGATGGTCCTACAATTACAACTAATTCTCCTTTTTCTATGCTAAAATTTGTATTTTCTAATGCTTTTATTTTTATTTCTCCCATTTTGTATTCTTTACATACATTTTTAAAATCTATATAAGACATTTTAATCACTCCTTATAAAATCGTATGTCTATAATTTAATTGAAAGTATATCATACTTTTATATCATTTTGAATACCATTTTTATAATTTTTATTGACTTTTTTTCCTTGTTTTGGTATTATAATTTAAGAATATCGAATTATGAAAAAATATACATTTTATAGGAGGTATATACAAATGTCAAAATCATTAAAATTTATTAGTATTTTATCAGTAGCTTTAATCGTTCTTTTTAATAATTTATATATTTTTGCCGCTGTTAATATGAATTTAAGCAATACCATTAATACTAACTCTAATAGTTCTAATTCTACTAGCACAAACTCTAGTAATACTAATAGTTCTAGCAATACTAATACTAATACTAGTACTAACACCTCTCCAAAAAGCACATCTACTTCCACATCATCAACTTTATCTTCAACAGTTACTACTTCTGATTTTGATTTGGAATTAACTAATATTTTATGTATTGCTCTAATTGTTGTTGGAGTTTTACTTATTTTATTAGGTATAGCTATTTTGATTAGATTAAAACGATAATGTTAATTATATAATTTTAAAGACTAGGGGTTCCTAGTCTTTTGTGATATAAATTCTATTATTTGCAAAATCTATGCTTACCAATTGTAACTGTAAGCGGTCTTGACCAAATCCATTTATTAGTTGCTGTACTTGGATTAAAATAATATATTGCTCCATAAGATGGATCCCAACCATTTAATGCATCTTGTGCAGCCTTCTTAGCTGTGCTATCTGGATTTAAATTTATTTGTCCATCTGAAACCGCATCAAAAGCGCCTTTTTGATAAATTACACCTGATATTGTATTTGGAAATTTACTACTTTTTACTCTATTCATTATTACTGCTCCAACAGCAACTTGTCCAGTGTATGGTTCCCCTCTTGCTTCTCCATATATTGCTTTTGCTATTAAATTTACATTTGATGAGTTATTACTTGATGATCCTCCTGATGATGAACTCGTCATTATTCCCATCGCATTTAATGTTTTAGTTCCAGCAATTCCATCAACAGCAAGTCCATTTTTTTGTTGAAATTTTTTTACTGCTGCAACTGTTAAACTCCCATATATTCCATCAACACTTCCTGTATAATATCCCCATCTTTTTAATTTATCTTGTATTGTTCTTACTTCACTTCCTCTAGAACCATATTTTGATAATGCTAATACTTCATTATTTTTTAATGCTAATATTGTTATAAAGGAAATTACTAATAACATTACTGCTATAAAGCCAATTATTTTCTTTTTCATCCTATCACCCTTTGCATAAAATTTGTATTATTTTATACAATTCTTGGAATTTTATACATTAAATGAAAACAAAACAAGGGAAATTTTGTACATATTTCCCTTGTTTCCTATTATAATTTAACAATCTCATTTCTTGCCATTTCATCACATCTATTATTAAACTCGTTATCAGCATGGCCTTTAACCTTTATAAACTCTACTTTGTGTTTTTTTGTCAAGGCATATAATTCTTGCCAAAGTTCTTTATTCTTTACAGGTTCTTTATTTGCTGTTTTCCAGCCATTTTTCATCCAATTATAAATCCATCCTTGTTTAAAAGCATTAACAGTATATGCACTATCACTATAAACTTGAACATCACTTTCAACCTTTAGGCATTTAAGAGCCTCAACAACTGCTGTAATTTCCATTATATTATTAGTTGTATTTTTCATTCCTCCTGAAATTTCTTTTTTGGCACCTCTATACATAAGAATTGCTCCCCATCCACCTGGACCAGGATTTCCTGAACATGCACCATCTGTATAAATTATAACTTTTTCTTCCATCATATCCTCCAATAAAACTTTTTCATTTTTTTATTTTTATCTATTTTTTTTTTTTATGTTTTGTGATAAGATTATACCAATAAATTAAGAATATTTCAATATTTTTAGGAGGTTTTCATGAGTAATGTACTAGGAATTGTAGCTGAATACAATCCATTTCATAATGGACATTTACATCATCTAATTGAATCAAAAAAAATAACAAATTCTGATTATTCCATAGCTGTAATGAGTGGAAATTTCACCCAAAGAGGTGATGTATCTATTGTTGATAAATGGACTAAAGCACAAATGGCTATTGAAAATGGAATTGACTTAGTAATAGAATTGCCTACTCTTTACGCTCTTTCTAGTGCTGAAAACTTTGCATCAGGAGCAGTGAAAATCTTGAATTCTTTGGGTATTGTTGATTATATTTCATTCGGTAGTGAATGTGATGACATTTCTATCTTAGATGATATTGCAAATGTTTTAGCCTATGAGCCTTCTGAATATAAAACTTTATTATCTCATGAACTTTCAAGAAGAGTATCTTTTCCTAAAGCTCGTGAAAGAGCTTTAATGATGTATTTAAATGATGTTCGTAGATTCGCTAATGTGTTATCTACTCCTAATAATATTTTGGGTATTGAATATTTAAAAGCTTTAAAAAGGCAAAAAAGTAATATTCAACTTATTACTATAAAAAGAAAAGGCTCTGGATATAATGATGGTACAATTCCTGTTGATTCAAGATTTGCAAGTGGCTCTGCTATACGAAATATTTGCCAGTCTACATTTGATATTTCTCTATTACAGAAATTTATGCCAGAACTTTCTTATAATCTTTTAGAAGATAGCATAAAAAATGGTAATGTTGTTAAAAGTCTTTCAGACTTTGATAAAATTATTATTTATTCTTTAAGAAAAATGTCAACAGATGAAATTGCAAATCTTCCTGATGTTTCGGAAGGTCTTGAATTTGCAATAAAATCTGCTGCTAATAAATGCAATAGTGTTTCTGAATTATTATCAATTATTAATACCAAAAGATACACTCAAACTAGATTACAGCGAATTCTTTTATATGCAATTCTTGGTATAACCAAAAAAGATATGGAAATTTCTATGAGTACCAGACCTTATATAAGAATTTTAGGTTTTAATGATAAAGGTCGTGATATTTTTAGCGAAATTTCTAAGATTAATAAAAGATTAGATGTTGTTACTTCTGTTAAAAAATTTATTGATAATTGTTCTAATAAAAATTTAAAATTGATGATGGAAAAAGACATTTGGGCTACTAATGTTTACAATCTAGCTTATGAATATGATTCTATTGGAAATTTGGATTATACTCATAAATTAATTACACCTTAAAAAAAGCAAAATTCTTTCGAGAATTTTGCTTTTTTTATTATTTATTTCTTTTGAAAATAAGTTAAGCTAATATTTGAACTTACATCCACTCTTGTAAAATCAAGATAATATCCATTTGTCGAATCACCTTTTAGATATCCTGCATTTTTAGCACTATCTATTGAATTATAAGTCTCCTCTCCAATTGTCAATACAAATTTCTTCGTGTCATCTAAATTCTTTAATCTTATTATCCTACTTGTTGATTCTTCTAATGTTACACTTCTCTCTTCAATTATATTTTCTGAACTCTGCTCTATAGATTTTATTAAGAAATCTTCAATATCTTTTTCAGTTAGTGAACCAGATTTAGTTCCATCAGCATAATCATATGCATATGGTGTTCCATATTTATTTAATAAATCATATAGTTTTCCTGCTTGATTTCTATAATATTGCCCCCATGCATAGTCAGTTCCATTTGTATCACATGCCTTTACATTAGTTTCATTTGGATCTAATAGAACTGTTGCCTCATATCCGCTCATTCCAATTCCTATTGTAAATACTTTTGAAGTATCTTCTTCATTTGGATAATATTTTTTTGTTATTTGGTCTTTATAATATTTAGCTGTTCTAATTGTCCAATAATAGTAATCTTCATCTGAAGCAATTGTTGCTCCACCATCACCTATTCTAGTTCCCGTTGCAGTTTCATTAGCATAATAATATGTTGGTTCTCCATCTGTAACTAAAATTAATACTGGTGTACGTGTAACTTTTAATTTTTCTGTTATTTCATATTGCTTGTTTTGGGCATCCATAAGCATTTCTGCTCCTGCCTTAATACCTGATTGTGTATTTGTTCCTCCTGTTACTGTTCTTTCTGAAGTATTACCTACATTTGATATTATTTTTTGAGTAATTTCTTGTTGCCCTCCAGGCCATCCTGGTCTTCCTTTACTTTCTGCACTATATTTCAAATAATCAGTATTTCGATCATATTTTCCTAGTGGAATAATTGTAGATGAATCTCCACTAAAGCCAACAACACCAATTCTACTTTCTGCATTTTTACTCATTATTGTTTTTATAGAACTATTTACTGCATTAACCATTGCTTTTGCTCTACTATCTTCACTTGTAGTATTATTATTTAAACCATATGTCATACTTCCTGATGTATCTAGTACAAATACTACATCCATTGGAGTATTAACTTTTTCTGTTGATGAAGTCACTCCTTTTATAGTTATATTTCCTGTTATTTTAATTTCTTCTAAGTCAATACTTACTTCATCCTTTTTCTCATTATCCATAAATACTTCATTATTTATAGATTTTAAATCTGTACTTTCATTTCCTGTTTCTTTACAGATATCTTTATATTCTGACTCTGGAATAACTTGCGCTTTTATTACCAATTCTCTTGTTTCTCCTGCGGTTAAGTTTGATACTATCCAATCAAGTTTTACTCTTGAATCTTTTTCTTTTGAAACTGACCAAGAATCTTTATTACTATCTGTTCCATTTTGTGGATATCCTGAAATATCTGTTCCTGCAACTGACAACAATCTTAGTCTTAATGGTAATGTATCTGTTAATGTTTTTGTTGTAACTGTTACATTTCCTGGATTTTTAATTATTAATTTATAATATACTGTTTCATTTGCCTTGAATTTATCATTACTTGTTACTTCGTTTCCAATATTTCCATTGTTATCTGCCTTATATGCTTTTTTCTCAGCAATTTCATTTGCTCTATTTATTATGGTTGTTCCTACTTGTGATATCTTAGTATATCCCTCTGGTACCGTTTTTTCTGTTGCGTTATAACTAATTTCATTTCCATTTGCATCATATTTAAGTAAATTAACTGTTCTAGTCCATATGTCTTTAGAATTTTCTTGTACATTTTCATCATTTTCAGCTGTTAATGTATAGTCATTTCCATCTACAGTAAATTCTACACTTGATGGCCTTGTTTTATACTTATTACTACTATCATCCCAAATTTTTATTAATACTATTGGCTTTGTATCTGGTAAATTGCTTGGGTTAAATGTATTTGTTATTTCTCCATTTTCTTCATTAGCGTTATAGCAATTATCAAGTTTTGCTTGTTCATCTGCATTTACAGCCTTTTCAGCTACAGTATAATTTATTAGTTTTCCTTCTTTGTATTTTGGCAATCCTTTAAATATCCATTTCCAATTTCCTGCTATATCTTTAGTTTCATCAGCTTTTTCTGCAACTGTTTTTTCTGCAACTACTTGGGTTCCGTTTTTAACTTGTAATATTATACTATTTATTAAATATTCATTTCTTGCAGCATCATTATCAATATTTTCCCATTTTTTGCTTACTGGTATATCTACAGTTTCAGGTGTATGAATATTTGTTATTACAACTCCTTGTTCTATTGAACCTGTTATTGAATATTTATATCCTTTTACTTCATTTTCTCTAAATGTATACTGAATTTCTTTTCCATTTTTATATTTTGGTAAGTCTGAAATAGTTGCATTCCATCTATTTGCCTCACTTAGAGTTATTGTATTTTCTTCTACAATTGTATTATCTGCATATAAATCTATAACTACATTTTCTGGTCTTATTCCATCTTGATTATTGTTATCATCCCACTCTTTAGTAACATTTATTGATACTTTTTCAGGTGTATAACTATTTGTTATGTCATATTCATATCCGTTTTCTGTTTTTTTAGTTATATTAGATTTATATCCATTTTCTATATTATTTTCTTCTACTGTATATTCAATATATTTTCCGCCTGCTTTTTTTGGTAAGTTTTTGAATGTATGTGTCCATTCATTCTTATTATTTAATTCTATTGTTTGTATAAATTCATTATTTCCTTTTAATGTTATAGTTACCTCTGTTGGCCTTTTTCCGTCTTGATTATTAGCATCATCCCAAATTTTGTTTACTTTTACACTTGTGATTTCTGGTTTATGCGTATTGGTTATTAAATATCCTTTTTTAACATTTCCTGTTACTTTTGTTGTATATCCATCTACAGTATCTTCTTCTACTGTATATTCAATGTCTTGGCCATTTGCTTTTCTATCTAAATTGTCAAATATTCCAGCCCAATTGTTTTCTTTATTTAAGATTAATGTTTTGGCATCTACATTTTCTCCATTTGCTTTTAGTCTTACAGTTATTGAATCTGGTCTGATTCCATCTTGATTATATGCATCATTCCAATCTTTGTTTACTTTTACACTTGTCTTTTCTATTTGATGTGTATTTGTTATTTTATATCCATTTGCTATGTCTCCAGAAACTACTGATGTATAGTCTTTAACATTTATTTCCTCAACTGTATAACTAATGTCTTTTCCATTTGACCTTTTTGGTTTATTAGCAAATATGCTTTGCCAATTATTTTCTGCATTTAATTCCAAACCATCTATAATTTGATTATCTGCTTTTAATACAACATCGACTTTGCTTGGTCTTTTTCCATCTTGGTTATTATTATCTAACCATTCTTTGCTAACTGGTATACTAATAACTTCTGGTGTATGTGTATTTTGAATTGTTGTTCCTTCTATATGTTTAGTATATCCAGTAATATCTTCAACTTCATCTACTGTATAAGTAATACGTTTACCATCTTTATTTACTGGTAAATTTGTAAATTTATGTTGCCATTGATTTGCTTCATTTAATTCTACTGTTTCTTTTACTGTTCCGTCTGCAATTAATTTTGCATGTATTGATGTTGGTCTTATTCCATCTTGATTATTAGCATCGTCCCATGATTTTCTTATTGTTATTGATGTTGTATCAACTGTATGTTTATTTGTTACTATAAATCTATTTGAATTTTGAGAATCAGCACTTATTTCTACTTCATAGCATTCTGGCACATTATTCTCAACAACTGAATATTTTATATTTTTTCCATTGGCTTTTTTATCTAAACCATCAAATTTTGCTGACCAATGATTATCTTCACTTAATATAACTGATTTGTCATCTAAGACTCTGTAATTAGCAACTAAATTTATAACTACATTACCTGGTCTAATTCCATCTCTATTATCATCATCTTCCCAAACTTTGCTTACATCTATACTTGTTTTCTCTACTTGATGTGTATTTACAATTATATATTCTTGTTTTGCATTTCCTTTAATATCTACAGTATATCCATCTACTTTATCTTCTTCTACTGTATATTTAATATTTTGACCATTTAATCTTTGATTTAAATCGTCAAACGTTCCAGTCCATTGATTTGAATCATCTAATGTTAAAACCTTGTTATCAACTATTTTTCCATTTGCTCTTAACCTTACTGTTATTGATGTTGGTCTAATTCCATCTTGATTGTTAGCATCATTCCACACTTTACTTACTTTTACACTTGTCTTTGCAACTTGGTGTGTATTTGATATCACATATCCATTTTTTGCGTCTCCTGAAATAACTGATGTATATCCCGCAACATCTACCTCTTCAACAGTATATTTGATTTCTTGACCATTTTTATTTTTATCCAAATCTGTAAATTCTGCAGACCAATGATTATCCTCATTTAGTTTAACTTTCTTACCAGTTACAATTTCTCCGCCAGCTTTTAATATAACATTTATTACCTTTGGTCTTATTCCATCTTGGTTATTTGCATCATTCCATACTTTACTTACCTTCACACTTGTTTTGTCTACTTCATGAGTGTTTGTTATTTTATAGCCATTTTTTATATTTCCTGAAATAACTGATGTATATCCTTCAACACTTACTTCTTCAATAGTGTAATTAATGTCTACTCCCTTAGCTTTTTTATCTAAATCTTCAAATGTATATGTCCAGTTATTTTTTTCTGATAAAGTTTCTCTAGAAACTTCTGTTGTACCATTCATTAATTTTACAATTATTGAGGTTGGTCTTATTCCATCTTGGTTATTTGCATCATTCCATTTCTTTACTACTGCTACATTGGTTTTCTCAACAGTATGTCTATTAGTTATTATATATCCACTTTCTGCTGTTCCCGTTATTGATGCTATTGTATAATCAGGTACATCATCTTCTGCAACCGTATATACAATTTCACCACTTCCATCAGCTTTATATTTTGGTAATCTTGTAAAAGTATACTCTGTTCCTGAAATTGTTGCTGTATCAATCTTTTTATCATCAGCCCATAAACTAATTGTTATTTTTTCAGGTCTTTTTCCATCTTGGTTTTCATTATCATCCCATACCTTCTTTACTGATACTGATGTATCTGGATTTACTGGAACTTCTTCATGGCTTTCTTCTGTTGGTCCTTCTGGCACTGTTGCCTTGGCTATGTTCTTAATAGGATTTGCATCAACTACATCTTCTTCTGTAACTGTATAATATGTGATTATAGTTGTTGTATTTTTTCCACTTACAGCAGATAAACTTGGTATTACTGCTATTATTGATACTCCAGTACTTGGGTCAACATCTTTTTCTTCATCATTAACTGTTACTTTTAAAGAATCTGTTACTGTAATATTTTCTAATGTTGTATTTCCTGTGTTTGTAACTGTTATTGTATATTCTACAATATCTCCAGGTCTTACTTTAACATTTTGTGCATCTACAAATTCTGTACTATCTTTTACTTTTATTTTAGTTGCTGTTTTATTAATTGTTAATGCTTTTACTTCGTCTGCAGGAACATCTTTTTCATCTTTATCAGTTACATTTTCTGGTGTTTTATCAGGTTCTGTTGGAATTGTTTCTCCTGTTGCTACAGCTTCATTATGAATTAATTTTCCTACATTTCCTTTAATATCTTGTTCATAATTTACTATATATCTAACTGTTATTTCTGCTTTATCAGCTTCTCTCTTATCTGTGCCTGCTTTTAAATCTCCAATAATTAATTTTCCTTCATTATTTTTAGTTATTGTTTTTAACTCTCCATTTATAGTCAAAGCTTCTATTGTTACATATTCAAGTTTTTCTTCAAGCACTACATTAGTTAAATCTGCACTACCTGTATTTGTTACTGTTATTTTATATTCTATTGCATCTCCTGCTTGAACTTTTTCGTCTTTTCCTATACTTTCTTTGTCTCTCTTGATATCAACAACTTCTTTTACTACTTTTATATCTGCTGTATCTTTTTTATCTGGATTTGTAGGTTCTCCTCCTACTGTTGCTATATTTTCAATTTTACCATTTATGTCTTTTACCTCTACAATAAATGTTCTTTCAATTGTAGAATTACCATCTAATTCTACATCCCATGAAATTTGTTTTCTATTATCAGTTGTTGTTGTTATTTTTCCATTATCTGTTACAGAACTTTCTATTAATTCTGTTCCTACTGGTACTGTATCTTCTATTGTTGTTTTTCCAGAAATATCTCCTGTATTTGTAGCTGTTATTGTATATTTTATTTTGTCTCCTAATTTTGCTATTTCTAAGCCATCTTTTACTTCAACATTATTTCTTTCTACTATTTGGCTTGATTTTTTAGCATTTATTATTGATGTTTTTTCTTCATTACTTTCTTTACCATTAACTATTGCTGCATTTTTTATTGTCCCTGTTGCCCCTTCATTTACTCTTACAGTAAATTTAACTTCTATTGATTCCTTTGCTGGCACAGTTACAATCCATTTTATTCCTATAACAGTATCATTTTCTAATACTGTTGTTCCTGAATTTTGAGTATCATCAATAGAAACAAAAGTTGTTTGTTCTGGAATTTTGTCTGTAATTTCTATATTTTTTAATTCTTGCTCTCCATTATTTGTAACTTTAATTGTATATGTAATATTTTTGTTTGCATATACTAATTTATCTTCACCTACACCTGTTGTAGCTGTTTTTTCAACCGTAAAATCTGGTGTTAGTGGTATAATCTTATCTGCTACTGCTGAATTTACTGCAATAACACTTGCTGGCGTCCACCAGTCCCAAAAGTCTTTTGATACAAGCTTTTCTTCCTCTTCGACTCTTGTTACTGTTGTTTCTCCAACTTCATTTACATTAGTTCCTGTTGTTACTTCTGTATTATTTGTTGCATTGTTATTTACATTACCATTATTAGCTGTTACATTATTTGTAACATTATTATTAGGTGTTGTTGTATTATTTTGTGCATCTGAATTTGGTTCTGTTGTTGTATTATCTGGAGTAGCATTATTCTCTCCAGTTTGGTTATTGTTTTCTGCTTGGATATTTTCATTTTGCTTATTTTCATTATTAACATTGTTATCATCATTTTTTTGATTTTCTGTATTAGTATTGTTTGCATCAGTATTTTGATTTACATCTGCAACTTGATTACCATCAACAGCTTCTGAACTACCCTTATCAGCTAAGAAGATTCCAACTGATATACTAGCAATAAACAATAGTACTATTACAGCTACTATCGCAATAATAGTCTTTGTGCCTAAGGCATTTTCTTTATCTGCCATTTTTACTCCCCCTATAAATTATTACTATATTTCTCTTGCTTTTAGTATTAGTCTTTGTTTATTTCCATTTGTACATGTAATTAATGTTACTTCTCTTATTTTTTCTTCTTTAGGTAACAAAATGCTTACATCATTTGGATCTGTAACAAAAATGCTATAAATAGAATATTGAATTTTTTGACCTGTTAAATCAGTTAATTCAACAATGTCTCCATTTTTTAAATTTTTTGTTTTTCCAAACATTGTACCACTTTTGTTGTTATGACCCGCTATTGATAAATTTCCATAATCGTTTACACTTTCGCCCCAATATTTTATTATAGATATTTTCATTGGTGCTTTTGCACTTTCAGGGTCAATATCTCCAATGTCTAATATAGGATATTCAATATTTATTTTTGGAATTTTTACTATTCCAATTATTTTATATCCCTTGTACTCTAACTGTTCTTTCGATTCTTCTACATTTTCTGAAAAATCTATGTTACTAAAAGCTGTTATCGCGTCTTGGCTTTCTTTTTCATTAACGCTTTCACAAATGTATTTATAAACTATCATGCCAATTACCACAATTGCAACCATTAATAACATATAAAAGATTGCTTTATAAATTTTTATTTTTAGACTATTTTTTTTCATTTTTATTTAATTTTTTCATTCTTATAAATACTACTACTAATGCTATTACTACAACTACTAATATTACGAATAATGCAATACTATCATATGTTATTGGCAATTTTGTGGTTTCTTGTGTTACTTTTTGTTCTTTAACTACATTTGGTTGATAATCATCATATGCTGTTAAAAATTGTGCATCAACTGTTGTTTCTTGATTACTGTCAACTTTCTTCAAAAATACTATATATTTATCTCCTGCAACTGATGTTTCTGGTTGTTTAATTTCCATATTTGTTGCATCTTGCCATTCAGCCTCATTTACTAATTTTGAATATAAATTATAGAATTCTTCATTTATTTGTACTTTTTCATACATATCCATTACATCATATTCTTTATTAATTTTTTCTGATAATTCCATTAATTTAGCAATTTCAGCTGAATCTGTTGTTTTTACTTTTTGATAATAATATGTAGCATCTTTGTTATCTGTGATTTTTACATATCCTACTTTTGCTGTTTCTTTTACTCCATCAACATTTTCTTCCCTAATTGGTTCTGTTGAATCTGTTGCAGTCTTAGTTTTTGCAATTTCTACTGCTATTCTTTTTGTTGTTTTTTCTACTGTATCTATATTTTCCTTGGTTAATGAGTTCGCGAAATCTAATTGAACTCTTTCTAGAATTAAATTTTCTTCTTCATCTTTTGCCCACATAAAAATTGGCTGATTTTCTTTTAATAATTTTTCGTATGTTTTTGCATCTATAAATGCTGCTTGATTTCCTCTCAAATCTGAGATTGAATTAATGTAAGTTAAATCCATTCCTTTTGGATTTACATCTGCATTATTTGAAAATGCATATTTGAAACTTTTATCTGTGTAGTCTTTTATATAGATTATGTATTCATTTTCAGAACTATTTACTACAGAGATATTTTCATTAGTCGCTAAAACTACTATTGGCATAACAGCTACAAAAAGGAATATAGCTAGAATACCTAATAGCTTAAAGCTAATTCGGTTCATCATACAATCCTCCCCTTTAATATATATGTTTAATTACGCTATGATTATATTATATTTTTTCCATTTTGTAAATACTTTTCTCCTAAAAATTGTTAATTTATCAATATGTACATTCATTATTATGAAAAAATTATCAAAAAAGACACTCTTCAGCTAATATAAATATTCTTTATACTAACTAAAGGGTGTCCCTTATGGTAATTTTTTTCATTCATGAGTGGTCCCTACTGGTAAATTATTTTTCTATCCATTTAACTAAATCAAGGTTTTCGCTATCTAATAACATTTCATTTTGAGGCATAACCCTAAATGAATATCCATAATTTCCACCTGTTGTTAAGTCTATTTTTGCTACATAGTAATATTTCTTATTTTCTTCTTCTGCTCTTTCAATTTTCATAGGAATTATTTTTACATCTTGAACAGTTCCATCTTCTAAAAATTTTCCATAATATACTTCTACTCTAATATGATTAGAATCAATATTAGGAAGTGTAACTGCACATCTTACTTCTATCTGTGCACCTGCATCAACTGTTATATTATCTGCATTGTCTTCCACTTGTTCAATTTGTATATCCTTCCAATTTGTATATAGATTTTGTTTCCATAAATTATATTCTGCAACTCTATTTAAGTCCTTATAATATTTTTTAGTTAAATTACATAGTGGTATGTATAACTGTTTTGTGTAATCAACAAGCATTCTTGCAGTACTATATCTTCCTCCTGTTGACATAATGGAATTTTTCATAAGTTCAATCCATGATTTTGAAATTCCGTTTGAATCTTTATCATAGTATATAGGAATAATTTTGTTTTCTAATGTGTAGTATATACTATCACTGTCTGCTCTATCTTGTTCTTCATATGATGAATATTCTTTGTTTGTTCCAATTGACCAGCCATTTTTTTGGTTATATCCTTCTGCCCACCATCCATCTAAAACACTGAAGTTTACAACTCCATTTACAGATGCTTTTTGTCCACTTGTTCCTGAAGCTTCCATAGGTCTTCTTGGGTTATTTAGCCATACATCAACACCACTTACCATATATCTTGATATTTCCATATTATAATTTTCTAATATAAATATCTTTCCTTTAAATTGTGGCTTTAATGATATTTCATGTATATATTTTATTAATTCTGCTCCTTCTCTATCTGCTGGATGTGCTTTTCCTGCAAATATTAATTGAACAGGTCTATTAGCGTCGTTTAATATTTCTGTTATTCTTTCTAAATCTTTAAATATTAATGTTGCTCTTTTATATGTTGCAAATCTTCTTGCAAATCCTATTGTTAATGCTTCTGGGTTTAATTTTGAAGTAATTTCCATTATTTCTTCATAACTTACACCTTCACGCCTTAATCTTTTTGTTACATTTTCTTTTACTAATGCTAGTAATTTTACTTTTCTATCAGTATGTACTTTCCATAATTTATCATCTGGAATGGTTTTTATTTTTTCCCATACACTATCTTCATGTATATTGTCTTGCCAGTATGGTATTAAATATTTATTATATAACTCTTTTAATTTGGGTGCTAGCCATGTACATGTATGAACTCCATTCGTTACATATGTTATTGGAGATTCACTTGGTGCTATATGTGGCCATACTTCTGCAAATAGTTCTCTTGATACTTCTCCATGTAATTTACTTACACCATTTTTCTTTCCAGCTATTTTTAATGCAAATATTCCCATATTAAATCCTTGTTCTAGTCCATCACATGGTTTCATTCCTAATTTTAAGAATTCTTCTCTTGATAGTCCTAAACGAGGCCAGAAATCTTTAAAGTATTTTTCAACTAATCCTATTGGAAATATATCATTTCCTGCAGGTACTGGTGTATGTGTTGTGAATACTGTTTTTGATGATGCAATATCTTTCGCAACCTCAAAAGATACTTGTTTTTCTTTTATTGTATTTTTTATAAGTTCTAAATTTAAAAATGCAGAATGACCTTCATTCATATGATATACAGTTGGATTAAGTCCTAGTCTTCTTAGTAAACTTACTCCTCCCATTCCAAGTATAATCTCTTGTCTTATTCTTGTTTCTTGATCACCACCATATAAGCATGCTGTTGTATCTCTATCTTCTGGATTATTTACATCTATATCAGAATCCATTAAATATAGTTTTACTCTTCCTACATTTATTTCCCATACTTTTAAATAGATTCTTCTCTTTGGAAATTTTATAAATAACATTAAGTCATTTCCGTCTAAATCTTTTACTGGATTTACTGGTAAATCATATAAATCTAAACTTCTGTATTCAGGATGTTGCATACCAAATCTATCTATTACTTGATTGAAATATCCGTTTTTATATAGCAAACCAACAGCTACTAGTGGAATTCCTAGGTCACTTGCTGATTTTAAATGATCTCCTGATAATATTCCTAGTCCTCCTGAATATATTCCTAATGTTTGATCTAATCCATATTCAGCTGAAAAATAAGCAATTAAATCATTTCTGTTGTCTGGATATTTTTGATTGAACCAAGTATTTTTGCTATTCATATATCCATCAAAATCATTTACTATTTTATCATATTCTTTTACAAATGCTACATCTTTTGATGCACTTTCTAATCTCTGTTGATCTACTGATTTTAAAAATTTTACAGGATTTTTGTTACATCTTTCCCATAAATCTATATCTATCATTTTAAATAGTCCTAGAAAATCTGTATTCCAAGACCACCATAAATTATTTGCTATTTCTGTTATTCTTCCAATTCTCTTTGGTAATTGTGGATTTACTGTTATTCTATTGAATACATACATTTTTTCTTCCTCCTATGTTTCTTACTTCCATCCTTATTATATGTGGATAGCTTTTTTCTTTTTTCGTTAATCACAATTATTATCTACTAATTTTCTTTTTTTGTCAATATATTGTCTTTAGTTTTTTAGTTTTTTTTAAAGGACCTAAATGCCTATATGCATCTGGTCCTTTTTATTACATATTCTTATTTTTGTTTTTGCGTAAAAACGCTGGTATATCTAAATCCCCTTGTGAAGAATTAACATCTGATGCTGGAATTGAACTTGATTTTTTCTCCCAAGATGATTTTCCAATAAAGCTGTCTACTGTTGAAGATGCACGAGCTTCTGGTTTTTCAAATCCTGTTGCTATAACTGTAATTTGTATTTCATCTTTCATATCTGGGTCTGTAACTGTACCAAATATAATATTAGCTTCAGGGTCTACACTGCGTTGAACTAGTTCTGCCGCTGTATTTACTTCATGTAATCCTAAATCTTCACCACCGGTTATATTAATAATTACTCCTCTAGCTCCTTCTATTGATGTTTCAAGTAGTGGACTTTGTACTGCTTGTTTAGCTGCATCTTCTGCTCTATTTTCTCCTGACGCTCTACCAATTCCCATATGTGCCATTCCTGTATTTAGCATTATTGTTTTAACATCTGCAAAGTCTAAATTTACTGTTCCTGTTACAGCTATTAAATCTGATATTCCTTGTACGCCTTGTCTTAAAACATCATCAGCCATTCTAAATGCTTCATTTATAGATGTTTTTCTATCTATAATTTGTAATAATTTATCATTTGGTATTACTACTAATGAATCTACTTTTCCTTTTAAACTTTCAATTCCTCTTTCAGCCTGTGAAAGTCTTTTCTTTCCTTCAAATGTAAATGGTTTTGTAACAACACCTATTGTTAATATCCCCATTTCCTTAGCAGCTTGAGCAACTATTGGTGCAGCACCTGTACCTGTTCCTCCACCCATTCCGGCTGTAACAAATACCATATCTGAACCTCTAAGTGTTTCAGCTATTTCAGATTTATTTTCTTCTGCTGATTGTGCACCTATGTCAGGATTTGCTCCTGCTCCAAGTCCTCTTGTTATTTTTTCTCCTATTTGAATTTTGGTTCCTGCTTTTGATTTTTGTAATGCTTGTCTATCTGTATTTACAGAAATAAAGTCTACTCCTTTTATTCCTGCTTCTATCATTCTATTTACAGCGTTGTTTCCAGCGCCCCCTACACCAATTACTTTTATTGTAGCTGTTCCGTCCATCATTGTAACGTCTTCGCATTCCATCATAAAGATTTCCTCCCCATTAAAATTATATTTTTGATTGTTTCTTAATAATTGTTTTTAATTTAAGAATAAAAAAATTCTTTTATTCTTTCAATTATTGTTTTAAATACACTTTCATTTGATTGTAAATCAATTTTACTTGAAACTGTTTTTACAAATGGTCTTGCTGCAATATATCTTACAAGTGAATAACTAGTTCTAAATTCTGCTTTTACTGTACTTACAGCTCTACCTGTTGACATTTTTACAGGAATATTTAAATTTATTTTACCTGCTACATCACTTTTGTTTATATTTGTGATTCCTCTTCCTGTTAATATTACTGTATTTATACTTTGCTTTACATTTTGATTTGTTATGTCTTTGTTTATTATCGTAAATATTTCTTCTATTCTTGCTTCTATAATTTCGATTAGTTCAGAACTTTTTATAACTTTATTTCTGCTTTCATCTCTACATGTGTTTAGCATTATTTCATTATCATTATCTATAAATGATTTAAGTGCTAATCCATATTGTTTTTTTAATTTTTCCGCTTCTTCTTCAGAAATATTTAATACTAATGCAATATCATTTGTAATGTTATCTCCGCCTAAAGGAATTGTATTTGTATATATAAATGCATTTCCATCAAACACTCCAATTTCTGTATTACCTGCTCCTATATCTAATAACATTACATTATCATATAATTCATTAGTATCTAACATTAAATTTCTTTCAGCTAATGCTGTTGGTACTATTCCATCTATTTCAATTCCAACTCTTTTAAATATTGTTGATAACTGTCTGACATATTCTTTGTCAGCTAAGATAATTTGTGCTTTTAATGTAAAGTTTGAACTTAAATTTCCTACTGGATCTGCTACTACTTTTCCATTATCCAACACTATTTCTGATGGTACTATATCTATTATTGTTTTTCCTTCTGGTATTTCTATGTCTTTGGCTTGCATCATTGCATTTTGAACATCTTTTAATGATATTCCTGCAAATTTATCTTTTAATTCTTTAAATATACTATTTTGAACTATTGTTACATATTTGCCTGGAATTGTTACATATGCTGAATTTATTTTGAAACTTGCTTCTTCTTCAGCATCTTTTATTGTTTTTGCAATGCTTAAACTTATTTCTTCCTCACTGATTATTTTTCCTTTTTTTAGTCCATTACATTTTTCAGATGTACTGCATATTGTCTCAATTTGTCCGAAATTGTTTACTTCTCCAACAACAGTGCAAACTTTAGATGTACCTATATCAATACCAACTATGATATCACCTATTGCCAAGATAATTCCTCCATTTTTTATGTGTTTTCTTTAGTGTTATATATATTACATTTTGACAAAATTGTCAATATAATTTGAAATATTTTTGAAATATTTTTGTAATATTTTCGAAATATTTTGTAATACTTTTGTAATGTATTTTTTCTATTCCTCTATTTAACAGCTTTTCTTTGTTCTTGCTTCTTAGTTGTCCATTTTTCTATGTAGTATCTTCTTATAATTGTTAAGTTTGTAAACATCCTTCCAACAAAAACAACTAATGCTGCTAAATATATATCTAAGTTTAATTTTTGTCCCAAATATGTTAGTGCTATTGAAAGAATACTGTTACAGAAAAATCCTGATATAAAAATTGTTAAGTCAAAATTTTTCTTCAAAACAGATGTAATTCCCCCAAAAACTGAATCTAATGCTGCTACTACTGCTATTGCGAGAAATGTAGAGTATGTATATGGAATTACTGGGGCATTCATACCTATTAAAGCTCCAACAATACATCCGATAATTATTGCTATAATAATCATTTTTATTTCCCCCCTAATTTATATATTTTGTACTTATTTCTTTTTCATATTTATCTATTTTGATTTTTTTACTTGTATCAACACTTGTTTCATGTCCTAATTCTTTTAAATCATCTACGCCTCCACCTTTTCCAGATACAGCACTTTTTAGATAATCTGAATTTCCTATTGCATTTATAACATATGGTGATGATATTTTTTCTCCATTTACTTTTAAAAATTCTGTTCCAATTTCATAAATAGCAGACATTGCTGTAATTCTATGTCCATTTAGTGATATTGCTTCTGCTCCCGCTCCAAATAGTTCATTTATTATTGTTAAAAGATCTGTTGATGATATACTTTCTACTTGTACATCTTCTGAAAGCTGTTCTCCACCTTTATCTGTTATTTGTATCACTATTCCTTCACCTTCAACATCAGTTTTCCCAAGATTTTCGCTTAATTGTTCTAATTCTTGTTCTAATAATTGAGCCGTTTGCGCATCAGATTCCTTCTCGTTTTTATATTCTTGTATTTTAGAAGAAACTTCCTCATATTTTTCATTTAATTCATTATATTTTTCATTCCAACTTGATAACTCTAATCTCAATTCAGATTCTCTCATTGTTTCTATTGCTGTTATATCAGTTTGTTTTACAACTTTAAATTGCATAAACATTACAAGCATTAATGCAAAACATGCAATTCCAATTGTAATTGACATTACTACTTTTTCCTTGCTAACTTTAATTTTCATTTTTCACATTCCTTTCAAAGTTATACTTCGAATTTATTTACTTGTTGCATATTGAAATTTTATTACTCCTGTATATTTAGGAATTGTTATGTTTTTTTTATCTGTCATTTTTTCTACAGAGACTTTTAAATATCTTGGTGCATCTTTCAAATAATCTAAATATCCGCCCACCCTATCTACATTTATTAAAACTTCTGGTAACCCTATAGCTTTAATTGTAAATGGTGCACCTATTTTTTCTCCATTTACTTTTATTATATTTCCATCACATTCTATGGCAGATGTTGTTACTAGTCTTTGTTCATTTATGGATATTGCTTCTGCTCCTGCATTTTTCAGTTCATTTACTACTCTAATTAAGTCTGTATCATGAACTAATAATAAATTAGGGTCTGCAAACCAATTGTTTAATGAAATATCCTGATTATCATTTATTATAATTACCAATCCATTTCCTGTAACTTCTGTTAACCCCAATATTTTATTTCCATCTTTTATTTTACTTTCTAATTCAGTTAATTCAGTATTGTTTTGTGTTGCATTTGTTCTTTCTGTTTCTAATTTATTTTCTGCATCTTCTAATTCTGAATACAAATTATCATATTTTTCTTTTGATTTTAATACAGCATCTCTAAGCTCATTTTCTTTTGCATTTGTACTTATCGTAGATTCTGTTTCATTTATTGTTTTTATTTGTACCGCAATTCCGTATGATAATAATACACACATTAGCCCTAATATTAAACTGATAACTTTTTTATTCATAATGTTCCATTCCTTTCTTTCAGTTTGTTTAATTGTAAAATTATTTTGCACTAAAATATGGTAGAAAACCTTCATTTAAATTCCCATTAACATATATTGTTCCTTGATTTTCCTTTTCTTGTTTTAATATAGCACTTACATAATACATTTTATTTTTTAAGTCATATGAATCTCCTAAATTAATTATTATTCCTTCATTTTCTAATTTTACTAGATATTCGCTTTCTACATTTATTTCGGTTATTTTATCTACAATTTCAATTTTTTTGCATTCATCTAAGATTTGCAATATATTTTCCATTTTGTTTAAATCTTTTTCTTCTAATCTCTTTATGCTGTTTATCTCTGTTTCTTTTATGCTCATTCCTATTATTGTTGGTAATCCTAATTTTTCTGTAGAATTTCCTACTATATATCCTTGTTCATCTATATATATATAATTTTCTGTTTCTGTTTTTATCTGGAATTGTTTTTTTCTTTCTGTTAATTCGATTTCAACTGTATTTGGATATATCTTTCTAACTTTTGCTTCTTCTACACATCCATTCTGTTCCAATTTTGCTTCTAGTACTTTTCCTATTTTAAAAAATATGTTATCTCCTGTTTTTATTCCTGCAATTTCTTGTACTTTCTCTTTTGTTAATTGTTCATTTCCTTTTATTGATATTTTTTTTATTTTTAAAGTTGGTGATGTTGATATATAAGCTATTATGCATACTATTATTATTGTTATTAGCATAATAATTAATTTTGTTTTTCTCTTTTTTCTTTTTCTTTGTTCTATTTCTCTTTGCTTATTAATTTTATTTATCGGTCTATTTTGTGTTTTATTTTTTATTTTGCTTTTTTGAACAGACACCTTTTCATCACTTCCTTTGTGTTTTTATATTTTGCAGGCATTTTTTACCTTTTTTATTTTATCACACTTTATATGTTTTTTGCTATAGTTTTTTCAAATTTTTCACAAAAAAAATTAGGACAATCGTTATGATTCACTGTCCTTAAAAATATTGTATCTGTTGGGGACCTTCCTGGGTAATTATATATATTTGAGTTTTAGTCCGTTTAATTGGAGTAAAAAATAGAAAATCTTAAATAAAAAACTGAAGAATGCTCACGAAAAAAATGTATATATGTATATGATTTTAAACTTTTCGAATGTGATTGGAGCAATATTAGAATTTCTTAAATAAATTTATGGAAAGTGTTCACGTCGAGCGAAGTGAGGACTAAGTGGAAGGGGGCCATAAATTTATTTAAGAAATTTTTATGTTGCGCATTGAACCGAGAAAATGTTTAAAATCATATACATATATACATTTTTAGCCTGAGTGAGGGAGGCTCAGTTTTTTATGGTAGATTTTCTTTTTGAATGTAATGAACAGGACAAAAACTCAAATATATATAATTATCCAGGAAGGCCCCAACAGATACAATATTTTTAAGGACTATGAATCGTAACTGACAATCTTGCCCTAATATATTAATATATATTATTTTTCAAAAATAATTTTTGCCCCTAATCCTCTTAGTTTTTCATCTATTTTTTCATATCCTCTTAATATATAGTGAACATTATCAATTTGTGTCACTCCTTTTGCTATAAGTGCTTCTATTATAAGTGCTGCACCACCTCTTAAATCTGATGCAACAACATTTGCTCCTTGAATTCTCTTTGTCCCTTTTATCACAGCTGTCCTGCCTTCAACTTTTATTTTAGTTCCCATTCTATTTAATTCTTGTACATATTTATATCTATTCTCAAAAATATTTTCTGTTATTATAGATGTACCTTTTGCAGTTGAAAGTAATGCTCCAAATATTGATTGCATATCTGTTGGAAATCCTGGATATGGCATTGTTTTTATATCTACCGCTTTTATTCTTTTAGGCGCTTTCATCTCTATATGATTTTTTCCAATGTTTAAAACACAACCTGATTCTTCTAATTTATTTAATATTGGTTCTATATGTTCTGGATTTGCATGTGTTATTTTTACATTTCCTCCAGTTATTGCACATGCAACTAAATATGTTCCTGCTTCTATTCTATCTGGCATTATGTTATAACTTATTTCTGACAGTTTTTTTACACCTATAATTTCTAATTTATCTGTACCTACTCCCTTTATTTTTGCTCCTGCCTTATTTAAAAATTTTACTAAATCCTCAATTTCTGGTTCTTTTGCCGCATTTGTTAGTATTGTTGTTCCTTCTGCTAAACATGCTGCTAATATAATATTTTCTGTTGCTCCTACGCTTGGAAAATCTAAATTTATTGATGTTCCTTCTATTTTTTCTGTGTTACAAATTATTTCTCCATATTCTTCTTTTATAGTTATTCCTAATTTTTCAAAACCTTTTAAATGTAAGTCTATCGGTCTTGCTCCAATTTCGCACCCTCCTGGATATGAAAAATTTGCTTTATGATATTTTCCTATTATTGCACCTGCTAGTATTACAGACGACCTCATTTTTCTCATTAACTCTTCTGATATTTCATATGTATGTATTTTACTTGTATCTATAATTATTTTGTTATTCTTCTTTATTACCTTTCCACCTATGTCTTTTATAATTTCAAACATTGTTTGAACATCTTGAATATTGGGAACATTATATAATATAGTTTTTCCTTGTATTAATATAGTTGCTGCAATTATTGGTAATGCTGCATTCTTTGAACCTGATATTTTTACTTCTCCTTCTAATTTTTTTCCTCCCTGTATTATAAATTTTGACATTTTCTCACCTCTTTTTCTTTTTGGTATATTTTATGTTATTTAGATATTAGGTGTGAATTTTGTTTTAACTACTAAATCAAATAAATATCATTTTATCTTTTTACTGCGGACGCTCTGCTATTTTAAATTTGTAAAAACAAATTCAAAATACCTTGTAAAACTTTAAAATGATATTTATTTGATTTTATTTTACAAACTTTCAAAAAACAAAAAAAATATTTGCCATTTTATAAAAAATACTGTAAAATATTTTTATAAAATAAAAGAGGAATAATATATGGAAAAAAGGTTTAAAAAAGAAATACAATTTATAGCATCACCAAAAATGAAATTATGGGAAGTATTAATATACTTTATAATTTATAGTGTTG
Organism: uncultured Clostridia bacterium; assembly: GCA_934167755.1. Lineage (GTDB taxonomy): Bacteria > Bacillota > Clostridia > TANB77 > CAG-508 > CAG-269. The sequence continues at coordinate 92,855 of CAKPLT010000004.1, forward strand.
CTGGATATATAATAGAAACAATATTTGCACTAGTAAGATATGGAGTTTTAGAATGCAGACAAAGCTTTCTTTATGGACCATTTTGTAGTATTTATGGAATTGGTGCAGTTATAATGATAATATTTTTACAATATTTTATGAAAAATAGAATGACCCTATTTGTAGGTGGTTTCCTAATTGGTTCTGTAACAGAATACTTGATTAGTTTAATTGGTGAGTTGATTTTACATGTAAAATGGTGGGACTATTCGAATATGCCACTAAATATAAATGGTAGAATATGTTTTTACTATTCAATTTTTTGGGGAATATTAGCAATATTTTTAATGAAGGTTATACACCCTCATATCAGACGCCTTTTAGCTTATATTCTTAAAAAAGTAAATATTAAATTAACCAAAACAATCATATATGTAATTACTGTTTTTATCATTTTTGATTGTATTATTTCAGCTTTTGCTATTGATTTATTCACAATTAGAATGATTGCAAATAATAATTTAGATGTAAAAAATAAAACTATTATTGTTGAACTTAATAACAAAATAAATGAAAGTACTTTTAGAAAAAAATTATCTGATACAATTTTTAGTGATAAAATAATGATTAAAACTTATCCAAATTTAAAAGTTCAACAAGTTGATGGTTCTATGGTTTATTTTAAAGATTTGTTGCCTGATATTAAGCCATATTATATAAGGTTCCAAGATAGAGATTTCTATAAATAAAAAAACATAAAAGCGAAGAAAGATTAAAAAACTGTAAGTTAATTAAATTATTTTTCGCTTTTTTTATTCTTATAATCAAATCACTTTTCTTTTTTTAGAATTTCTTGTACCTTTTCTACTACATTATCCACATTTAATCCATATTTTGTTTTAACATCTACTGCTTTGCCTGACTCTGTAAATACATCTCCTACTCCCACATATTTAATTGGTGCATGTGTATTTTTTTGAGCAATTATTTCAGCAATTGCACCACCAAGACCTCCTATAATTGAATGATTTTCTAAAGTAATTATTCCTCCAACATTTGATGCTAAATTATTTATTAAATCAATATCTATTGGCTTTATTGAGAATATATTTACAAGTTTTCCTTTATATCCTTTTTCTTTTAAAGTTTCAAAAGATTTATATGCTAATCCTGCTGTCGTTCCTTCATATATTAATGCAAAATCGTTCCCGTTATCTTTAACAACAATAGATTTTCCCATTTCTACATTTTGTTCTAAATCTACATCTGGTACAACATCTCTTGTAGCTCTAACATATACTGGGCCATCATATTCAATAGCAATTTTTATTGCTTGTTTTAATTCTTTAACATTTGAAGGAACTAATATTTTCATATTTGGAATCATTCTCATAAGAGCTATATCCTCGTTTGCATGATGTGAAGCTCCATCAGGTCCATTGTCCATTCCAACATATGTTCCTATTAATTTTACATTTGAGTTTGCATATGCTGATTGACGCACTTGTGTCCATGCAGTTCCAGTTACAAATGTTGCAAAATTAACATAGAATGGTATTTGCCCTTCTGAAGCAAGTCCTTCTGCAATTGATACTGCACTTGCTTCTGCAATCCCAACTTCTATAAATCTATTTGGAAACTTTTCTTTAAAAATTAATGTTTTAGTTGATTTGGCTAAATCACTATCAATAACATAAATTCTGCTATCATTTTCAGCAAACTCACATAAAAATTCGCCTATTTTATCTCTTAAACACACTTCTTTATAATACATTCTTATTCCTCCTCTGTTCCGTCCAAGTCTTTCATTGCTATTTCATATTCTTCATTAGAGATTGCACCACTATGCCATTTAGGATTATTTTCCATAAATGATATACCTTTTCCTTTTATAGTATTTGAAATTATTGCAATTGGTTTATCATTTATAGTAAATGCTTCATTTAAAGCATCTACTACCTGTTCCATATTATTTCCATCAATTTCTATCATATGGAAATTAAATGCCTTAATTTTTTCAACTAATGGTTCTAAATTCATTGATTCATTTACATTATCAAATGAAGATAATTTATTGTAATCTATTACAACAATCAAATTGTCTAATTTATAATGTGCTGCTTGTAGTAAAGATTCCCATATTTGGCCTTCTTGCATCTCTCCGTCTCCGAGTATAGCATATACATGATGATTATCATTATTATTTTTCTTTGCTATAGCCATTCCAACCGCTATTGAAAGTCCTTGTCCTAATAGTCCTGTTGTTGCGTCAACTTCAGGAATTGTCCCTGTATATGGATGACCTTGTAATCTTGAATTAACTTTTCTAAATGTACTCAATTCCTCTTCTGGAATTATTCCTTTTGAGCATAATTCAGCATATTGTGCTGGTACAGTATGCCCTTTTGATAAAACTACTTTACTACGCTTTTCTGAATTAAAATCTACATCCATTTCATATATAGCAGTTAACATATCTATAACAGACAATGAACCTCCTGGGTGTCCTGCTTTTGCATCATGTATCATTCTAACTATTCTTTTTCTATTTTCATTCGCTAATCTCTTTAGATTTTCAATCTCTACCATAATTTTATCTCCTTTATAATTTTTATTCTTCATTAATATCTATTAAAGAAAATATATTTTTATCATTATTTAATTCCACTATATTAATTATTACCCCTTCACCTGCAACTATTCCTTCAATTTCCTCTATTGTCTGTTTTATAGCTTTCATTGTATTTCCTGTTGCATATATATCGTCTACGATATATATTCTTTTTCCTTTATATTCTTCATTTACTAATTTTGGCAACTCTAATTTGTCTTTTCCATATTCTTTTTCATATTCAAATTGCTTTTCTACTGTTGTTGGTGGTAATTTTCCAGCTTTTCTTATTGGTATAAACCCAATATTTAGTTCTTTTGCAATTGCTGCTCCTAATATTAATCCCCTTGCCTCTGGCCCTACTATATAGTCAATTTTCTTTTCTTTTATTTCTGTTACAAATTTTTCTATTATTTCATTGAATGTTTCTTTTTGTATTATTAATGGCATTATATCTATAAATTCTATTCCTTTTTGTGGAAAATCTTTTTCTGTTCTAATGTTTAATTCAGTTTTTAATTCATTTTTTAATATTTTCATTTAATATTCCTCTTTTCTAAAAATACATTATCAGTATACACTAGAAGATTTTAATTGTCTATACTTTTGTTTCTTGTTTTTTAAGTTCTTTTAGATATTTTTTTGACTTTTTTTAATTTTTGTATTGACAAATTCCCATAAACATATTATAATAAATCTTGTCGTAAGACAAATGCCAGTTTATAACATATGCAGATGTGGCGGAACTGGCAGACGCACAGGACTTAAAATCCTGCGGTTGAATAAACCGTGCCGGTTCGATTCC